>JAKQKE010000016.1 GCA_029560805.1 Spirochaetota bacterium
GGTTAACGACGGCATCGCTACGCTCGCAGGTTAACGACGGCATCGCTACGCTCGCGGGTTAACGGCGGCGCGTGTGGGGCGGCGTGTCGTGTTACTTCTCAGGGGCGGCATGTCGCGCGTGCAACTCGGGCCAGCAAGCGAGCAGCGTTCCGTACAGGCGTAGGTGGCGGCGGACGCCGTCTATGGATAGGCCGCAACCGGCCGCGCCGAAGAGGGCGCTCGGTTCGCGGAGCAGGGCGTTGACCGCGTCGATATGCTCGCCGACGTCGGCGGCCCACGCGGCCGGCTCGCGGTCGTGGGTATCGAGCATGACCTCGAGACGCTCGACGTAGCGGCCGAGCTGGGGCGCCCAGGATCCGTGCAGGGCGTCCACGAGGGCGGAGTTACCAAAGGCGGCCGCGTCGACGAGGGCCGCGGCGATACGCCTGAAGCGCTCGGCCGGGTCGGCGACCGAGGCCGCCGGGCGATTGGCTATCGCGAGCGCCATGACGAGCTCGGCCAGGTTGACGCGATACGACGTCAGGTCGGCGCGGACGGCGACGCGCGGCTCGGGCGGCGCGTGGAGGAGGCCGAAGTCAAGGTAGGCCGTCAGGCTGGCCGGATAGACGAGGCGCGTCAGCACGGCGCAGAGGCCGTCGGGGTTGCGTCCGAAGGGCAGGAAGGGCGGCGGCGGCGAGCGGTCGTCGAAGCCCGTCTGCGTCATGATCAGCTGGGTACCGGGCGACAGGGTCGGGCGCGGCGCTACGCGGACTAGCTCGCGCGACAAGCGTAGCCGCTCGTAGGGGCCGGCCATCAGGCGCTCCCTGGCCGCCCCGACGAGCGACAGCGCGGTGCGGGAGCCGCCCATCGCCGAGTCGCCGTACATGCCCGGGCTCGCTACCATGACCGGCGCGTCGTCGTCCCGCCACGCGCCATCGCCCGCCAGTTCCCCGGCGCTCATCCCTAATACCGCCCGGTATCGGCCGACGATGTCCACGTCGACGAGGCGCATCGACGACAGGAGTGATTCACGGCTATCGTGGTAATCTAGCTCGCCGACGTGATACTCGGTAGACATGGAGAAGCGCGGGTCGTCGGAATCGTTCGCTTTAGCCGGTCGGGCCGGCCGGCAGAACACGTCGTCGTCGCACGACACGAGGAGCCCTCCGGCGCCTGCGAGCATTGCCGCGTTCACGTTGACGCCCCAGCCGGGGCCGTCAGGGCATGGCAGGAGGGCGTACTCGAGCACCTCGGGGTCGAAGTCGACAGACAAATCCGCTATCTCGGCGCGCCTCGTCCTCTGGTTCGACAGGGTCGACGAGAAACCGTAGCGCTGCTCCAGCTCGGCCAGTCCCGCGGCCACGCCGGCCTCGAGCCCCTCGCCCGCCCCGTCCGAG
>JAKQKE010000029.1 GCA_029560805.1 Spirochaetota bacterium
TTCCTCCTATGGCTATGCATGGGCGAGCGCGCGATCCGAGCGTCGCGCGCGGGGCCGGCGACGTACGCCCGACCGTAACTGCGGTATAGCATCGCCCGCCGGCGTGGTCAAGGGACGGCCCGTATCCGTATGGCGCGCATAAAAATACCGACCCGGGTGCCGCGGCCGGCCGTCGGCGCTACTCCCGGTTCGTCGCCTCCGCCGCCGGGCCCTTGAGGGTGTATAGGAAGCGCTTGATCTTCTGCGTCGGCGTCTTCTCGAACGGCTCGCGGTGCAGCTTGACCTTGGAGACCTTGCTGAACGCGGCCAGCCCCTGGTTGACCTCCTTGCGGACGAACTCGAGCAACTCCTCGGCGGCCATCTCGAAGTCCTCGATCCTGTCCTGGGCCTTGGCCTTGAGCTCGGCGATGACCTCGTCCTTGAGCTGGACGAGGGCGGTCAGCCCGTGCCCGTCGGGCACGACCAGGGACTCCGCGACGGGCGCGGCCTTGTTGAACATGGCCTCGATCTCCTCGGGGTAGATGTTCTCGCCCGAGGCGCCGAGTATCATCGTCTTGAGGCGGCCCTTGATGAACAGGCGGCCCTTCGCGTCGAAGGCGCCGAGGTCGCCGGTACGGAACCATCCGTCGTCGGTCATCACCTCGGCCGTGCGCTCCGGGTCCTTGTAATAGCCTCGCATCACGTTGGGGCCGCGGGCCTGGATCTCGCCCTCGCCGGTATCGGGCTTGGGGTCGGCGAGGCGCAGCTCGACGCCACGCAGGGCCGGGCCGGTCGAGCGCAGCGTGGTATGGAACGGCGCCGAGCCGGCGATCAGCGGCGCCGTCTCGGTGAGCCCGTAGCCGATGGCGTAGGGGAAGCGGGCGTCCGCCAGGAAGGCCTCGACGTCCGGGGCGACCGCCGAGCCGCCGATGCCGAAGAAGCGCAGGCGCCCGCCGAAGGTCTTCTTGAGCTTTATCCCGGCGAGCAGGTGAAGGACGGGCCGTAGCCGCTCGTGCCTATAGGCCTTCATCTTCTGCAGGGTAGGCAGCACGCTCGAGCGGTAGACCTTCTCGATGATCAGCGGCACCGTCAGCATTATGGTCGGCCTGACCCGCTTGAGGGCCGGGAGCAGCGCCGAGGCGACAGGGGGCCTATCCAGGTACCAGTTCGACGAGCCGTGCGTGATCCCGTTCAGGAAGCCGAGCGTGCACTCGTAGGTGTGGGCCATCGGCAGTATCGACAGGAGCCGGTCGACGCGGTGCAGCCTGATGATCGAGCGGGTGGCAACCACGTTCGACATCAGGTTCTTGTGCGTCAGCATCACGCCCTTGGAGTTGCCCGTCGTGCCGGA
>JAKQKE010000030.1 GCA_029560805.1 Spirochaetota bacterium
TCCAGGAAAGCTCCATTTGACGCGGGCTGGATAGTCGAATACTCTTCATGCGTGAGCTATGAGCTGACGTCCGAGCATGAGAAGATCCTATCGTCGCTCCTACGTTTCGTTACCGTAGCGGGAGTCCTGGCGTACCTGCCCGGTACGGTCGTCGGTTTCCTCGAAAGCCTCTGGGCCGTCGTGGCGGTCAATACGATAGCCTACGCCACAGTCGCGGCCGTCGCCTTCATCCCGGGCGTCGGCTACAGGGCTAAGCTGACCGTCCTCGTCGGGGCTTGCCTCGCCGTCGGGTCGGTCGTGCTCGTATCTACCGGGCCGCTCGGGGCTGGCTACATCTGGCTGCTCGTCGGCGTGGTGCTGTCGGCCTTGTTCGGCCGGAAACGAGCCGTGGCGCTGACCATAGGGGCTACGATGGCCATCATGATCGGCTGGGCTGTCTCCCTTGGGGTCGGCGCCGACGGACGAGGCGCCACACCCTGGAACGTCGGCATTATCGCCGCGAGCCTCCTCGTCATCTGCCTCGCCCTGTCGTTCATCATCAGGCGCCTACAGGGTAGCCTGGCGTCGGCCTTCGAGGATAAGGCCCGGCTGGCCGACAGCCTGGCGGCCGAGCTCCAGGAGTCCCATAGCACCAAGGATAGGCTCGAATCGACCCTCGGCGAGATGGACGAGCTCCTCCGGGAACTCCAGCACCGTGTCAGGAATAACCTGCAGACCGTCGCTAGCCTTCTGGCGCTCGACGAGCGCCCGCCGACCAGTCGGGCCCAGGGTCCCGACGAGCCGCTGGAGCGCGCTCGGCGCAGAATACGCGCTCTGACGGTAGCCAACGACTGCTTCCTCGACGGCGGGGACGGCGGCAGGGCCGATGCCTGGGGCCTGATCCGCTCGGCGGCCCAGTCGGCCGACGAGGACCATCGCGGCTGCGATTGTAGGCTGCTCCGTACGGATCGGGGCGAGCCGACGATCGATCCGCACGCGGCTCCGCTCGTGGCCATACTCGTCAGCGACGTCGCGGCTAGCCTCGGCTCGCTCGGCAGGATGGCTTTGGTCGTCAAGCCTGGCGACGGCGTCGTCGTCGAGGCGCGCTGCCTCGCCCCGGGAGAGAACCCCGAGGCGCGGGTCGTCTATCGCGCCATCGCCTCGGGCCGGGTCGCACGGAGCGCCGAGCCCGAGATCAGGCTCTCTTTCATCGAGCCCGATGACGGCTCGGGGCCGGGCATACGCCTGGAATACCGCGAGGGTCGGGTCAGTACTTGAAGCCTAGAGCCGCGCCGGCCACGTTCAAGACTAGCGCAGCGACGTAAGGAACGGCCGCGATAGTCGCCTTGCCCTTGGTCGAACCGCGCGTGATGGCCAGGATGGCCCATGCGAAGAACCACAGGTAGCCGATGACGAAGATGAGTGGTACGCCGATCAGCGTCCGTTCCCAGAAGCGATAGTCCCAGACCAGGTGTCCGCCGGCGTTGAGGGCGCACTCGATGACGACGCAGACCACAGAGTAGCCGATAGCGAAGAACCATTTCTCGTCGACCCCGAGTATCCTCTTGTTTCGGGCGTCCGATAGCGCGTGGTACCAGATGATGCCGAGGATCGAGAACATGAACATGATCTCTATGTTCCACCCTACCATCGTCCTGAGCGCTGTCGGCCCGGGGGCGGTCCAGAGGGCGCTCCTCCCCGACAGGACCATGAACCAGCCGTTCCAGCTCTCGTTGAAGAAGTCGGCGCCGAAGACGGCCGCGCCGGCGATGACGGCGTTCCAGTCGCCGCTCGCGCGCGCCTTTTTGATCTCGATCGTGTAGATGTAAAAGACGACGGCCAGGATAGGAATCACGTACCACTGGATCGTCGTCAAGTCTCGCAGGCCCGTCAGGGCCCGTACCGTAGCCTCGGTCATTCGATTCTCCTTTGAAGAGCGTATCTATCGGGCCGCAAGGCCCATGAGCGCGATATCGGTGCCCGCTTCGTATTGGGCGGCCAGCTCGTCGCCCTCGCCGAGCGCGAAGGCCTTGATAAGGAAGGTTATGTAGACCTGGTACAGGAAGCGCGAGGCGGCGGAGGGGTCTATCGTCGACCTGAATTCGCCCGATGCCACTCCCGAGCGAATAGCGCTCTCGAGCAGGCCGCGCGCGCGGTCGTTGACCGAGGCGAAGCGGTCCGACGCCGGGTCGAGGCTAAAGATGGAAGGATCGCGCGCTATGACGGAGCGGAGGTCGTGATGAGCCTCGACGTAGGCGAACGACGATCGTGATAGTATCGATACGCGCTCCACGGAGGAGGAGGCGCGAGCGGCCGACCGCTCTATGGCCGAGCACCACTCGCCGAGCGCCCATGATATGGCCTCGCGATAGAGCTCTTCCTTGCCCTTCGCGTAGAAATAGACCGCGCCCTTGGTCAGACCGAGCTCGGCGGCTATGTCCTCGACGCGGGTTCGCTTGTAGCCATGCTTGGCGTACTGCCGAAGGGCCGCGGCGAAGAGTTCCTCGCGCCTATCGTCGCGCCGCCTCGGAGCCTGGGCGATGGCGGTAATACGAGTAGTATCCGAGTGCATTATTAAATAATTAAACGGAAAGTTTAATTAGTCAATGTGTTTCTATGTAAACAACCCGGCCCAGGCACTCCATACCGTTCGGTTTCGAACGGAGGCTCAGCCCGCGCGAAGCCGGGCTTGCCGAAACGCCGACCGCCCGCGGGCCGGATGGTCGGCGGCCGACTATGGTATCTTTCCAGCTTCCTGTACACGTAGCGGTGCGGGCTCGTCTGGCCTCCGGCCAGCCGTACCGGTTCCGCCAAGGGAACGGAACCGGCTGATCCGTGACGCCGACCGCCCGCGGGCCGGATGGTCGGCGGCCGCTTTTCCTATCTTTCCAGCTTCCTGTAGACGTAGCGGTGCGGGCGGTCGGCGTCTCCGCCGAGCTTCTCGCGGCGGTACTCGGCGTACTCTGACCAGTTGCCGTCGTACCAGACCACCTCGCCGTCCTCGAAGGCCAGGAGATGGGTGCAGACGCGATCGAGGAACCAGCGGTCGTGGCTGACGACGAGGGCCGAGCCCGCGAAACCGTCGAGGGCCTCCTCGAGGGCGCGTAGCGTGTTGACGTCCAGGTCGTTCGTCGGCTCGTCGAGGAGGATCACGTTGGCGCCCTCCTTGAGCATCATCGCCAGGTTAAGTCGGTTGCGCTCTCCGCCGGATAGTACGCCGACCTTCTTCTGCTGGTCGCCGCCGGAGAAGTTGAACCAAGAGCAGTAGGCCCTGGAGTTCACTTCCTTGACGCCGCCGAGCTTGATGATGTCGAGGCCTCCGGACAGCTGTTGCCAGACGGTCTTATCGGGGTCGAGGCCGGCGCGCATCTGGTCGGCATAGGCCAACTTGACCGTATCGCCGAGTTTGAGGGAGCCTCCGTCGGGCTGTTCCAGGCCGGCTATCATCTTGAACAGAGTCGTCTTGCCGGCGCCGTTCGGCCCTATGATGCCGACGACGGCTCCCGGCGGGACGGTGAACTCGAGGCCCTGGAACAGGCACTTGTCGCCGAACGACTTGGCCAGGCCCTTGGCCTCGATGACGACCTGCCCGAGCCTCGGGCCGGGCGTGATGACGAGCTTCGTATCTCTGACCTTTTCGCGCTCTCCGTCGGCCAGGAGTTTCTCGTACTGGGCGATGCGCGCCTTGCTCTTCGCGTGGCGGCCCTTCGGGCTCATCCGCACCCACTCGAGCTCCCTCTCCAGGGTCTTGGCGCGCTCGGAGTTGCCCTTCTCCTCGAGCTCGAGCTGCTTGGACTTCTGGTCGAGCCAGCTCGAGTAGTTGCCCTTCCACGGGATGCCCTCGCCGCGGTCGAGCTCCAGGATCCAGCCGGCCACATTGTCCAGGAAGTAACGGTCGTGGGTGACGGCGATGACCGTACCCTCGTACTGCTGCAGATGGCGCTCGAGCCACGCGACCGTCTCGGCGTCCAGGTGGTTAGTCGGCTCGTCGAGGAGGAGTATGTCGGGCTTCTTGAGGAGGAGGCGGCACAGCGCGACGCGTCGGCGTTCTCCTCCGGATAGCACGTCGACGACCTGGTCGGCCGGCGGGCAGCGCAAGGCCTCCATCGCCAGGTCGAGGCGCGCGTCGAGGTTCCAGCCGTCGAGGGCCTCGATCTTCTCCTGCAGCTTGGCCTGCTTGTCGGCCAGCTTGTCGAAGTCGGCGTCGGGGTCGCCGAAGGCCTCGCTCACGGCCTCGAACTCGGCCAGGGCGTCCACGACGTCCTGTACGCCCTCGGAGACGACCTCGCGCACGGTTTTACCCGGCTCCAGATGGGGTTCCTGCTCGAGGAAGCCGATCGAGTAGCCGGGCGCGCACGTGGTCTCGCCGGCGAATTCGGTATCGACGCCGGACAGGATGCGTAGGAGGCTCGACTTGCCCGAGCCGTTCAGTCCTATCACGCCTATCTTGGCGCCGTAGTAATAGCTGATGGATACGTCCTTGAGGACCTGCTTGGTACCGTGCTTCTTGGAGACGCGGTACATCGAATAGATGATCTTCTTGTCGTCGACTGTGGCCATGCGCCTAGTATAGCGAAAACGACCGCGTTCGTTGAGGGGGGCGATAGACCCT
This sequence comes from Spirochaetota bacterium, assembly GCA_029560805.1. GTDB lineage: Bacteria > Spirochaetota > Spirochaetia > Treponematales > UBA12059 > SZUA-370. The sequence continues at coordinate 4,592 of JAKQKE010000030.1, forward strand.
GGCGGCGCGCGATGATACAGTACGGCTATATGGGAATAGTAGCCGACGGCAGGCCGGCCATACGCGTCGGCCGGTTCGTTGAACGGGAGCTTGAACGATCCTACCGCGTCTACGAGCTCGACTCCGATAGGCGGAGCGTCAGCCTCGTCGTGCCGCTCCTGGGCGTCGTCTTCCTCGGTTTCGGAGCGCTCGACTATATTACCCTGCCGCGCGACGCGGCCTTAGTCGCCCTCCTCTCGATCCGGGCGCTGTTCTTCGCGCTGGCCGTGGCCGTCCCGCGGCTCGTTCGGTCGTCCGAGCCGCTCGGGCGGCGCGAGCTCGCCCTCGGGGCCGTGACCGCCGCCGGCATCGCCGCCTTCTGCGTCTCCCTGTTCGTCTACCGCGACCAGGACCCGTACCTGCAGGCGGCCAGCGTGCTGCTGGTGATCAACGCCCAGTACCTGATCCCGAACCGATTCTCGTTTTCGGTGGTCGCGTCGCTGATCGTGGCCGCGGCGGGCGCCGTCAGCCTTGTGTACGGGCATGGCGCGCTGTCGCCTTCGGTGATGAACGCCTTTGTCGTCGACTTCGTGCTGATGGCCCTCCTGTCGGCCCTGATCTGGCTACGGACCTGCAGGTCCAGGCGTCGGGAATACTCCAAGTCGCTCGAGCTGGAGTACATCTCCAAGACCGACCAGCTGACCGGACTGGGCAACCGTCGCTACCTGGCCGAGCGCTATGCCGAGGCTAAGGCCAGGATGATGCGGTACGGAGAGGGCAGCGCGATAATCATGGCCGACCTCGACTATTTCAAGGCGCTCAACGACAACTACGGGCACGAGGAAGGCGACAAGGTGCTCAAGGAAGCCTCCAGGCGCTTCTCGGAATCGCTCCGGTCCGAGGATTCGCTGTGCCGATGGGGAGGCGAGGAGTTCGTGGCGCTCATATCGTACGCCACGCTCGACGCGGCGCTCGAGTCGGCCAAGCGCCTGCAGTCGGCCCTCAGGTCGACGCCGATGGAGGTGGTCGGTACCGTTCGCGCCAGCTTCGGCGTGACGATGGTCGGCACCGACGAGACGCTCGACGACACGGTGGCCAGGGCCGACCGGGCGCTGTACCGGGCCAAAAACGCCGGCCGGGACCGGGTGGAGCTGGAGCCGTAGCTGCCCGGGCTAAGAACGACGTTCGGCTTAGAACGCCGTTCGGCTAAGAACGACGTTCCAGGCTGTACCTGACCAGCTCGTCGAACGCGGCCCTGGCCGAAGACGTCGTGGCGCGAACGATGGCGGCCTGGGTCTCGGCCACGGCGGCGTAGCGGCGCATCGCGGCCTCGAGCCGCTCGCGTGCGCCCAGCCCGATCGCCATCGAGCGCAGGTACTCGATTTCGGCCGCGCCGGCGGACGGGTTCCCGAACATGGACTCGAGCCGGGCGCGTTCGTCGCCGGAAGCGAGCGCGAACAGGTACAGGCGCAGGAGCGTCTTCTTGTCCTCCCGAACGTCGGCGCCGATGGGCTTTCCGAGTTCGTCCTCATCGGCGAACAGGCCCAGTTCGTCGTCCTTGAGCTGGAATAGGACGCCGAGGCTCTCGCCGGCGCGCTCGAGCGCCTGGCTCGTCTGCTCGTCGGCTCCGGCAATGGCCGCGCCGAGGGCCAGCGGCAGGCTGAAGGTATAGCGGCCGGTCTTGTAGCGGTATAGCGCGAGCACGCCGGCCTCGTCCGGCTCGCAGGGCGCGTCGCGGAACGGGTTCTCCGAGCCGGGCCTGATGGCGCCGTTGGCCACGTCCTGCATCTGCGCCACGCCGACGAGGGACAGCTCCCTGGCGGCTATGGCGACGACGCGCCGCGCCGCCTCCGCGCCGACGGGCAGCTCCGAGAGTATCCTGAACGCGGCGAAGAACGCCACGTCTCCCGAGCAGATGCCGAGCGACTGGCCGTTATGGCCCGGGTCGGCGTAGCGGCCCCGCTCGAGCTCGGCCTCGTAGGCAGCATGCACGGTCGGCCCGCCGCGACGGATCCGGTCCCGGTCCATGATGTCGTCATGGACGAGCAGACCGGACTGAAACAGCTCCATGGCGGCGCCGGCGAGTATCGTCGCGCGCCCGTCGTCGCCGGCCGGCTCCCGGCCGGCGGCCAGCTCGTAGCCGAAGGGCACGAGGCAACCGCGCAGCATCTTGCCGCGCGAGGAGAATTCGTCGAGCCTGGCGGCCGTCGACGCGCCGAAGTCCCCTGAGACTGCGGCGTACTCGGCCGCATAGGCGGCCAGGCGTTCCTTGACGGCGGCCTGGATAGCGGGCTTCGTCCTGACTATATGCTCGAGCACTGGACTCTCCTCGGTTCGCCAGTCTAGCCCCGCGCTTCGGCGGGGTCAAGCGAGCCCGTGCCCGATATTGACGAACGATTACGGCATCGTTACCGTGTGCGCGTGGCGATGGAGTTCGCCCTGGCCCTCGGTCAGAACCGTACGCCGACCGGCGGTACCGATGACTCCTACCGAACCCCCATCGATGGAGTATCCATGGCCCTAAGCCTCGCTGAAATCATCATCCTGTGCCTGCTTGCCGATTGGGCGTTCAAGGCCTTCAAGATCCCCGGCCTGATCGGCATGCTCGCCGCCGGCGCCGTGCTCGGACCAGCCGTCCTGGATCTGATCGATCCAGCGCTCCTATCGATCGGCGCCGACCTCAGGATGATAGCGCTGATCGTCATCCTCCTGCGAGCCGGCTTCGAGCTGTCCAGGAATACCCTGCACCGCGTCGGGAAGCAGGCCTTGCTCCTGGCGTTCCTGCCCGCCCTGTGCGAGGCCCTGGCCGTCACCGCGCTCGGGCCGCGCCTGCTCGGGCTGTCGATCATGGAGTCGGCCATACTCGGCTGCGTGCTGGGGGCCGTATCACCGGCCGTCGTCGTACCGATGATGGTCCGCTTCAACCAGGAACGCCGCGGCGTGGCCAAGGGTATCCCGACCCTCGTACTGGCCGGGGCGAGCATCGACGACGTGACGGTCATCGTCGCGTATAGCGTCCTCGTCGGCATCTATACCGGAGGCAGGGTCAACGTTGCCTGGAAGATCCTCGGCATACCGCTTTCGATCATCTCCGGTATCGCCGTCGGATTGGCCCTCGGCCTCGCGTTATACCTGCTCTTCGAACGCTTCAACCCGCGGGCGACGAAGCGCGCCCTCGTCGTGATCGGCGCGTCCATCCTGCTCGTCCAGGCCGGCGACCGACTGGAGGCGCTCGACGTGCCCTTCGCCGCATTGATCGCCGTGATGGCCATAGGCTTCGTCATCCTGGAGAAGAAGGAGAGCATGGCCCACGAGCTGTCGGCCAAGCTCGGCAAGATATGGGTCTTCGCCGAGATCATCCTGTTCTCGATGGTCGGCGCCCAGGTGAACTTCAGGGCCGCCGCCGACGCCGGCCTCGGCGGCGTCGCCCTCATCCTGATAGCCCTCGTGTCCAGGTCCATCGGAACCCAGCTATGTACGGCGGGGGCCGGCCTGACGACGCGCGAGAAGCTATTCGTCGTCATCAGCTACCTGCCGAAAGCCACGGTCCAGGCCGCCATCGGTTCTGCCCCGCTCGCCGCGATGGCGGCCGCTGGCATGCCGACGGCGCCGGGCGAGACCATACTCGCCGTCGCCGTCATGAGCATCGCGCTGACGGCCCCGATCGGGGCCTGGGCGATAGCCTGGGCCGGCCGAAACCTGCTGGCCGTGGACGAGCAGGGCTCAGGCGACTCGGACCGCGTCGCCGCCTACGAGAGCGACGCCCTCGTCGACGACGAGGACCGTTAGCCCTTCGCGGCGAGCGCCTCCCTCGGGGCCTTCATCGCGTCGGTCCAGTAAGCCAGCTGGTGGAGCATGGCCTGGGCGGCCTTCTTCTGGCCCTCGTCCGGTACGAAGGAGCCGCTCGAGTCGAGCTGGTTCCAATAATTGGGTACGAGCACCGACTCGCGCAGGTCGTAGACCTTGAGCTCGCCGCAGATTTCTCGCAATTGCTCCACGGCTCTGGCGCCGCCGGCACCTCCGCCGTAGCTGGCGAACGCCGCGGGCTTGTGGCCCCACTCGTGGAACAGGTAGTCGATGGCGTTCTTAAGCGCTCCGCTAATGCCATGGTTGTACTCCGGGACCAGGAACAGGAAGCCGTCGGCCTCGTCGACGACCTTGGACCAGCGTCTGGTGTGATCGTGCTCGTACTTGCGCATGCTCGCGGGGATGGCTTCGTCGAGCAAGGGAAGGCCGAGGTCGGCCAGGTCGACGAGCTCGAAGCGCGGGGAGGCGGGATTCTCCTCGGTGTAGGCGGTCGCCTCGGAGGCGATCCACGAGGCGAAGGCAGGCCCGAAACGATGCGGACGGGTTGAACCTATCAGTATCTTGATGACGCTCATGCTGACTCCTCCATATGGCTGATTGATGTCTTATGTAATATAGTAAAAATAATATGTAAAAAGGCAAGCGAACTCCGGGCTAAGGCGCCCAAGTCGATCAGGGCGTCTTGAGTACGACCCGCTCGTCGCCCGAGCGCTTGACCAGGCCCTGTGACTCCATGCGGTTGAGCAGGGGCAGGATGTACTTCCGCGAGAGGCCCGAGCGCGCCTTGGCCTCCGGCACCGAGAAACGGCAGCCCGGGCCCAGGCCCCGGAGTATGGCGACCATGCAGGCGTCGTAGACGGCCTTGGAGAAGAAGATTCCCCCGTCGAGGGGCATGGCCAGGCCGAGCGAGCAGAGCGCCTTGAGTCCGCGTGCGTCGGTCTGGGGACAGTCCTTGCCCGGCTCGAGCCCCGCCTTGCCCGCCGCCTCGAGACGGCCAAGCAAGGCGGAGTCAGCCGGCGTGAGACGCTTCTCGGCCCCGGGCGTCGACCAAGCCGAGCCGTTCCGTACGACGGCGCCGCTCGCCTCGAGCGAGGCCATCGCGGCCTCGACGGCTTGAGCGCGTCCCGGAGCCGCCTTGCCGGCGCCGAATACCGAGGCGAATAGCGACTCCGCCATGGCCCGCTGGAGCCCCCCGGGCTCGCCGGCCTTCGCGGCCGCGGCTTTGCCGAAGGCCGAGAGTCGGCCGGGGTCGAACAGGGTGGTCCTGCCAGTAGGCGCGGTCGTGCCAGTAGGCGCGGTCCTGCCAGTAGGCGCGGTCGTGCCAGTAGGCGCGGTCCTGCCAGTAGGCGCGGTCGTGCCGCCCGGGCCGGCGGAGGCCAGCCCAGCCTCCTCAGCCGCTCTGGCTGGAAATCCTACCGGAGCGGCCGCCCAGCCACGTACTAGCGTCTCGATAGCCAGGGCTAGGGCCACGGCGCCGCGGATGCCCCAGCCGGCGTCGGTCATCGCGTCTGCCGCGGCGGCGGCGCGCGGAAGCGCGGCCAAAAGCGCCTTCCTATCGTCGACCTTGGTCTTCCCGGAGCGAACAGCCACGCCGCGGCCTATGAGCTCGGCGCCCCCGAGCCTCAGGAGCGCGAACGGCGTGCCGAGGGGGCAGGCGACCGGCTCCGACAGCGTAAGCCGGGCGAAGCCCGTGCCGCCTATGGGCCATAGCTCCGCGTCGCGCCTGGCGCTACCGACGGCGAACTCGACCATCACGCCGGGGCGCAGGGCTGGCTTACCCTTGGCGTCGACCGCCGATAGCGAGCCCGAGCCGGGTAGCGGAAGGAGCCGTACGATGAATTCGTCTCCCGATAGCACGGCGGCCCCTGGAGCGGCGAGGAGGTCTCCGCGGGCGAAGCCCCCCTTTGGCGCGGCGACGGATAGCGCCGCCCTGCAATTAGGCTCTGCGCTGGACACGCTCTCGCGGTAGCTCTGGATGCCGCGAACCCTGAGGCGATCGCCGCTCGGCCATCGTAGTACCTCGTCGCCGACGCCGACGGGGCCGCCCGATAGCGAGCCGGTGACCACGACGCCTCCGCCGCGAGGGCTGAAAGACCGGTCGACGAAGAGCCTGGCGGCCATCGGCTCAAGCGGGGGTAGGGAGGCCAGGCGGCTGTCGATAGCCGACTTGAGTTCCGTAATACCATCGCCGGAGACGCTGGACACCGCGACGGACGGCGGGCGGACGCCGAACAGAGCCGTCGCCCGATCCTCGGCCTCGAGCGCGACCGCGGCCGCTCGTCCCGGCGCCACGGCATCCGCCTTGGTCACGGCGATGACGACGGCCGCCTCGGCCATTGAGGCGACGATGGCCGCGTGGAGGCCGGTCTGAGGCATCCAGCCGTCGTCGGCTGCGACGACGAGCACGACGAGGTCCAGACCCCAGGCGCCGGCGACCATGTTGCGCAGGTAGCGCTCGTGGCCGGGAACGTCGACGACGCCGATGTCCAGGCCGTCGCCACCCCGGTACCAGGCGAAGCCGAGGTCGGTGGTCATGCCGCGGGCCTTCTCCTCGGGCAGGCGATCCGCGTCGATGCCGGTCATCGCGCGGATCAGGGCGGTCTTACCGTGGTCCACGTGCCCGGCGGTGCCGATGATCCGCACGACGCTACGCCTGATGGCCCGCGTTCGGGGGCGTCGCGGCCGACAGGCGGTCGGCCCTGGCTCGTAGCGACGCGCTACGCTCGAGGCCCCAGAGGAGCGTCTCGGTGACGGCCGCGGGATCCTCGCCCACCAGCGTGATCATGTCGATAACGACCCGCTCATCGCGGACGAGGCCGACGAGGGGCGTCGGCGCCTTGCGCAGGGCGGCGAGCAACGCGCCGGCGCTGGACGGCGGGGCGATGGACAGGCCGATGGAGTCGAAGACCTCGTCGGGGCCGGAGCCGCCGCCGGCCGCCGCCTTGGTATCGACGATGACGGCGCAACCCTTGGGCAGCTTGCCTCGTATCCTACGGGCCAGCTTCTTGAGTTCGTCGGTCGGATAGGATACCGCCGCTTGAGCCGGGCCGCCCTCGCCGTTGAGGCGCTCCACGAGGACGCGCTCGAGCAACGACAGGACGGTCTTGCCCGGCCTGAAGGCGCGGTACAGCGGATGCCTGGCGAGCTTCGCTATGAGGTCGGCGCGGCCGGCGATGATGCCGGCCTGGGGGCCGCCGAGCAGTTTGTCTCCGGAGAAGCAGACCAGGGCGCAGCCTGCATCGATGTAGGAGCGGACGCGCGCCTCGCCCGGAAGGCCGTCGAAGTAGCAGCCGGAGCCCTGGTCGACGATGACCGGCAGGCCGTCCGGCATCGCTGTCACGATCTCGGCGGGGCTTGGCTTCGAGCAGAAGCCTCGGAGTGCGAAGTTGGCCGTGTGCACGATCAGGGCGCAGGCGGTATCCGAGCCGACGGCGCGACGATAGTCGTCCGTATCGACGATGTTCGTGGTGCCTACCTCGACGAAGCGGGCGCCAGCGAGCTCGAGCACGTCCGGCACGCGGAAGCCGCCGCCTATCTGTACCTGCTCGCCCCTGGCTACTAGTACGTCGCGGCCCTTGGCGATGGCGCTCAGGGCGAGGAGGACGCCCGCGGCGTTGTTGTTGACGACGAGCGCGGCTTCGGCTCCGGCCAACGTCGCGGCCAGCTCGCCGCAGAGGCCGCCGCGACTACCGCGCTTTCCGGCCGCCAGGTCGTATTCGACGGCGGCGTAGCCGACGTTGGCGCCGCGCGCGTCGTCCCAGGCCTCGGCCGACACGGGGGACCGGCCGAGGTTCGTGTTGAGCACGATGCCCGTACCGTTCATGACGGGTCGCAAGCGCTTGAGCTCGAGCGCCCTGAGCGCCGATAGGACCGAGGCCCGGCATACCGTCGGGTCGGCTCGGTAGGCCGGGTCGGCGAGCGCGCGAGAGCGCTCGGCGGCCAGCGCGGCCGATACCGTGCGCGCGGCTAGGGGTCGCGATACGAGCGGAAAGAACGCCCGTATCTCGTCGTCGGCCAGGAGGCGCTCGACCTGTGGAATGCCCGATGCGCGTTCGCTTATGTCCATACGGAAGAGGCGGGAATCGAACCCACCACCGCGCGAGGCGCGGCCAACGGTTTTGAAGACCGCGGGAGCCACCAGACCCCATCAGCTTCCCTGTCGTCTGCATACTACGGGACGCCCACGGCGTTGTCAACGCGAGTGTATACGTTCGTCCGACGTTGGATCCGGCGCTTGCGCTTGCCAAGCCGCCGAATCGCTGATAGGCTTGCTCGCATGTCGCGGTATATACCCATCGAGTGGGTAATTCGCCGGAAAGGAGGGATGATGGATAAGGACGGCATCAGGCTGACGTCGTTGTGCTCCGCTGCCGGGTGAGCGGCGAAAATGGGCCCCGAGGCCCTGGCGCAGGTTCTGCGTCCTTTAGCCGGTCTCGTGCCGGAACAGCGCGCGTCATCCCTTATTTCCGGGCTGGACGAGGGCGACGACGCCGCGGTGTACCGGATCGACGACGACACATGCATTATTTTCACGGCCGATTTCTTCACGCCGATAGTGGACGATCCGTACGATTTCGGCGCGATAGCGGCGGCCAACGCCATGTCCGACGTGTACGCTACCGGAGGCGAGCCCATCCTAGCCCTCAACCTGGCGGCGTTCCCGCCTGACCTGCCGCCCTCGGCCATAGCGGAGATCGTGCGCGGCGGGGCGGAAACGGCGTCGAAGGCTGGCTGCGCCGTCGCGGGCGGCCACACGATCATGGACCCGGAGCCCAAGTACGGCATGGCCGTCGTGGGCATCGCCCATCCCGATCGCGTGACGCTCAAGTCGGGCGCTCGGCCGGGCGACGCGATAGTGCTGACCAAGGCGCTCGGCACCGGAGCGATCACGACGGCGGCCAAGGAGGGTTCATGCCCTCCCGAGGTCCTGGCCGGCGCGGTTTCTTCGATGCGGCTCCTCAATCGGGATGCGATGCGCGTCGTCGCGGCCCATGGGGTGCGCGCCTGTACCGACGTGACCGGCTTCTCGCTGGCGGGCCACGCGCTCGAGCTGGCCGACAAGGGTGGCGTCGGGCTCAGGCTGTACGCACGGGCGCTACGGTACCTGCACGGGGCGGCCGAATTGGCAGCGGCCGGGTTCCTGCCGGGTGGCGCCTTCAGGAACCGCTCGTTCTACGGGCCGGCCGTGGCGTTCGATGCCGGCCTGGACGAGGCCTTCCGGGGCCTGTTCTTCGTGCCGGAGACCTCGGGCGGCCTCCTGGCCGCCGTACCGCGCGAGGAGGCCGAGGCCTGCCTCGCCGAGCTGATCGCCGCGGGAGCCGCGGCGGCCATAGTCGGCGTCGTCACCGAACGGGGGCAAGGCCCGGCGATGACGGTCGTCGACGCGAATACTGACGGCGGCTGATCCGGCCGACGCTCCTCGCTAGGCGGGGTGCGGCCGGATAGCCGCGCGTCGCTTATGCAAGGAGGATACAGTTGAAAACGAAATCTGGATTCATGATCTCGAAGGCGGGCATTATAGTGACCGGGGCCGTGATAGGCGTCCTGGCCGCACTGCTCGTCAAACTCGGCAATCCGGCGAACATGGGCGTCTGCGTCGCCTGCTTCGAGCGCGACATCGCCGGGGCGCTCGGCCTGCATCGCGCCGCCGCGGTACAGCGCCTTAGGCCCGAGATCCCGGCCTTCATCCTGGGTAGCTTCGTCGCCTCGCTCCTGGCCCGCGAATGGAAGCCGAGGACCGGTTCCGCCCCGCTGGCCAGGTTCGTGCTCGGCGCCTTTTCCATGATAGGCGCGCTCGTGTTCCTCGGCTGCCCCTGGCGCGCCTGGCTCCGGCTGGCCGGCGGCGACATGAACGCGATCTTCGGGCTCTTAGGCCTGTTCGCGGGCGTACTGATCGGCATAGCGTTCTTGAAGCGCGGCTACAGCCTCGGGCGTAACCATCCGGCGCCGGCCGCCCTCGGCTTCGTCATGCCGGCTATAGCCCTGGGCCTGCTGGCCCTGGCGGTAGTCATGCCGCTATTCGGCCGAGGCGCCGACGGGCAGGCGATCGGTCCGATCTTCACGAGCGCCTCGGGCCCCGGTTCGATGGCCGCGCCTATCGCCGTATCGCTGGCGGTCGGGCTGGTCATCGGCTACCTGGCCCAGCGCTCGCGCTTCTGCACGGTCGGAGCGGTGCGCGATCTCGTGCTCTTCAGGGACCCCCACCTGATGCTCGGCCTCCTGTCGCTGTTCGCCGCGGCTCTCGTTACCAACCTGGCGCTCGGCCAGTTCAAGCTCGGCTTCGCCGGCCAGCCGGTCGCCCACGCTGACGGGCTGTGGAACTTCGGCGGCATGGCGCTATCGGGCTTGGCCTTCACGCTGGCCGGCGGATGCCCCGGGCGGCAGCTCTTCCTATCCGGAGAGGGCGACGCCGACGCCGGCGTGTTCGTGCTCGGCATGATAACCGGCGCGGCCTTCGCTCATAACTTCAACCTCGCCAGCTCCGCCGCCGGTCCGTCGCCCTACGGACCGGCGGCGACCATCGTCGGCCTCGTCGTCGTAGCCGTCATAGGCCTGGCCTTCCGTGAGAAAGCGGCCGAGTAGCGTAAGACGGCGAAGAGGATACGAGGATAAGAGACAGGAAAGAGAATAGAAGAAGTTTGGGTGTAGCGTAAGACGGCGAAGAGGAAAAGAGAATAAGAGGTCGGTAAGAGAAGATAAGGAATTAGGGGTATGGAGAAGAGAGCAAGGAGTATGCGAGGCGCGCACTTGCATACCTTTTTTTAAATCTTGTTTACTCCTTCTTAAACTCTTTTTCTCTTATCCTCTTCGTTTGTCCTTATATAAAGGAGTATGTATGTCTGACAGTGACGATATCGTGAAGGTGGACGCGAGGGGGTTGGCTTGCCCGGAACCGTTGATGTTGGCCAAGTCGGCCATGAACAGGGCGTGCGGCAAGACCGTCGAGGTGACGGTCGACACGGAGACCGCCAAGGGTAACATCGTGCGCCTGGCCGGCCGCGAGGGCCGCGACGTGGTGACCCTCGCTGAAGGCGGGGCTATCATCGTCCGCATAAGCGGTAAGAAGGCGT
>JAKQKE010000045.1 GCA_029560805.1 Spirochaetota bacterium
GAGGCGCAGGCCTCGAAGGCGAAGGGCGTGGCCGACAGCTCATCGTAGTCGATACCGACCAGCTTGACGCCGATGTCGACGCAGGGGTAGCCGAGGACGATGCCGCCGCCGAAGGCGTTATTCACGGCCCGCTCGATCGCGTCGAAGATCTCCTCGGGCACCTTGCCGCCGCGGACGGCTTTCTCGTAGACGTTGCCCGAGCCGCGCTCGAGCGGCTCGACCGCGAGCGTCACGCCGGCCGCGACGTCCTTGCCGGCCATCGTTCGCTCGTAGCGCTCCGCGTGCTCGACCTTCCTGGTGATCGACTCGCGGTACGACACCTGAGGGTTGCCGACCTTGGCGCCGACCTTGAATTCCCGGAGGATGCGCGTGACCAGCACGTCCAGGTGCAGCTCGCCCATGCCTCGGATGACGAGCTGGCCCGTGTCCTCGTCGTCACCGGTCTGGAAGGTCGGGTCCTCCTTGGACAGGATGTCGAGCGTCTCCTTGAGCTTGTCGCGGTCCGAGGCGGTCTTGGGTTCGATGGCCACGGTGATGACGGGCTCGGGGAAGTGCATGTGCTCGAGCAGCATGGGCCAGCCCTCGGAGCCGACGGTGTCGCCAGTCTGGGCCGTCTTCATGCCGACGAAGACCGCGATGTCGCCGGCCTGGATCTCGTCGATCGCTTCGCTCTTGTTCGAGTGCATGCGTAGGATGCGCGTCACGCGCTCCCGCTTCTTCTTGCCGATGTTGAATACCACGCCGGCCGTCTTGATCGCGCCGGAGTACATGCGTACGTAGCACAGTGGTCCGGCCTCGCGGTCGTACTGAACCTTGAACACGAGGCCGAGCGGGTTGCCCTTGGGGTCGCAGGGCAGCTCGAAGTGCTCCTCTTTCTTTGGGTTGAAGGCCTGCACCGGCGGTACGTCGGTCGGGGAAGGCAGGTAGTCGACGACCGCATCGAGCACGGGCTGCACGCCCAGGTTGCGCCGCGACGCGCCGCAGAGCACCGGCACGATCTTGCGCCCTATCGTCTGCTCGCGGAGCGCCTTCCTGATCAGCTCGGCCGGGATGGGCTCGCCGGACAGATACAGCTCGGTGATCTCATCGGAGTTGGAGGCGAGGGCGTCGACCAGCTTCTCGCGCCACTCCGCCGCTAGGGCCGCCAGCTCGTCGCGGATGGGCGAGCGCGTGATGTTCTGCCCGCCCTGATCCGAGTCCCAGTCGAGTTCCTCCATCGTTATCAGGTCGACGACGCCGGTGAAGCCACCCTCCTTGCCTATCGGTAGCTGCACCGGTACCGGGCAGGCGGCGAACTTCTCCTCTATCTCGGCTACCACGGAGTAGAAATCGGCGCCGAGGCGATCCATCTTGTTGACGTAGGCCACGCGCGGCACGTGGTAGCGGTCCGCCTGGTGCCAGACCGTCTCGCTCTGCGGCTCGACGCCGCCGACCGCGCAGAACACCGCCACCGCGCCGTCGAGCACGCGCAGACTACGCTCCACCTCGGCGGTGAAGTCGACGTGGCCGGGCGTGTCGATGATGTTGATCTGATGGTCGCGCCAGAAGGTCGTCGTCGCGGCGCTCTGGATCGTGATGCCGCGCTCCTGCTCCTGCTCCATCCAGTCCATGACGGCCTCGCCGTCGTCCACCTCGCCGAGCTTGTAGGTCTTGCCGGAATAGTAGAGGATGCGCTCCGTCGTCGTCGTCTTGCCCGCGTCGATGTGCGCCATGATGCCGATATTTCGTGTCGTGGTAAGGTTCATGCGGTGCTCCGGCCGCTACTATAGACGGAAAAGCGCTTCGCTTGCAATATAAGCGTACATTTGCGAGCATAACCGAGCTCGGCGCGGCCGGGGTATCATCGACGCCCAGCCGGGTACCGTAGCCGCGAGGTTCGCGGCCCCAGACGAGGAGTAGCGACCATGGCCAAACCGAAGGGTGAGCGCTTCGAGCGCGACTTGCAATACTACAAATTCTGCGCGTACGGCTTCCTGAAGGACCTGCGCTTCTTCGATCCGTTCATGATACTCATGTTCCTGGACAAGGGCCTGTCCTACGCGCAGATCGGCAGCCTCTACGCGCTCCGCGAAGTGCTGATCAACGTCATGGAGATACCCTCGGGCGTGATGGCCGACGCGCTCGGCCGTAGGCGGACGATGATTGCGTCCTTCGCCGCGTACCTCGCGTCCTTCGTCGTCTTCTACCTGGCCCGGGGCTATGCGGTCCTCCTGCTGGCGATGGGCGTGTTCGCCTTCGGCGACGCGTTCCGCACCGGCACGCACAAGGCGATGATCTTCGATTACCTGAAGCTCAAGGGCTGGGCGGACCAGAAGACGCACTACTACGGGCACACGCGCTCGTGGAGCCAGAGGGGCGCCGCGCTATCGTCGCTCATCGCCGCCGCCCTCGTGATCTGGCATGGCGAGTACCGCGTCGTCTTCCTGTTCACGCTGATCCCGTACGCGCTCGACCTGATACTGATGCTAAGCTATCCGGCCAGCCTGGACGGGCCGCGTAGCGCCGCCTACCGCGCCGCGATCGCCGGCTCGGGCGCCTCGGCAGCGGCCGGACCCGTCGCCCCGGCGGGATCCGCGGGCGCAGACGCCCACGCGGCGTCCCGCTCCGTGGCCGAGGAGTTCCGCCACGTGATCAAGGCCTTCGCGTCGAGCTTCAAGGACCTCTTCGTGCTCAAGGCCATATCGAACCAGGCGCTCTATACCGGCTACTACAAGGCCGCCAAGGACTACCTCCAGCCTCTCCTCGCCGGCCTGGCGCTCGGGCTGCCCGTGCTCCTCTCGTGGCACGAACAGGAACGGACCGCGCTCGTGGTCGGCCTCGTCTATTTCGTTCTCTACCTGGCCACGTCGTACGCCTCGCGTTCGTCGGGGCGCGTCTCCGAGCGCTTCCCGTCCCTGGCCCGGCCCCTGAATCTCACGCTGCTCGCGGGGCTTGGCCTCGGACTCGCCAGTGGCCTGTCCTACGGCCTGGGGCTGACGGCGCTTTCCGCCCTGCTCTATACGGGGATCTACGTGATCGAGAACCTGAGGAAGCCGATGGGCATCGCCTACGTCTCCGAGCTGATGAACCAGGACGCCCTGGCGACGGCCCTGTCGGCCGAGTCCCAGGCGGAGACCCTCTTCGCCGCGCTCGTCTCGCTCGGCCTCGGCTTCGCCGCCGACGCCCTCGGCCCCGGCATGGGCCTGGCCGTCGTCTCCGGCGCCTGCCTCTGCCTGGG
>JAKQKE010000048.1 GCA_029560805.1 Spirochaetota bacterium
GAGCCGCACGATCAGGTCGACGATATGCCTGGTCTGGACGGCGTACGCCTCCCAGAACCGATCGAAGCTATCGAATTTCCTCGGGTCGCCGGTACGAGGCCCTTGCCGGAGGGGTCGTTCCGTGACGCCGGTAATCGTGTCGGTGAACGTCACGAGGGGCCGGCCGTCGCCGAGCGCCAGCTCGACCGCCTTGAGCAGGTTCAGGTTGCAGTCGACCGTCCCCGAGCGGTCGTTCCCGACCATCGTGTTCTCCAGGCAGCCGACCGAGGCGTACTCGTGGACGTTGTCCTCGCGTATCAGCTCCCCGACGCCGGCGAGCCGCGACTCGCGCATCATGCCGGCCATCGAGCGCTCGTCGAAATTGAGCAGGAAGGGCGCGCCCTGGCTATCCGCTATCATGTCGACCGCCCGGTCGAGCAGGGCGTCGGGGCTGCCGCGATGCAAGCGCAGATTGGGCTTGGGCTCGAGCATCGGCGACATGTCGTCGATCACCTCCAGAAGTAGCCAGGTAGCGTCGTTCGTCATGTCCCTACCGCCGGGTCCGAGCCCGGAAAGGTTGAACAGCTGGCCGAAGCCGGCGGTGATGCCCTGGTTGCCAACCTTGATCATCGAGTCATAGGCCGTGTTGGCGTGTATCCAGAAGCACTCGAGGATCTCCTTGGCCAGCTCCCGGCTCATGCCCGCCTCCTTTGAAACGGCCCAGAACGGGTCGAGGATGCGGTCCAGGTTGCCGAAGGAGACGCCCGGCCCCGGATAATTCTCGTCGCTCATCACGAGCATGTGCGTGAGCCACAGCGACTGCACGGCCTCCCAGAGGTCGCGCGCGCCCTCCCAGGGGACGCGCTCCAGGTTGGCGGCCATACGCTCTAGCTCGGCGCGGCGCGCGGCGTCCGGCTCGGACGCGGCCAGCTTGAGCGCCTCGTCGCGGTAGCGGGCCGCCAGCTCCCGAGGCATCGAGCAGGCCGTCCTCATCGCGCGTAGCTGAGCGCCGCGCCCACCGGCCCGCTCGTCGTCGCTCAGGGCTTCGTACAGGCCCTCGAGCTCCTCGTCGATCGCCTTGAAGCCGTGCCTGAGTACGCGTTCGTAGTCGGGTATCAGGTGCCCCGCCGTCGGTCCCGCGTTCCCGAAGCCGTGGTTATGGAAGCCTATCGCCTCGCGCCTGAGCCCGCGCTTCCCGTACAAGGCCTTAGCGCGACGAGCGGCCTGACCGCGGTCGAGGCACAGCGAGGTATGCACGTTGAAC
>JAKQKE010000057.1 GCA_029560805.1 Spirochaetota bacterium
CTGGCCGCGCGCTGGCAGGCCGCCGGGGCTACCGGTGAACCGCTCGCGGCGCTGATGATAGATATCGACTTCTTCAAGCCCTATAACGACCGTTATGGCCATCAGGCTGGCGACGCCTGCCTGGCGGCCATAGCCGCGGCCGTCAAGGCCGCCCTCGACCGTCCGCACGACTCGGCCTCCCGCTACGGCGGCGAGGAATTCGTGGCCCTGCTACCCGGGACGGACGCGGCCGGGGCGGCCAGGGTAGCCGAGAAGGTCAGGGCGGCCATCGAGGCCCTCGGCATCCCGCATGGCGGCTCGAGCGTCGCTTCTGCGGTCACGGCGAGCGTCGGCTACGCGTCCCTGCGGCCGGAGCCCGGATCGCCTCCGGGCCGCCTCGTCGATCTTGCCGACGAGGCTCTGTACCGCGCCAAGAACGGCGGACGGAACCGCGTCTCGCCATAGCGGGCTGCGCAACTTCTAGAAGCGGGCCGTTCCGTGCTATAGTCGACCCATGGCATCGAAAGGCTCCGCTTCAAAGTACGACGAATCGAAGATAAAGACTCTGTCGTCGCTCGAGCACATACGGCTACGCACCGGCATGTACATCGGGCGGCTCGGCACCGGCGCGAATCCCGACGACGGCATCTACGTCCTCCTCAAGGAGGTCGTGGACAACGCCGTCGACGAGTTCATCATGGGCTGCGGCGACCGCGTGACCGTGACCGTCCAGGACGGTTCGGTGTCCGTGCGCGACCGCGGCCGGGGCATACCCCTGGGCAAGGTGATCGAGTGCGTATCCGTAATCAACACGGGCGCCAAGTATTCCGACGACGTGTTCCAGTTCTCCGTAGGCCTGAACGGCGTCGGCACCAAGGCCGTCAACGCCCTGTCGTCGAGCTTCCGCGTCGTCTCGTACCGCGAGGGGCAGTTCTTCGAGGCCTGTTTCGAGCGCGGTACGCTCATGTCCAAGCGCGAGGGCCAGGCCAGGCGCGAGCCGAACGGCACCCTGGTCGAGTTTACCCCCGACGCCCAGATGTTCGGCGACTACGCGTTCAACATGGAATTCGTCGAGAAGCGCATGCGCCACTACGCCTACCTCAACTCCGGCCTGACCCTCGAGCTGAACGGCCAGGAGTTCGCCAGCCAGAACGGCCTCCTCGACCTCCTCAAGGACGAGACGGGCGACGACGTACTCTACGAGGCAGGCTACTGGCGCGGCGAGCGAATAGAGTTCTCGTTCACGCATTCGAACAACTACGGCGAGGAGTACTTCAGCTTCGTCAACGGCCAGTTCACCTCCGACGGCGGCACCCACCTGTCGGCCTTCCGCGAGGGCTTCCTCAAGGCCGTCAACGAGTTCTTCCGCGCCTCGTACAAGGGCGAGGACATCCGCGAGGGGCTTGCCGCGGCGGTCGCCGTCAAGCTGGCCAATCCCATGTTCGAGAGCCAGACCAAGAACAAGCTGGGTAACGGCGATATCAAGCCCTGGATCATCCAGGAGGTGGTCCGGGGCGTCGACGACTACCTCAGGCGCAACCCGACGGCCGCCAAGCGGCTCGAGGAGAAGATCGCCGCCAACGAGAGGCTCCGCACCGAGCTCAACGTCGTCAAGAAGGAGGCCCGCGAGGCCGCCAAGAAGATAGAGCTCAAGATACCCAAACTCAAGGACTGCAAGCTCCACCTGGGCGATGGCCCCGACGGCGACCGATCGACGATCTTCCTGACCGAGGGCCAGTCGGCCACCGGTTCCATGGTCAGCTGCCGGGACGTGATGACCCAGGCCATCTTCAGCCTGCGAGGCAAGGTCGAGAACATGCACGCCCGCAAGCGCGTGGCTATCTACAAGAACGAGGAGCTGTACAACCTGATGATGGCCCTCGGCATCGAGAACGACGCCGGGGGGCTGCGCTACGCGCGCATCGTCATAGCGACGGACGCCGACTACGACGGCTTCCATATCAGGAATCTGCTCCTGACTTTCTTCCTGACCTTCTTCGAGGAGCTCGTCACCGCCGGACGCGTTTTCATCCTCGAGACGCCGATCTTCCGCGTTCGCACCAAGAAGGAGACCCGCTACTGCTACAGCCCCAAGGAACGGGATGAGGCGGTCGGAGCCCTCGGTTCCGGCTCGGAGGTGACCAGGTTCAAGGGCCTCGGCGAGATCAGCCCGAGCGAGTTCGGCCAGTTCATAGGCGACGATATACGGCTCCTGTCGGTCGACGTGCAGTCGCTCAAGAGCGTACCCGAGGTGCTCGCCTTCTACATGGGCAAGAACACCCCCGAGCGCCGCGACTTCATCATGAAGAACCTCAAGAACGACCTGTAGGAATCATATGGCATACGTGAAGAAGCTGTTCAACGATAATTTCCTCTACTACGCGAGCTACGTGATCAAGGACCGCGCCATACCCGAGCTCGAGGACGGGCTCAAGCCGGTCCAGCGACGCATCCTCCACACGCTGTTCGAGGCGGACGACGGTAAGTTCCACAAGGTGGCCAACATCGTCGGCTCGTGCATGAAGTACCATCCGCACGGCGACGCCTCCATCGGCGACGCCCTCGTCGTGCTGGCCAACAAGGACCTGTTCATAGACAAGCAGGGCAACTACGGCAACATCCTGACCGGCGACGAGGCGTCGGCGGCCAGGTACATCGAGTGCCGCGCGTCGGCCTTCGCCAAGGATGTCTTCTACAATCCCAAGATCACCGAGTACGTCGAGAGCTACGACGGTCGCAACAAGGAGCCCGTCGTCTTCCCGGCCAAGATACCCGTCATCGCCATCACCGGCGGCGAGGGCATCGCGGTCGGCATGAGCACGAAGATCCTGCCGCACAACCCCGTCGAGGTACTCGCCGCCGAGATAGCCTGCCTGCGCGGTGAGGCATTCAAACTGTACCCCGACTTCCCGACCGGCGGTATCGTCGACGCCGGCGAGTACCAGGACGGACTCGGCCGGGTGCGCGTACGCTCGACCCTGGACACCTCCGACCCCAAGCGCATCGTCATCCGCGACCTGCCCTTCGGCGTGACTACGGAGAGCCTGATCGAAAGCGTCGAGGCCGCGGCCAAGGCCGGCCGGCTCAAGATAGCCTCGATCAGCGACTTCACCACGGACAAGGTCGAGATCGAGGTCAAGCTGGCCCGAGGCGTCTACTCGCGCGAGACCGTCGACGCGTTGTACGCCTTTACCCAGTGCGAGCAGTCCATATCGTGCAACTTCCTCGTCATCAAGGACGGCCAGCCCTGCCTGATGACCGTCACCGAGGTCATACGCCACCACGCCAAGCGCCTCCTGGCAATCTTGAAGAAGGAGCTCGAGCTCCAGGTCAAGGAACTGCTCGACGAGCTCCACGCCCGCACCCTCGAGCGTATCTTCATCGAGGAGCGCGTCTACAAGGCCATCGAGACCAAGAAGACCCAGGGCGCCGTCGACAAGGCCGTGCTCGACGGCCTCGCCCCGTTCGCCGACGAGATCAAACGCGAAGTGACCGCGGAGGACGTCGAACGGCTCCTACGCATTCCGATACGCCGCATCTCGCTGTACGACATCGAGAAGGCCAGGGCTGACATGGAGCGCATCAAGGCCGCCCTCAAGGACGCGCGCCACCACCTGGCCCACCTGACCGAGTACGGCATCGCCTTCCTCGAGGGCCTCCGTAAGCGGCTCGGGCCGGCCTGGGAGCGCAAGACGCGGGTCGCCTCGTTCGACCGAGTCGACGCCAAGGAGGTGGCCAGGCGCGACATAGCCCTGCGCTACGACCCCAAGACCGGCTATCTCGGCACCAACGTCTCCGGCGGCGAGTACCGCTTCGACGTATCGCCCTACGATAAGATCCTCGTCATCCGTCGTTCGGGCATCTACTCCGTCGTGCCGGTACCGGAGCGTCTCTTCGTCGACACCGAACTCCTGTACTGCGGCATCGCCGACAAGGACGAGCTGGCCGACACGGTCTTCACCTTCGTATATGCCGATCCCAAGAACGGCTCGCCCTATATCAAGCGCTGCAAGATCGAGGCGTGGATCATGAACCGCGACTACCAGCTCGGCAAAGAGGGCGGCTCGCTCCTGTACTTCACGAACGAGCCCAAGAAGGCCGTCGTCCTTCGCTACGCCCCCAAGCCGCGCTTCAAGATCAACGAGGAGCGTTTCAGGATAGAGAGCTATCCGGTCAAGGGGCTCAAGGCCCTCGGCGTGCGCATGTCCACGCGGCAGGCCCTGTCCGCCGCGGCCGAAGGCGAGGGCGGGCTGTTCGACGAGGGGGGCTCGAAGCTATCAAGCCGAACCAACGAGGCAGGAGCAGCTACGTCGGCTCAGTCGAGCCCAAGGTCGACTATGGGGCCGTCCACCAAGGCGGCGGGCAAAGCCGCCGCCGGAGCCGCTCCGAAGGGCGCCGCTCGGAAGGTCGCTCCGGCCAAGCCGGCCGCCGGCAAGTCTCCGGTCGCCAAGAAGGCTACGGTATCGAAGGCTACGGCTACCAAGAAGCCGGCCGCCACCAAGAAGCCGGCAAGCGCTCAGAAGCCGGCAACCGCTCAGAAGCCGGCCACCACCAAGAAGCCGGCCGCAAAGGACGACGACCAGCCCCATGGTGGCCTCCTCGAGCGGGCGGCAGCCAAGAAGAAGCCGACCAAGGGCTAGGGCCGCTCGTCGATCACCCTGAAACCCGCTATCTCACCGGCTATCTCCGAGATCAGCCGCCCGTTGGCCATGGTATGCTCCAGTACCGAGGCAATGGCCCCGGCGGCCCCCCTGACGCGTTCGGCCATCGCGCCGACCTCGGCCGAGACCGAGGCGTTCGCCTCGGTGAGTCGAGCGGCGGTGCCGGCCAGGGCGGCCGATTTGGCTCCGAGTTCTCCGGAGTAGTCCCTGACCCGTATGCCATCCGCCTGCATCGCCGACATAGCGGTAGATATTTGGGAAGAGCCGGCGGCCTGCTCGCGCATCGCGTTCTCCATCTCCTCCATGAGGTCCGATACTTGGCGGACGCCGCCCTGCACCGACTCGAACGCCTCGGTGGCCGAGCCTGAGGAGCCGACAGCCTCGTCTATCGAGAGCTTGACCTGATCCAGCGCGGCCGCAATCTCACGGGATCGCTCAGCCGATTCCTCCGATAGTCGCCTGATCTCGTCCGCCACCACCGAGAAGCCTTTGCCCGCGTCGCCAGCGTGCGCAGCCTCGATCGCCGCGTTCATGGCCAGGAGGTTCGTGCTCTTGGCTATGCCGGCGATCACCTCGACGGCGTCGAGCATCGCGCCGGAGCGCTCGGCTATCGCGCTGACCGCGCTCGTGACCTCCTCGATCCTCGAGCGGCCGTCGTCCGCCTGATAGGCCAGCCTTGTTACCTCGCCCTTCGTCTGCTCCACCCGATTGCCAATGGACTGGATGTTGCCGAGCATCTCCTCGGTAGCGGCGGCCGCCTCGCGCATCGACGAGCCCTGGTCGTCGATCAGGCGGCCGAGCGCCTCGGAGAACGGGCCGAGCTCGGCCATCAGCGAGCCTACCTGCACGACGGCGTGGCCCTGCGACGCCATGCCGTTCTCGGCGCTCGAGGCTAGCTCCGACAGCCTGCCGAGGTCGCTCGAGCTCCTGTCCATACCTTCGGCCAGATCCTTCCCGCCGGACTCGAGCGCCTCGAGCTTCGAGCGCAGCTCGGCTGCCAGGCGCTCGTACTTGCCGGTCGCCTCCTCGAAGGCCGCCTGCTGCGTTGCGAGGAGGCGCCTCGACGTCTGTGGCAACACCGTCAGTACCGCCCCGAAGCCGAGCAGGTACATGCACTTATAGAAGTGACCCGTCGGCCGAAGGTGCGGCGCCAGCTCGTAGAGGGCCGGGTCGATGCGGCTGACCATGGTAAGGTAGATGCCAGTATACGCTGCTATCGACAGCCCCGTAGCGTAGAGCACTAGGCGCTTCCGCTGCCTGAACGCCGCGATCGTGATGACGACCGGGTACAGCATCACGATCGCCGAGGTCATAGCGCCGGATGGGTGCATATGCTCCGCGGTAGAGAATATCGTCGAGCTGACGAGGAGCACGTCGACGG
>JAKQKE010000039.1 GCA_029560805.1 Spirochaetota bacterium
TGCCGTCGATCTCGTGCCGGCCGGCTATCAGGAAGAACGAGCCGAGCACGACCACCAGGGTCGCGATCGACAGGGCCGCCGAGATGAGCAGGTTCTCTTCTATCAGCATGCGGCGTCTCATGGCGGAGTTGGCTCCTCGGCGTTAAAGGCTTTCTTTATAACTATATGTCGCCGGACGTCTGGCGCAAGAGCCCCTGCGCGGCGGTCTCGTCAGGTCCTGAACCTGGCGAAGCGGGCCATTAGCGCGTCGAGGTCGCGACGATTGTCAGCCGCTATGCCGTTGACGCGGCCTATCGCCTGGACTATCTGCGCCTGGCCCTCGGCGATCTCCCTCACGCCCGAGCCTATCTCCACCGCCATATCCGCCAGCTCGCCCGTCAGCTGCCGAGCCTCGGCGCTGGCTCCTAGCATGCATTCCGAACCGGAACGCACCTCTGCCGTGATGTCGCCGATACGATGGATGGCCTCGAGCACCTGGCTGCCGCCGGAGCGCTGCTCGTCCATGGCGCCCTTGATCACGGCGTCGTGGGAAGCCACGAGCGTCGTCTGCTCCAATACGCGGGCGAAGCCCGACTGGGATCTGCTCGCGGTGGCCTCGAGGGACTCCATGGCCCGCTTGAGCCGTTCCAGGACGTCGACGATGCGCTTGCCCTCGTCGCTCGACAGTTCCGACAGCTTCTGGATCTCTTCCGCTACCACCGAGAATCCGCGCCCCGCCTCGCCGGCGTGGGCCGCCTCTATGGCCGCATTCATCGCCAGCAGGTTGGTCTGGCTCGAGATGCCCTGGATTACGGCGCCCGCTTCGGACAAGACGGCCGAGTCGCTCAGCATGCCGCGCAGGAGCGAAGCCACCTCGTCCATCCATTCCTTGCCGTCGATGGCCGACCGTTGGAGCTCTTCGATGGACGCGGAGTTCGACTCGACCGCGCCGGCTACCGACCGCATATTGGCCACCATCTGCTCGATAGCGGCCGACGACTCGGCGACGCTGGCCGCTTGGCTCGCGATGAGCGCGTCCAATTCGGTCAGGCCGGTCGTGACCCGTTCTAGCGACTCGGCGCTCCGCCCCGCGGCGAGGGCCTGGGCTTCCGACCGTTTACGGATGCTCTCCACGTTGGCGCCGATCTGCTCGACCGCCGCCGCGGTATCCTCCATGCGCTCGGCCAGGGCGGCCGTCTGGCCGGCCAGCGCCGCCGCGGCGGACTTGACCGCGTCGACCGAAGCGACCAGGCGCTCCATGAACGCGTTGAAGGAACGGCCGAGCCTACCGTACTCGTCGTCCCTGGCCTGATCCAGCCTTCGCGTCAGGTCGGCCTCGGCCCCGGCCATGTCATCGAGGAGGCCCAGCTGCGAGCGGAGCGGGCGCAGCACGAGCCGTAGGTTCGCCATCATGGTCCCGACGGCCAGCGCTATGGCGACCAGCCCGAGCGCCAAGCCGGTCGCCGCCGTCCTGGCTGACAGGGCGGCGAAGGCTTCGTCCGCGAGCACGGCTTCTCGTTCCACCGACTCGCTGACCGCCTTCAGGTCCCGTTCGACCTGGTCGACGAGCAGCCGTATCTGGTAGCCGAGCACGCGCATCGACGGGCTTATCCTGGTGCGGTCCGCGTCGGTCCCGGCGGCCAGCGGCGCCAGCGCTCCCTCCACCGCGGCGATCAGCTCGTCCAGCGCGCCGCGGGCCCGATTCGCTAGCGTACGGTCTTCGTCGCTGGCCGCGACGGCGAGGGCGGCGTCCATCCGCTCGGAGGCCCTCGCCTTGGCCGCCGGCCACGCGGCGCCGAATTCCGCCAGGTCCCTGTTAATGATAAGCGTGGCGATGACCGCGAACAGGTCGCTCCCTACGTAGGATGCCTCCGCAACGGCCTTGGCGTCCATCGAGCGCGTCCTGCCGTCCCGCTGAAGCGCTCCGAGGCCGGCCAGAGACAGGTAGTTGGCGGCGAATAGCGAGCCGATAAGCAGCGCGAGCAGCAGGTTGATCGCCATGAGCCTGGCCCTGATCGTACGTAACACCCGTATCACCTCCAAAGCGCGGAACGGCCAGTATGTACCGGAATCTGCGTACCGTCAAACTGTGCGGGGTGTATTAGCTCGCGTCCGCGGCTATACTGTACGTGACAACCCCGCTTTGGCGCGTCGTCGGTGCGCGCAACGGACAGCGGGCTCCGGATACTAGCTCTAGGAGGTATACGATGCGTATTCTCTCCGTAACGCTGATGGCCTCGTCCTTGATCCTCGTCCCGACGCTTCAGGCCCAGGAGGCTGACGGCGGCGCCGAGTACTCGATCGAGACGAACCTGGCGTATATAGCGCTCGGGGCGGTCTCGTGCACGGGAGGCAACGTCTTCATCGTCGCGCCCCTGTACTCCCAGTTGCGGGTCTTCGGGCGCTTCAGCGTCGATCTGGCCTCCGCCTATATCTACAACAGCCACCCGACCCTCGCGACGCCGAGCTCGATGATCCTCGCCGAGGCCGGCGCGTCGTACCACCCGTCCGGGGCGATCCGCGGGTGGACCTTCGGGCTGCTGCCGGGCGTCACCTACTCGTTCGACTCGCGTATCGCCGGGTTCTCGATCTCGGCGAACTGCGGGTACAAGTGGGTGATAGGCAAGGGCCTGGTTCTCGGGGCGCTGACTGGGGTCCGGTACGTATGGATCGACGGGTACATCGTCCTGCCTGACCTGGCGATCAACCTTGGATACAGGCTATAAACGGCGAATGGAATTCAACGAGAAACTGCGGAGCCTGAGGGCCAGGGCCGGCCTGACCCAGGAACGGCTCGCCGACGAACTGTGCGTGTCGAGGGTCACGGTCTCCAAATGGGAGTCGGGGCGCGGCTATCCGAATATCGAATCGCTCAGGCTGATGGCCAAGACCCTGTCGGTGTCGATCGACGACCTGCTGTCCGGCGACGAACTCCTGTCCGTCGCCGAGAGCCAGTCCAGGGAGTCGTCGGGCGGCCTCCTCGCCGTGGCCTTCGGCGTGCTGGACGTGATGATGACGCTGCTCCTCGCCCTGCCGCTATTCGGAGACGAGATCGGCGGGCGGATCGCGTCCGTGGCCTTGCCCCGGGTGACCGGCATGCCGCCTGATATCGTGGCGGCGTACTACGTCGCCGTGGTCGCCACCGCGACCTTCGGTGTGCTGCAACTCGCCCTGCAGAACCTGCGGAGCCCGGCCTGGCGCCGCCTGAGCCTGCCCGCTTCGGTCGGGCTGTCGGTCCTGGCGCTGCTGTTCTTCATCATGACCCGCCAGCCCTACGTCAGCGCCTTCTCGCTCTGCCTGCTCCTACTCAAGGGGATTCTGCTCATCAAGCGCCGCTGATACTAAAAGTATCTCCGATGTAAGGCTTCGTTTCTGGCCGATACCCTCCCGTCCGCGGCCTAATGCGCGGAGGGAGGATCAATCATGATCAAGCGAACGAATGACTCGGTCCCGACCGTGGCTCCGATGGTGCCTCGGTCGTCGGCACAGATGGCCGCGCCGGTCGGCCTTTGGCTGGCGTTCATACTATTCACCGTCGCGGTCGGCACGGTCGACCGGGAGGCGATAGGACCGGACGGGTCGGTCGTCGGCCTCGCGGCCATGAACCGATTAATCTACGAGCTGCTCGAAGCGCAGCCGTTCTGGTACGCCCTGACCGACTGGCTGGGCCTGGTGCCGGTAGCCGTGGCCTGCGGCTTCGCCTGCCTCGGGGCATGGCAGCTGGTCCGGCGCCGGAGCCTGCGGCGCGTCGACGCGGATATCATGCTGCTCGGGGCGTTGTACCTGGCGGTCGTCGGCTACTACGTCCTGTTCGAGCGCCTCGTCGTCAATTACAGGCCTATCCTGATCGGCGGCCGGCTAGAGGCGTCGTACCCGTCGAGCCATACCATGGTGGCCGTAGGCGTCATGGCGACGGCCGTGCTGCAGTTCCGCAGGCGGACCCGGAGCCGCCGCCTGCTCGCGGCGCTCGAACTGGCGTCGGCCGCCGTCATCGCCGTTACCGCGCTCGGGCGGCTGATCTCCGGCGCCCACTGGCTGTCGGATATCATCGGCGGACTGCTCCTTGGCTCGGCGCTGGCCGCGTCGTACCGGGCCGCCCTGGCGCGGGGCCGACCGGTATCCTAGAATGTAGGGGGAATCGAAGCGCGCCGGCGCGCCACAGGCCGGCCGATAAGGAGAGCCGACCATGCGCATACTCGTGACGGGCGGATTCGGCAATGTCGGCATGCGCGTCACCGACGAGTGCCTGGCCGCGCGCGGAGCGGCTGGGGCGGCGGTACGGCCGCGTCGGCGTCCGGGTCCGTATCGGCGACCCGGCCAACCCGGTCGACGCGTACACGAGGATCAAGGCCGCGGCGGTGATGCCGAGCTACGTCGGCCTGGGCACCGTCCTGGGCATGATACGGATTATCTACGACATGCCGCTCGCGGCGCGCTGCGAGATCGTCTACGACGCCGACGCGGCTTCCACCCTGGTCTCGGCGGTCGAGAACCTCCGCGGCGCGGGAGAGATGCGGGGTAGGACCGGCTTCATAGCCGGCGGCGCCGCGAACGGATGCCAGATACGCATCCAGGCCATGCTCGAAGGAGCCTTCGGATCTATGGGGCTCGCCATGCCGCGCGAGGAGCTCTTCCCCGACAACCTGGGATCGTATTACCTGGACTGGTACGACACCGCGGAAGTCCAGTCCATCCTCGGCTACCAGAACCATACCTTCGATCAGTGGAACGAGGTGTTCACGGCTAACTTCAGGTTCCTGAAACCCGCGGTCGCGGCGCTCAGGCCCGTCCTGACGGCCGCTATAGCCCGCCTGTCGCCTCGTTTCACGCCGGCTCGGAGCCGCCGCTCCGGCCTCCGGCCCCCGCGAGCCCGTCCCGGGCGCCCACTCGATAGCCAGCGCCGCGCTACGCAAACAGAAGCCGGGCCCGAAAGGGCCCGGCCGTATGCGAGGTGTATCGTCGACCTCGCGCGCTTAATCGACGGTGATGGATTTGGACACGTTCTTGGGCGCGTCCGGGTGGACGCCGTGGTCCCGTACGCCGAGGCGGTCGAGGTACTCCATCTTGAGCACCGACATGCGGAAGGCCAGGTACTGGAGGGCGACGGTGGCGGCGAACACGAAGAGATACCGGTCGCCCGAGGCGGGTATCTCCACGTAGGCCGAGCGGTAGTCGTCGCGGCCGGAGGGAACGCCCTTGACGGCCAGGTCGAGCTCGGGATGCTTCTCCGCGAACAGCACGATGTCGGCGCCGCGGATCTTATGGGTGTGGATCTGGCTGATGGTGATGCGCGCGTCGCGGGCGTCCGGGGGGCAGACGAAGACGAGGGGGTAGTTGGAGAACAGCCCCTCGACGATGGACGGATCGGCGGCGAGCAGCTCCGCGGCGCTCTTGCCGGCTCCCGTTCCGGCTCCCGTTCCGGCGGTTCCGGCCGCGAGCGCGGCGTCCATCGCCTTGACGACCTCGGCCATCGAGAAGACGGTGTTCTTGCCCAGGATGGTATTCGGGCCGTGCTTGAACTCGGCCGCGTCGTAACCTTCCGAGTGATTCAGGACGACCTCGCGCACCTTGAGGGCCGCCTCGCGGGCCAGCCCGAAGAGCCCGGTGCCGAGCATGTGGATCGACGGCTTGAGGTACAACCGCTCGGCCACCTTGTCGATGGCAGGGGCGGATAGCCTCAGGGTGTCGGCGAGCAGGCCCTTGGCCCGGTTCACGGACGCCTTGACGGCGGCCTCGGGCTGCTTGTACGAGGCCGCCAGGATGTACATGATCACGAGCTGGTTGACGAAACTCTTGGTCGCCGCGACGGCTATCTCCGGGCCGCAGAGTATCGGCAGGTAGAAGTCGGCCAGCTCCTGGGGTATGCGGCTGTTCTCGTTGTTGACGAGGGCGGCGCGCTTGATCCTGGGCCGCGTCTCGGCGACGTCCTGTAGGATGTCGACGAGGTCCTTGGTCTCTCCGGACTGCGAGATAGCCAGGATCAGGTCGTCGTCGCCGAGGGAGTCCATGTAGGCCGAGCGGAACTGGCCCGGGTTGCAGGGGTAGAGCGGTACGCCGGCGAGGCCGTTCCAGAAGTAGGCGGCGGTCAGGGAGGCGTGGTACGAGGTGCCGGAGGCGACGACGTAGACGGTGCCGCCGGCCTTGCGGGTCTCCCGGATGCGGTCCGACAGCTCGCGGGCGTAGCGCGTCACGGAACGGCGCTTGCGCCAGATCATCGCCAGGTCGAGCAGGGCCAGGTCGGCGGCGGCGGCCGGCCGGAGACGGGCCAGATCGGTGAGCAGCTGGGCTTCGTCGGACCGGAAGGAGGTCCGGCCCGCTAGGGGCGCGCGGGCCGCCGCGTCGGCATTGACCTTGGCGGCGAGCGCGCGCCAATCCGAGGAGGCGGCGAGCTCGTCGAAGGCCGCGCCGAGCGCCGCGTCGTTGGCCGCCGAGGCCAGGTCGCAGGCCTTGTCCATGAGCTCCTTGGCCACCGAGCGGTTGTCCTCGAGTACGGAGGCCAGTCCGGCTTCGCGTTCGTCGGCGAAATAATAGCGCTCGATCGCGTCCATGTTGTCCGGGGCGGAGGCTATCTCCTGCTCCATATAGTACTTGTAGCGGGGATTCAGGCCCGTGTCGCGCACGTTGAGCTTGGAGCGCTTGAGCCTCGGCTCCGCGAAGCGCGCCTCGCCGCCCAGGCTGAACACCAGGTAGCGGTCCTCGGTGTACCAGAGGCCCTCGCCCTCGGCGAGCGGTATGAGCATCGGGGTCTTGGCTATCACGGAGGTCAGGTCGCTCGATACGACGACGAAGGAGCCGTCCTCGTCCTTGCCCAGGCCGGCGTACAGCGACGAGCCGGACTTGATCGCGAAGCAGCCGGGCACCTGGGGGTCGGCGACGGCGGCCGCGTACGAGCCGTCGGCCTCGGCCTCGGCCTTGCGTATCGCGTCGACGATCAGGAGCACCTCGTCCGCGACCGGCGCGCTCAGGCCGGACGCGGCGTAGGCCCGGCGCATCTCGGCCAGGGCCTTCTGCGGCGCGGCCTTGTTGGCGGCGTAGTGGTCCTCGACCAGGTGGACGATGATCTCGCCGTCGTTGTCAGACACGACCTTATGGCCGCGGGCGCTCAGGCTGGCCTGGAGCGAGTCGGTGTTCGAGATGTTACCGTTATGGGCGCCGACCATCTCCACCTTGCAGCGCACGTGGTGGGGCTGGCTGTTCACGTCGGAGACCGCGCCGTAGGTGG
The DNA here is from genome assembly GCA_029560805.1 of Spirochaetota bacterium. Taxonomy (GTDB): domain Bacteria; phylum Spirochaetota; class Spirochaetia; order Treponematales; family UBA12059; genus SZUA-370. The sequence goes on from JAKQKE010000039.1 coordinate 7,202, forward strand.
CCCATCGGACCTGCCCGATGAAGCGCTGGCCCTTGTACGACGGCACGTTCAGCTCGGCGCAGACCCTGGTCGGCGAGCCGACGCGCTTGACGAGCACGATGTTGCGGTCCTTGCCTATGAACGAGGCGCCCGTCGAGTCGTAGCCGCGGTACTCGAGCCTACGCAACAGCTCCGCCGCCTCACGGCCCATGTTCCGCGTCTCGTCCTTATAGACGAGCGAGACTATTCCGCACATCGGTTCCCCCCTTACGCGCCGCCTCGCGGGCGGCTCCTCTCAGTATAGCAGTCGAGGCCGTCGCGAGGAAAGTACGGTCCGTTGAAACGGCGTATCGCCTTTTAAAACGTGGAGGACGACGATAGACCGGTCCCCCAGCCGCGGACTGCGCCGCGGCCGCGGCCGGGCGGCCGCGCCGGCCCTGGGCCGCGCGCCGGCTATCGGCCGGCTTACGGCGGGGTTATACTGGGGCGATGAAACGACTGGCTGTCATGCTATCGCGCGGCTACGTCCTCGCGACCAGCGCCGCGCTGCTCGCGGTATTCATGGTTATCGGCTATCCGGCGCTCGGCTCGTCGCTCGCGGCCGCTACGCCTGACGGCGGCGCCTTCGACCTGAGCCTCTTCTACACGCCGGCCGAGGCGGTCAGGAAGGCGTCGTCGTATACGGAGGCGGAGGTCCGCGCGTCGATTCGCGTCCATTGGACGCTCGATCTGGTGTTCCCGCTCGCCTATGGACTGTTCTGCGCCTCGGCCTGGGCCTTCGGATTGCGGCGACTGGCCCGACCAGCGAGCGAGCCTCGTTACGGCTTCCTGCTCGTGCCGCTGGCCTCAACGGCGTTCGATCTAGCCGAGAACGTGGCCGTGGCCGCGCTGCTCGTCGGGGCCAGGCAAAGCGCTCCGGCTACTCCTGGCATCGCCGCTGTCTGCGCGAGCGTCGCGACTACCCTCAAGTGGGCGTTCGCGGGGCTGGCCTTCGTCGGGGCGCCGTGCCTCCTCGTCGCCGGCGCCTTCGCGGGTAGAGCGCGCGGTCGGCGGGCTTCCGCCCGGGTGGTCATGAAGCGCGCAGGGCTAGACGACCTGCCGGCGGTGATGCGGCTCGAGGACGCCGGCTTCGGTATGGGCATCCGCGAACACGCGGAGGTGTTCCGTGCGCGGATGGAGCTCTTTCCCGAGGGTTTCGTAGCGCTGCGAAGAGGCGGCGAGACTGTAGGCTACCTGTGCGCTGAACGCTGGGCAGAGGTGCCGCCCGCCGAGGCCCGGTGGTTCGAGCTCGGCCACGATCCAGCGTCGCGACATGACCCGGGTGGATCGGTACTATACCTCGCGTCGATGACCATCGACCCCGCGCTACGCGGCACGGGACTCGGTTCCAGGCTGTTCAATGACGGTATCGCGATGATCCGAGCCGCCGCCTCGGGCATCGAAACCGAGGTGCTGATAGTCAACGAGGCCTGGACGGGAGCGCGCCGGATCTACGAAGCCGCTGGCTTCGCCTCCTACGGCGTCATCGACTCGTTCTTCCCGAACCTCTACGGCCCTGCGACCGCCGCCGTGGTGATGAGGCGGTAGAGGGCGTCGCCGACGGCGTCGAGCTCGTCCGTATCCAGGTACTCCGGGAGGTCGTCCTTGCGGTGGTAATGCTCGGTGTCGTATTCGCAGACGGTTACCGCAGCGACGCCGGCGCTCGCGAACGGCGCGTGGTCCGAAACGTCGACAGGGTGCTCCGATGTAGCCGGGATGCCGCCCGAGCTCAGGGCCCGCTCCACTCGTAGCGACAGGGAGACGCCGGCTTGGCCGCCGCTCGAGTAGACGCTGTACCGGGTTTCGGCGCATGAGCCTAGCATGTCGAGGTTGATTACCGACGCTCCGCCGAGCGGGAACGGCGGAGCCGATACGAAGGCCGTCGACCCGCCGAGCCCGCCCTCCTCGGCGTCGGTGAACAGGAACGCCAGGTCGACCCGAGGCCGGTACGAGGCGGCGGCCTCGGCGAGCGCGAGCGCAACGCCGACTCCGGAGGCGTTGTCGAGGGCGCCGGGGAAGTAGCTCCCGTCGGGATCCGCGCCGACGTGGTCGTAGTGGGCCATGACCAGGTAGGCGGGCTCGAAGGACCCTCCGTCGCCGTTCCACACGGCCAGGAGGTTCGCGCCGATAACGTCGGCGAAGCGAACTGGGCTGGCCAGCTCGATGAACGGGGCGTCGGCTCCGGGATCGGCGCCGGCTGTCGCGACCATCGCGGCGAGAGCGGCGAAGGCCTCGCCCGACAGACCGAGTATGGGCATGCCGTGCTTGACCTTCACGAGGGCGCCCGGCTCGTGGCCGGGCCATAGCGGCCGCAGTGCAGGCGACGACTTGTCCAACTCGAAGAGCAGTCCCGCGGCGCCGGCCGCCGCGAGGCCGGCGGCGATTTCGCTGGGGCGCGCCTCCTTAGGCGCAAGCAGGATGGTGCCCGGCTCGAAGCCCGAGCCGGTGAGTCGCTTGAGCGGACCCGAGGCCCGGCCCCCGTCGAAGCCATTGATCGGAGCCTCCCTAAAATCGGATCGGTACTCGAACACCGTCGTCGCCCCGCCCGGAGTCCTCGCTCGCAGGAACGCCTCGCCGTCGTTGAGCGCGACGCGTTCTATGAATTCGAGCCCCTCGACGGCCAGCCCGACAGCCTCGAGCCTCGCCCGGAGGTAGGCTCGGGTCGCGGCGGAGCCATCGCCGCCGACAATTCTGCCAGCGGATAACGGGCCGGTCAACGCCTCGATCGCGGAGAAGGCGGCTCGCCCATCGATGCCGCCTGGGAGCGACGGGCCGTCAGCGTCCGTCGTCTCCGCGCTTCTTGAGCAGGCCGCCACTATCGTCGATAGCGCCGTCATCGTTACAGCCAGTACCGCTGCATGGATCGCGAGCCGAGCTACCCTGATGTTGGGTGCGCCGCTACGCGTTCTCCCATGAAGAAGCCGCGAGGTAGTCATGGTCATGCAGTATACTCCCATAGCGCGCCACCGTGCCCTACGTCTTCCAAGGAGTGACAGGCTTGCCCCTATCGGGTATGATGGTCGACTACATGAGATTCCTACCGAAGCGTTACCTAGAAGAGTTCTTCCTCTATTCGAGCCAATTCGTACTCTTCTTCATCATCATCCTGTTCACCTCGCCGGCCATCATCAGGCCGAGCACCTCGGCGCTCATATCGCTGATCGTGTTCCTGCTCCTTCAGATAGCGCTCCTGGCGCGCTTCGGTCACCGGCCGCCGGCCAGGTTCTTCTTCTCGCTGATGACGCCGCTCGGCTATACGACCATCCTGACGCTGTCGAAGTCGGCCCAGGGCATCGATATGGCCAGCTTCTTCCTCTGGGCTACCTCTCTATACCTGGGCGGCATCCAGGCGCTGGCCATCCTGTTCCGGCGCAAGTGGCCCAAGCGTATCGCCGAGATATTCCTATCGCTCGGCACTATCCTGTCGTTCATCTTCTTCTATTTCTACCTGGACCTCCGCCTGACCAGCACCAAGGCCTACGAGGCCGGCGAACTCGGCTACGCAGCGTTGGTCTCGAGCCTCAAACTTTCGAACTTCGGGCCGGCCTTCGGCGAGTTCGCCAAGACCCTGCAGCACGTCTTCTTCATGTTCGGCGCGGTTATGTTCGGCTCCTTCCAGGTGGCCGACAAGATCAAGCAGGTGTCGATGAAGGCCAGGCTTGACCAGGTGTACTCGATCGTGGAGCCGCCTTCGGCCGAGCCGTCGATGTTCGACCAGGTGTCCGACGGCGAGAATCGCGAGGTGGTCATACTGTACGCCGACCTCTGGAATTTTACCCCGATAGCCGAGAAGGAGGGCGCCAGGGCGACGATAGGCCTCCTCAACCGCTACTACGCGCTCTGGGACATTGTCGCGCGCAAGCACGGCGGCGTCGTCGAGCAATTCGTCGGCGACACGGCCATCGTCGTGTTCGGCCTGATGGGCGAGAAGGACGCCGCCGACCAGGCCGTCAGCTGCGCGTTCGACTTCCTGTATGAGTTTTCACACCTGCAGGAGGACCTGGCGGCCCATCGCCTGCCCCTGGTCAAGCACATCGGCATAGGCGTGCACGCCGGCAAGGTGGCCGTCGGCGAGCTATCGTCGGCGAGCGGCGTGCAGCGCGTCGGCGTGGTCGGCGAGGCGGTCAACATCGCGGCCCGGCTCGACTCGCTGTGCCGCGAGTTCAAGCAGGACCTGCTCATCAGCCAGCCGGTCTACAAGCAGTTGTCGCTCGAGCCGCAGTCCCGCTTCCAGCCGATGGGCGAGGTCCTGTTCCGCGGCAAGACCCAGCCTCAGGCGGTCTACGGCAAGAAGTAGCCGCCTGGCCTAGGCGGGGAACCTCCAGAACCTGAGCAGCGCCGGCACGGCGAATAGCGTCAGGAGCGTAGAGATCGCCAGCCCGCCCGAGACCGCTATGCCGAGTGGCTGCAGGATGTTCGAGCCGGAGCCCATGCCGAGCGCTATCGGCAGCATCCCGAATACCGTCGTCAGCGTCGTGATCAGTATCGGCTTGAGCCGTAGGGCCGCAGCCGCCTCGATGGCGCTCGCGTTGTCCTGATGGTTCTTGCGCGTCTTCAGGTAGAAGTCGATCATGATGATCGAGTTATTGACGACGACGCCGCAGAGCAGGATGGTGCCGAGCAGCGAATTGAGGTTGAGCGTCGAGCGGAACGCGAACAAGGACAGCGCCACGCCAACGAAGCCGAACGGCACGGCTACGAGGATAGCCAACGGCACGCCGAACGAGTCGTACTGGAAGGCCAGGAGCAGGTACACGAGCCCGATGGATATCGCCAGGGCGGCCAGGAGTGACGAGATGGCCTCGTCGAGCTCCCCTCGCGGGTTGTCGAAGGAATAGCCGTAGCCGGCCGGCGGCTCGATGGCCGAGTCGAACAGCCGGCGGGCCGCCGCTTCCTTCTCGAGCCGCACCGCGTCGCTCGCCTCGCCCGAGATGTTGGCGTAGAGCCTGTAGGCGGCCTCGCCGTTCTCGGAGTAGACCTGCGACACGGTCTCGGATTCCTCGAAGTCGAAGAAGTGCTTGAGCGGGACGCCCGTGCCCTTCCACGGTACGAGGAAGCGGGCCAGCTCGTCGCGTGAGTCGAGGAGGCCGTCGGGATAGGTCGCCGAGACTGATACCTCGCTCGAGCCGTCGCTCAGCGACAGGCCGGCGCTGCCGGCCAGCGACCTTCTGATGAGCGTGGCCATGGAAGCCTCGCCGAGACCTGGGAAACCGTCGAACGCGCCCGGCCTCGTCTCGAACGCGACCTCCCGCGTAAGAGCCGGGGAGGGTCTCGCGTAGGTCCGGCCGTACAGCCTCGAGTCGTTGAGCGCTCGTTGCATCTCGTCGAGGAGGGCGACCTTGACCGTGGGGTCCGGGCCGTGGACGCTGAGCCTGAGGTCGTTCGTCTGCGGCAGGGGCAGGGCGGCGGGGTCCCACGAGGCTATGCTGAAGTACCACTGGCCCTCGGACTCGAATTCCGCCTCGAGCCTGACGATCGCCTCGTCGGTATATTCCGTGCTCTCGAGGTCGACGAAGATCTGATTCATTCGACCGGAGACGCTGGCGAAGTCTTTATACGCTATCGGGTCCATCGCGCCGGCTATCCGTTCGCGCAGTTCCGGCATTAGCCGCTCTATCACCTCGGGTGCCGTCGTGTAGTCGCCGTGCCGGAAGAAGACAACTACGCGGTCGGAGCTCGGCGTCGGCAGCATCTCCTTGGGCACGCGCGGCAAGAGGAGCCCTACCGATACCACGAGCGCCGCGAAGGCTAGAGTCAGGAAGGTGGCCGCCCTCGGCCTGGTTCGTATCACGGCGCGAAGCGCGCGTCGATAGGCCTCCACGAGTCGATCCATGGCGGCATCGGCTATCTTCGCGTAGCCGCGCGGCTCGGAGAGCGCCGCGCGTTTCCCCGTACCGAAGAGTAGGTACGCGGCTACCGGCACGAAGCTTAGCGAGACCAGTAGCGAGACGAGTAGCGAGAACACCACGGTCTTGGCCTGGTCGCCGAGGATGGCCGCCGCGAGCGGCGCGGTGAAGGTGAGCGGGAGGAAGACCGCCACCGAGGTCAGGGCCGACGCTATGACGGGGCCGCGTACCTGCCTGGTGGCGTCGGCTACCAGGTCCTTGCCCGCCGCCGAACCGCTCGCGTCACCGGCGCGCCTCGCCTCGGCGCGCCAGCGGTGGATATTCTCCATGACCACGATGGTCGGGTCGACGATCATGCCGACGGCCAGCGCCAGGCCGCCGAGCGATATGAGGTTGATGGTCAGGCCGAACAGGGACATCAGGATGAAGGAGAGCACGATGGTAACCGGCACCGTCAGCGCGATGATCAGCGTGTTCCGCAGCTCTCCCAGGATCAGGAAAACGATCAGGACGGCCAGGAGGCCGCCGAGCAGAGCAGACTGGACGACGTTGCTAATGGAGCGGTTAATGTACCTGGCCGGGTCCAGGTACAGCTCGAAGCCGACGTCGGCCGGGAGGCGGCCGGAAGCCTTGGCTTCTTCCATTATTACCACTAGTTCCTCGGTCATGCGGTTCAGGTTGCCGCCGTCCTCGGGCGTCAGCGTGATCTGGATGGCCGGCTTGTCGCCGAGCAGGAAGACCCTTGACGGTAGGTCGTAGCGCACGTCGATCTCGGCGATATCCTCGAGCCGCGTGACCGCCAGGCCGTCTCGGGCTATCTCGAGGCGGCCTAGCGACTCGAGCCCGGCCGTCGGCCTCCGTAAGCGCAGGCTATAGCGTTCGTCGCCCTCCCGCAGGGTGCCGAGCGGCGATGGGGACAGGCCGGCCCTGAAGGCCGCGTCCACGTCGAGCATCGAAACGCCGGCGGCCAGCATCGCCTCGTGGTCGAGGGTCACCTCGACGCTCAGCTCCTCGAGGCCATAGATGCCGTACTCGTCGACGCCGTCTATCGTCGCCAGGCGGCTCTCGACGCCGGCCTGGAGCATTGGCATCAGCTCCTCGGGCGGCGTCGCGTTCGACACGACGCCCATCACGATGAAGCCGGCGTTCTCGCCCTCGCGGAAGCGTATCGAGTAGGCGTCGCGTAGGTCCTCGGGCAGGTAGCTCCTGACGCCGTTCATCGCGGCGACGACCTGGTCCCTGGCCGCGTCGCCATCGATCTCCCAATCGAAGGTGATCGTGATCGAGCTCGAGTCGCTCGAGTACGTCGTCTCGACGAGGTCGACATTATCCATGGACGTCAGCGCCGGCTCGATCGAGTCGGCTGCGTACTGGTCGCGGAAGTCTATCGCCGACATCCCGGGATGGCTGAAGCGCACCGTGACCATCGGCCTGCGGGTCTGGGGGTACATCAGTACCGGCAGGGCGTCGAACATGACGACGCCGGCCGCGCATAGCAGCGCGAGTAACAACAGGAAGCCCTTGATACGGCTGAAGACGAGCCTGAGCATCTAGCGGGATCTCCCCGAAGGCAGGTCGAGGGCCGGCATGCCCTCGCGTTCGGCGCCCGTCAACGCGGCCAGGTAACGCGCGCCGGGCTCGAGCCCGGATAGGACGAGCGCCTCGTCGCCGTAGCTCCGGCCCAGGGTCACTTCCACGGCGCCGATCGTGCCGTCGTCGCGCAGGACCCAGACGACGCTCCTCGAGAAGCGCCTGACGACGAGGGCCTTGTCGATGAAGACGCCGCGTACGGGATAGGCGCGCAGGTCAGCGAAAACCATGGCCCCGGCGACCGCGCCCGGCTGAGCCTGGAAGGATAGCGTCAGCGCGTACAGCCCGGTGGCGTAGTCCGGTTCGGGGGATAGTCCGACGGCGACGCCCCGCAGCTTCGCGCCGCCGGCCGTCCTGGCTTCGACGTTTCCTCGCGGTTCGAGGGCCAGGCCGCCCGCGTCCTTGTCGCTGACGGCCGCCTCGAGCGTGAAGGACGAGTCGTCGAGCACCGTCGCGAGTACGGCGCCGGAGCGGACCTCCTCGCCTTCCTTGAGCGCGAGCGTCGAGACGACGCCGGCGATGCGCGACGATACGACGAGCGGACGATAAGATTCCCCCGGGATGTCCCTGCCTATCGATACGAGCGCCTGGCCAGCTCGAACGCGCTCTCCGGGCCTGACGAACAGCTCGGCGATATAGCCGGCGGCCGGGGCGCTATGTGTAGCCGTCCTGGCGGGCTTGAGCCTGCCGGCTATCGTGACCACGGAGCTACGGCTCTCCATCCGGGCCGTCTTGGTTCTCGGCCCGGGCGTCGCGCCTTGAGATGGCATTCCGCCGGGCGAACCTCCCGCCGGCGGTCCGCCCGATGGCTGACCGCCGGCGATAGCGGCGGCGAGGAGCAGTATGCATAGTGTCGTCGCGTATCGTCTCATTGTATGTACCTGTAGGCGCTCTTCCGCGCCGTATCCCCTGTGATGCATCGATCCGTGCATAGTGTAAAGCAGGAGGCGGCGTCGTGGATACAAAAAACGCGAGACCGGCCGGCATGCCGACGGTCTCGCGTTCATAGCTCCGTTCGTCGAGCTAGTTGGCGGCGACGACGCCTAGTTGGCGGCGACGAAGCGTTTTACCTTCTTGGTCGTCGTCATCTCGAGCGGCTCGGCGAGCATGGTCACCTTGCCGATGCGCTGATAGGGCAGCATGTCGGCGTTCACCTCGTCCACTACCTTACGGATATGGGCCTCGATGGCCGCTTCGTCATAGACCTTGCCGTTCTTGGCTCCGTCCTGCTCGAACCAGTCCTTGTTCGGGTAGATGCAGGCCTCGATGCCTTCGGACTTCTCCTTCTTGTCCAGGAGATAGCCTCGTACGAGCACCTGTTCCACCTCGGTGTAGAGCTGGAAATGGTTCTCGATCTCCTCCGGATAGACGTTCTTGCCGCCCTCGGTAACGATCAGGTTCTTCGCGCGACCGGTCAGGTAGAGGTAATCGTCGTCGTCGAGGTAGCCGATATCGCCGGTCAAGAGCCAGCCGTCACGGAACGACTCGCGCGTCGCTTCATCGTTCTTGTAGTAGCCCTGCATGACCATCGGGCCCTTGACGACTATCTGGCCTCGTCCCTCGTCGTCCTTGTCGATGATCCGCATCTCCATGCCCGGAAGGACCTTGCCGACGCTCTCTTCCTTGTACGCCTCGGTCGGGTTGAGCGCGATGATGGGGCTGGTCTCGGTCAGGCCGTAGCCTTGGACGAAGTCGATGCCGAGCTGGTTGTACATCCTGAACACGCTCGGCGCCAGCGGGCCGCCGCCCGAGATGCAGATGCGTATGGTCCGGAGGCTGGCCTTGTCGAGGATGGCGCCGAACATCTTCTTGCCCGGGTTTACCTTGAATACCTTCTTGACGAAGCCGGAGATGGACATCAGGAAGCGTATCAGGCCGTAGACGAGCGCTCCCTTCTCCTTGATGCCCTTCATGATGCCGTCCAGCACCTTGTTGAACAGGAGCGGCACGCCGAGGAACATCGTTACCCGGGCTTCCTTCAGGTCCTTCAGGATAGCCTTCGTGACCATGCGCTGACCGAACACGATCTCCGCGCCTACCGACAGCGCCTCGATGAAGACGGCGAGCATCGTATAGGAATGGTGGATGGGCAGGAGGGCGTAGAAGACGTCCGTATGGAAGATGCTCAGGTTGCCCTGGGCGAGGAAGCAGTCGGAGACCAGGTTAGCGTGGGTGAGCATGACGCCCTTCGGGGTGCCCGTGGTCCCGCTGGTGAACAGGATGGCCGCGAGGTCGGACTCGACCGCCGTATCTGGCGTCCGCGAGGCTCCGGCCAGCTCGTAGCAGTAACCCGGCTTTTTCTTGGACAGAGACCAGCGGGCCCGGAGGCCGAGCTTGGCGGGGTCGAGCGCGTCGTACTTCTCCTCGTCGACGAAGAGGGCCACGGCGTCGGACGCCTTGATGATCGAGACGATCTCCTCGTTCTTGATCTGGTAGTCGATGGGTACGACGGTCGCGCCGGCGAAGAGGATGGCCAGGTAGCAGACTGCCCACTCGGGCGAGTTCTTGCCGGTCAGCGCGATCTTGTCGCCTTTCCGTACGCCCTCCGCCGCGAGGAAGGAGGCTAGGCCCTCGATGCTCGTTAGCGCTTCCGCATAGCTTAGCGTGGTCCTGTCGGGATCGTAGACGGTGAAGCAAGGGCTGTCGGGATAACGGGACGCCGTCATCCTGAAGAGCTCGGGTAGCGTGGGCCACTGGCCCGTGAAGGCCTTGCCCCTATATTGGTCGAGGATCTTCAGCGGGGTACGTTCGATCATATCGTTTTCCTCCAAAAGCCATGAGAGAGCATAGCATACCGTGCATATAGACACCCTGGAAAACCGGAGGTTGCGCGGAACGCGACGTTTTTTATGATAACGTCGAGGCGATGTAACCGTCGCCGTGCGCCGTTGTATTATATCGTCGCCAACGCATATACTGCGCCGGTCATACCGTCGGCCCGAGGAGCTACGATGCGAAGAGCCATAGCCTCGTCAAGGATTCTCGCTCTACCCGCCTTCGCCCTCATGGCGCTACTAGCAGTCTCGTGCGGCGCCTCGGTGGAGCTGGCTATCGGGGCCGGCGGCTCGGCCTCCATCGGTCTCGGGGTCGAGGTGCCGCCGGCGGTCGAGGCCAGGATACGGCGTTTCACGGCATCGGCGGGGGCCGCGGCGAGCGCCCCGCTTTTCGACGCCGCGGCCGTCTCCGGCGCCGTCAGGGCTCGTGGAGCGACGGTCGATTCGTCCAGAGCCCCGACCACGGGCTCGTACCGAGGCTCCTTCAGGGCGGCCGACCTGACCGCGCTCATAGCCGGCACGGAGGGGCTCGGGGCCGCCCTCGACTACCGGCGCGCTCCCGGCCGGGCCTCACTCGCGTTCAGGCTCGATCGAACTACCGCGCCGGCCCTCGTCGGGCTGTTCCCGGGCATCGACGCCGAGCTACTCGAGTCGCTGCAACCGCCGGCGCTCTACGATAACCCCGTCAGCGTCGCCGAGTACCGCTCGATGCTGGCTGGCCTCCTCGGGCAGGCGGCGCTTAGCGTTATCGACGGGCAAGCCCTGGAGCTACGCGTAACGCTGCCCGGGCCCGTGCTCGAGCTGTCCGGCGCCGCGAAGGCCGCGCCCGGAGGGCGCTCGGTGTCGATTTCGGTACCGGCCCTGGAGGCGATGGTGCTGGCGGAACCGGTCGCCTTTTGCGTCGAGTGGTCCGAGTAGCTTCGAGTGTTACGAAGAGTGTTGGTCCGCTTCCAGTACTGCCTCAACCGTACCGACTGCTAACGAGTTTGGCGTCTATTTGTAGCTCTGTAAAACAATTATGGACGATAGGCCAATAAGGTTCATGCCACGAGGCGAGTAGCCGACCGGATTGTCTTTTCCACTTCCTACCATAATTTTTTGCCGCTTCGATTGACAGCGACCGCGGCCTGTGAGACCATGAGACGCTTCCAAGCTCTATCGTAGGGGTGGTTTACTTGGATTATCGTAGAGCCAAGACTACGGTTTCGGCCGTATCGTGGGCGATCGCGGCGCTGGCGTTCGCCGTCATCGTCTTCATAGCCAGCGCGCGGTCGGGCATCGTCGGTACGGCCGTCTCCGGCGTGGCCGCCTTCGTCATGGTATTCATAGCTCGGCGAGCGATCTCGTCCGCGTTGGACGAGCGCCTGTACCGCCTGATCCTTGGCCGCGGCGTTTCCAAGCTGCTTATGGACTTCGTCGAGCGGATCCGGACCTGCTTCACGATGCCCGAGTTCGTATCCGCGATCCGGGAAAGCCTCGAATTGTCCATGGACGCCTCGGTCGTGCTGATCCGCAGCAATACCTGGGAGGTCGTCTACTCGAGCCCGGCGGCGCTGACCGCCGACCCCGGCCTGGTACCGAACCTTAAGCGTAACTTCCGCGAGCTTTCCGAGGGTCTCGTGTTTATGGACGAGCGACTCAACCTGACGGTATCCAGCCAGGGCGCGCGCGGCTTCTTCGTGCTCTGCAGGGGCTACTATCTGTTCGTGTTCTCGCGGCTCTGCCCCTATGCCGACCACGATGCCTACCGGGTGCTGTACGGCGAGCTCCTGATCTTTTTCGACCGCGTGCTTACCGTGGCCAAGCTGTTCGACATAGCCGCTCTGACCAAGGAATGGCGGCAGATAGCCGAGACGCAACGTACCTTCCTGCCTGAGATGTTGCCGGAGCAGCCTAAACTGACGCTCGCGGCGTACTGGCGCCCCCTGGTCAACGTTTCGGGCGACTTCTACGACGCCATTCGCATCGACGACGACCGTACGCTGCTCGTGATGGGCGACGTATCCGGCAAGGGCCTCGCCGCCGCCCTCGTCATGGGCGTCGTGATCAACACGATACGCGCGGCCGGCGACAAGGCCGACCTGGCCGCGCTCATCCGCTCCTGCGATCGGGCCATCCGCGGCATGGGCCTCGAGGACAAGTACGTGGTGATGTTCCTGGGCCTGGTCGACGTCGGGGCCAAGCGCCTGCGCTACGTTAACGCGGCCATGCCGGACCAGTACCTGGTCGTGCGCACCGTCAAGGGGCCCGTCATCAAGCGCCTCGCCTCGAACTGCGGCATCGTCGGCCTCGTACCGGTGGCCTCGGTCGAGGTCGAGGAGATAGAGCTACGGACCGACGACGTCATCGCGCTGACGACCGACGGGCTGACCGAGATAATGGGCGCCGACGGACTGGCGATCGACCAGTCGACGGAGTTCGCCAAGCTGATGGGCGGCGCCGTCGACTCGAGCATAGACGACCTCGTCGAGCGCCTAGCCACCCTCGGCGAGACCTACAACGCCGAGGCGTCGCTGCGCGACGATATCACGATACTGGCGGCCAAGGTTGGACGGTTATGGGACTGACGCTTTTTACCTACCTTGCGGCGATACTCGCCGCGGCGGCCGCCATCGCCGTCAAAGGCGCTCGACCCGGGCTCCGGGCGTTCCGCGCGGCGGCGTTCTTCAGCGTAGCGTATGCCCTGCTTCTGGCTACGGGCTACATGTTGTCCATCGACTACCCCGCGGCAGCGCTTGTGCTCGTACGCGCGGCGGGAGTCGGCGTCATCGCCTCGTACCTGGCGTTCCTGCGCCTGGCCATAGGCTACCCGTACGCGAAGCGGCTCTTCATACTCGACCTTGCGCTGGTAGCCATCGGGCTGGCGGCTGTTTGGGCCTTCGTGTTCACGGACGCGTACATCGTCGAGGTCAAGCGCTTCGAACTCGAGTACATTCGCTTCGAGGGCGACTACCACCGGCCGTTGTCCTTGGTCGGCCTCGCGGCCGGGCTGGCCGCGGCCCTGACCATGACCGCGCGGTCGTTCATCACGAAGAGCCGCGTCTATCGTCAGCACCTCGCCGTGATGGCCGCGGGCCTCCTGTTCAGCGTGGCCTGGGGCTACGTCTTCGCGATCGTCGGGCCGACGGGCATCCTCAAGGCGGCGTATCCGCTGTCCGCGGTCAATACGCTCGTGGCGGTGCTCGCCGCCTCGTACGCCTTCTCGTCGACTCGCGTGTTCCAGCCCAGGCTCGTGGCCAAGACCTTCGGCGTGTGGCTGGCCATCATCGTCGCCTTCGCGCTACCGCTCGGAGCGGTCGTGGCCGTAGCGTTCCTGTTCAGGGCCGAGGCCGGAGCGACGGCCCTGGGCATCGCCGCCATCGCCTTCCTACTCCTCGGCAGGGGCGCCGAGTCGTTCGCGCGCGGTAGGATGGGCTCGGAGCACGACGCCGCCTCCCGGGAAGACCTCGAGGCCGCTATAGCGCACCTCGACCTGTCGGCCGGCCGAGAATCGGTGCTCGGAGAGCTTTCGGCCATCGTCGGCGAGTCGTTCGGCTGCTCGTGGCTCGCCGTGTTGTCCGAGGATGACGCTGGCAACCTGCGGCGCATCTACCCGGACGACGACGACGAGATCGTAACGACCCCGAATTCCCCCGCGCTCGAGGCCCTCGCTGCGGTCGATAGGCGCGTGATACTCAAGACGGACGTGGTGGCTGACGCCTCTTTCGCGGAGCTCAAGCCCGTGCTGCTCGGTTTCTTCGACGTGCTCGGCGCCGAGGCCATCGTGATAGCCAAGGAAGGCCGTCGCGTCGTCGGCCTGTTCGCCCTCGGACCGAAGCGCTCCGGCGCCGACTACGACGCCCAGGACTACGCCGCCTTCGACGCGGTACACGGCAAGCTCTTCGTCGTCGCCTACTACGCCCGCCACGTGGCGCGCGAGTCCCTGCTCGGCACGGTGGAGAAGGAGATCGGCCTAGCCGACCAGATCGTCAAGTCGATCCAGGAGAAGATCGACCCCATCGACCACCCGGGCGTCGAGGTGTCCTTCGTCTGCCAGTCGCCGCGCGGCCTCGGCGGCGACTTGTTCGACTCGGTGCGCATCTCGGAACATCGCTGGTTCTTCGTCGTGGGCGACATCTCCGGCAAGGGCCTCAATGCCAGCATGTCGATGGTCATCCTCAAGTCGATGATACGCACGCTTCTCAAGGAGGAGAAGGACTTTATCAAGCTGGTGGCGAGGGCGAACGTCTTTATCAAGGAACGCCTGCCGCGCGGTACCTTCTTCTCGGGCATGTTCGGCTTCCTCGCCCTCGACAAGGGGTCGATCTACTTCATAAACTGCGGCATCCCAGCCATGTTCTTCCGCTCCCCCGGCCTCGACTCGGTAATCGAGACCCAGGGCGAGGGCAAGATGCTCGGCTTCGTCAGGAACGTCGAGCCCTATCTGAAGACCAGGAAGCTGGCCCTGCCGCCCGGTTCGCGCGTGCTGATCAGTACGGACGGCATCGTCGAGGCCGAGAGCGTGCGCGGCGAGCGATACGGTAAGGAGCGCCTGGTGCGTATCTTGGCGGAGAACAAGGACGCGAGCGCCGCCGAGACGGTGGGAGCGGTCGTCAAGTCGGCGAGCGCCTTCGCCGGCGGGCGGCTGGACGACGATATAACGGTGGTGGCCATCGACTACGCGGGCATACCCAAGGAGAAGAAGCGATGACAGGAATCAGCGTCGAGGCGATGGAACGCGGCGCGTGGACCGTATTGTCGGTGCACGGGCCCATCAATAGCTATACGTTCAACGAGCTGCAGGAGAAGACGATGCTGCACGCGGGCCGGGTGGACATGGCGGTCGACCTCTCGGGCGTCAGCTCGATGACCAGCGCGGGTATCGGTGTGCTGCTCGCGGCCATCGAGGACGCGGAGACCGCGGGCAAGCGTTTCTTCGTGATCGCGCCGTCCGAGGTCTCCAGGCTCGCTATCGAGTCCACGGGTTTCGCGGATCGTTTCCCGACCCTGCCATCGATCAAGGAGCTACCGGTCTAGCCCGGACCGTTCCCTATGCCCTTGATCGCGCCTCCGAGCCGACGACGAACGCCTCAGGAATCGCTCGGGGCCGCGCCGCGCGCCAGGTCGAGGATCAGGCTGTCCCCCGGCGGCACCATCTTCGACGAGTACGACGGTTTTATCCGATCCCTTGGCTTCTTGAACGGGCGCGAGGCGGCGAAGCTGATCGTCGCCGGCGACGAGGTGCTCGACAACCTGATGACGCACGGCGAGATCAGCGCCGCCGGCGTCTGCGTACTGGTCACTCGGCGGGAGCGGAGCGGGCTGACCCTGGGCTTCTTCGTGGACAGCCATCGCGAGTTCGCCGAGTTCACCAGGCACGCCGATGAGCGCGACGGCGCGAGGCCGCGCTTCGACCAGCGGGAGCGCCGCTGGCACGGCCTCGGCCTGACCATGTGCCGGAATATCGCCTCGAGCGTCAGCTATAGGTCCGGAGAGCTCGTCGACCGGGTGTTCCTGAGCTTCGACGTCGAGCCTAGGCCTGCCCGGTCAGCGCCTTGATGTAGTGCAGGCGTCCGAACAGTTCCGGCGCGTCCGAATTCCTGCGCGCCAGCCTTCCCCTCAGCTCCGATAGCCTCGCAATGCCGTGGGCGTCGAGCCAGGAGCCCATCTCCTCGATGGAGCTCGTGATGGCCGAGTAGCCGCGCGCGTAGACCGCCGAGCACAGCTGTACCGCCTGGGCGCCCGCCGCGACGAGACGTAGCGCCGTGGCGCCGTCGTAGACGCCGCCCGAGGCGCATAGCTCGGCGCCGACGCGGCCCTCGAGGGCCGCTATCCAGCGTAGGCTCTCGTGGTAGGCCTCCGGGCTGCTCCGCGTCGGTCCGGCCGCGAGGCTCATCGTCTCCAGGTCAACGTCCATACGGTAAAAGCGGTTGAATAGCGTCAGGCCGCGCGAGCCGGCCTTGGCCAGGCGCGAGGCGAGGTTGCCGACGTTGGTATACGAGGAGCCTAGCTTGGAGCATACCGGCACGCGCACCTGCGAGGCTACGGATCCGACGAGGGCTACCAGCCTATCCTCGATGTGCGCCGCCGGAGTCGCCGGATCCATCGGTACGACGCCCAGGTTGAGCTCGATCGCGTCGGCTCCGGCCGCGGCGACGCGGGCGGCCAGCTCCGGCCAGAGCGAGTCGCCGGAACAGTTCAGGCTGGCTATGATCGGAACGTCGGTCGTCGCCTTGGCGGCCTTGACGAGCGCCACGTACTCGCCCTCGCCCTCGCTCAGGCCCATGCCGGCCAGGAAGGCCTCGGCCTCCGGATGCGACTCGGCGTCGCTGGCGATATCGGCTATCTCGGCGCGGAGCTGCTCCTCGAATAGTGACTTGAGCACGATGGCGCCGGCGCCGGCCTCGGCCGCCCTGCGGACGCCTTCCTTGGTCGAAGTCAGCCCGGACGAGGCGACGAGTACGGGGTTACGCAACTTGAGCCCGAGGAATGATACGCTCAGATCGGCCATGGTCGCTCCTTAGTGATTGAAGATGACGCGTTAGCGCTATGCTCAGTATACGGAGCCCGCGGCCCGGCGGCAAATCCGGAAAGGATCAAGCCCGGCGCGCCTTCTTGGCCAGCTTGTCCCTGAAACGCTCCAGGTCGACGACGGCCCGTACGTGGGTGCCCTCGCCGATCAGGTCGACTTCGTCGCGCGCCTCGACGCGGAACGTCAGCATGCGGCCGTCAGCCCCGACGAGCTCGGCGGTCGCCGTGACGCGCATGCCGAGCGGGGTTGCCGCCAGGTGTCGCACGTCGAGGCCGACTCCGACGGTCGCCTGGCCGTCGCCTAACAGGTGATCGACCGCTGCCAGGGCGGCCTCCTCCATGGCGAGGACCATCATCGGCGTGGCGTAGACCGGCGCGCCGCCCGAGCCGAGGTGGCTGGCGGTATGCCGCTCCTCGACCACGAGCTCCTTTCGCCCGGTCAGCCCTATCCGTAGTTCATCCATCTAGGCCTCCCTCGCCGTGATCAGGACCTCGTAGGGACCGAGCTCGCGGTCGCCTGCGGCTATCGTCTCGCCCGGGTCGTCCAGGACGCTACCGCCCAAGGTCGTCACGGTCTTGGCCCGAGCTACGAAGTTCAGCCAGACGTCGATCTCGCGATTCCCGAACGAACGGCGGAAGGCCATCACGCCGGCCGGGGCGTCGAGCCAGCGCAGCTCGCCAATCCGCAGGGCGGGCTCCAGGGAGCGGAGCCGTATCAGGCGCCTGTACCAAGTAAGCAGGGAGCCGGGATCGGCGCGCTGGGCCTCCACGTTCTTGTCCTTATAGTCCCTATTGACCGGGAGCCAGGGCTCCGCGTCGCTGAAGCCGGCGTTCGGCGAGGCGTCCCACTGCATCGGGGTGCGTTCGGCGTCGCGGCCGAGGGGCAGGGGCCAGGTGGACAGGCCGAGCGGGTCGCGCAGGGCCTTCCTCGGGACGCGTTCGCAGCTCATGCCGAACTCCTCGCCGTAATAGAGGAAGGGCGTGCCGCGCAGGCAGAGGAGCATCGCCGCGGCGACGCGGGCCCGAGCGTCGGAATCGGCGCCCGAGCGGTAGCGATAGTAATGGCGTTTCTGGTCGTGGTTCGACAGCGTGAAGTTCGGCCACGCCCCGTCGGGCAAGACCTCGTACCATCGCTCGGCCGAGCGGCGGAACGACTCGGCGCCCCAGGGGCGGAACAGGAAGTCGAAGTTGAAGGCCATGTGCAGCTCGTCGTTCCGCTCGCCGTGGCACGAGGCGGCGAGGGCGGGATCCTGCCCGTGGGTCTCGCCTATGAGCATGCGGTCGCCGTATGAGTCGGCCAGCGCCCGGAACTCCCTGAAGACGCCGTGCACCTCGGGCCGGTTGCGGTCGTAGAGGTGGCGCTGCAGGAGGTCGGGCACGAGTACGGGACTCGGCGGGTTGGAGCGGAACTCGGCGTCCTTGAAGTACGCCGTCGCCACGTCCATCCTGAAGCCGTCCGCTCCGAGGTCCAGCCAGAAGCGGGCGACCCGGTAGATCGCCTCCCGTAGCTCGGGGTTGCGCCAATTGAATTCGGGTTGGTTGCGCGTGAAGGTGGCCAGGTACCACTCGCCGGTAGCCTCGTTCGGGTACCAGGCGGAACGCTGCTCGAACAGGCTGATCCAGTTGTTCGGCGGCCTACGGCCCTCGACGGGCTTCCAGATATACCAGTCATGCTTCGGATCGTCCCTTGAGGATCGAGCCGCCTTGAACCACGGATGCTCGTCGGACGAATGGTTGACGACCAGGTCGACGACTATCCTGATATCGAGGCGGTGGGCCGCGTCGAGCAGGGACCTGAAGTCGTCCAGGGAGCCGAAGATAGGGTCGACGTCCTCGTAGTCCGAGATGTCATAGCCGAAGTCGCGCATCGGGCTCTTGAAGAAGGGGCTGATCCACAGCGCGTCGACGCCCAGCCAGGCCAGGTAGTCGAGCCTGGACTCGATACCGCGCAGGTCTCCGACGCCATCGCCGTTCGAGTCCATGAAGCTACGCGGGTAGATCTGGTAGAAGACCGCCTCGCGCCACCAGCCGTGGCGGTGTCTGTCTATCATCGCTCTCACCTCCGGCCGGGCGTCAGGGCGAAACGGACACCCGGTTCTTGCCCGCCTGCTTCGACGCGTACAGCGCCTTGTCGGCCCTGTCTATCACCGACTTGCCGGTCAGGTCGCGGTTTTGGTCGTACTGGGCTATGCCGAGCGACAGGGTGACGGCTATTTTCTGCCCTTCGTAGTCGAAGCCCATGCCCTCGACGCTGCGGCGTATCCTCTCGGCGATCAGCTTCGCGGTGGCCGCGTCGGTATCGGGCAAGAGCATGCAGAATTCCTCGCCGCCGTAGCGCGCGGCCACGTCGACCGACCGGGTCTGGCTCTGGATCAGCTTGGCGACGCCCTTGAGCACCTCGTCGCCGCAGCTATGCCCATAGGTGTCGTTGAAGCGCTTGAACGAGTCGATATCGGCCATGATCACCGACAGCGGCTTCTCCGAGAAGGCGCTCTCCTCCATCTTCTCGAGCAGCACCGTATAGAAATAGTGCTTCATCCTGAGCTTCGTCATCATGTCGGTCGTCGTCATCTCGAACAGGAAGGCGTTGTTGATGGCTATCGACGCCAGTATGGCGATATTGAGGAGGTGCTCCTTCTCGTAATCCGAGAAGGCCTCGCTGACGATCTGCTCCCCGACGAGTATCAGGCCGTTGACGACGCCCTTGGCCTTGAGCGGGACGATCAGGGTCGGCGCCATCGGCTCGATCGGCTCGAGGCCGCCAAGGTCGCCGAAGCGCTCCCGCAGCTCGGCCATGGTCCAACAGCGGGTCTCCCGCGCGAAGGCGCGCATCGCCGGGGCGTCCTCCGGGATGCTGTAGTCGCGCCCGTGCTCGATCTCGAAGCCCTTATAGTTACGGTGCAGGTTGAAGCGGGTCGAGTCTATGCCTTTCTTGGCGTACAGGGCGGCCTTGAGCACCTTCATCTGGCCCATGATCGTGTAGAGAATCGACTCTATCAGGATGCCGTAGTCGAGGGTGGAATTCAGGCTTTTAGATACCTCGAGGAGCTGCTTCAGGTCGAATATCTGCTTTTCGTACTCTTCTCGTATACGCGCGGCGTCGCTGGTTCCCATCTATCGTCTCACATTCTGAATAGTGGCTTTACGCATAGTATACGTCGGCATCATGATTAGCGCCACCGGATTGTCTCGCCTATCCAGCGCACCCGCAGGCCGCTCATGGTCTCCTCGAGGCGCTCGCGGTCTTCCCGCCTGATGGCGACGATATACCCGCTCCGTCCGGCGCCATCCGGCGCCGCGGCCTCGGCCAGCTCGAGCGCGTCGGTTCGGGCCTCTACGCCAAGGCAGCCCGACGCCGCCGACAACGCGGCGTCGGGCGAGCCTGACCAGGCCCTGGCGGCCCGGGCCACGCGGCCGGCGGCCGCCCTGGCTATGGCCGCTTCGACGGCCTCGGACCGATCTCCTTCGACGAGGTAGACGAGCTCGCCGGCCGTCTGGAAGGTCGAGGGGAGGGGACGGCCCCCTAGTAGAATAGCCGTATCTCTTCTCCCTGGACCTTGTGCCGCATCTTGAGGTACATGGCCCCGGCCGCCTTCTTATAGAAATAGCCTGAGGCGTTGTAGTTCTCGAAGCTGGCATCCATGTTGTAGTCGAGCCCGTAGAGCTGGATCTTCACGTAGGGCTTCACGCCGTAGAGCGCCATATAGTGCGACGAGCCGACAGGGTAGTCGGCGCTGATCACCGTGGTCTCGGGGCTGGCCTGCGCCTTGACCGACGGCGAACAGGTCCAGGCCCAGGCGCCGGGGCCGAGCTGTCTGTACAGGCTGACGGCCCGCGGGTAGTACGGCGAGTCGGCGACGACTGGATAGATCATCGCGGCAGAGAGCCGCTCGGGCGATTTGGTAAGCATGCCTCCGGTCGCCGTGACCGAGGCCGGTATGGAGCCGTCGGCCGCGGCCAGCTTGACGGCGCTCGTCACGAGGCTCTGGCCTATGCCAGCGTAGATAGCCTTGCCCGACGACTCGGACAGACGGATCAGGGCCTTCCCGGCGTAGAGGCCGGTTAGGAGGTCGCAACGGCCGTCGCCGTCGGTCTGCAGGAAGAATCCGCCCTCGGCCTTCTTGATAGCCGGCGCTATAGTCCTGTCGACGAGCTCGACAGCCCGGCTGAAGGGGTTGTCGGCTTCGTCGAGGTAGCCGGCCGCGTCGAGGTAGGCCTCGAGCAGGGCCGCGGCCTGGGTGGCGTCGGCCTTGGAGAAGTCGGTCGACCGGGCCAAGGACATGGCTTCCTGGGCCAGCGAGTAGGGGGCGCGGTCGAAGAGGAGCGGCACTATGCCGCGACGGTAGAACATCGTGCCGGCGCGGGCCTGTACGAGCCGCTCGGTCGCCTTGACCTCCGCCAGGTTGGCCGCCTCGAAGGCGGCCATCGAGGTAGCGGTCTTGCCGGCGAACGGCGCGCTCTTCCAGCTCAGGCTGTCGGCGTGCGATGAGCGCGCGACGGCGACCAGGGCCGCGGCGGCGTCGCGCAGGTCGCGGCGCATGGCCTCCGCCAGGTACAGGACGAAGGACGGCTCGTCGAACGCGCCGGACCAGGTCCCGCTCGCGGCGTCGAAATCGGCGCCCGACACGGAAGACCAGGCCTTGTCGCGCCAGGCGCCTATCTCCCTGGACCAGAGGGCCGGGTCCATCGGGGCCTGGGCAAGGAACTGGGCCGGGGTCTCCGCCGCGTCCTTGGTCTCGCGTATCGAAGCGAAGGCCCTGAACGCCCCGCCGGTCGCCTTGAGCGACAGCGTGCGCGGCTCGGAACCGGTGGTGACGCCGGATACCCGGTAGGTAGCGTCGCCGAAGCTCAGCCGTATGGAACCGTCGTCGCCCGGGGCGAGCAGAGCCGCGCCATAGGCCAGCTCGTAGCGCATCGTCGCGGAGGCCTTCTTGGAGCGCTTGGCGTCGAGCCGCCAGGAGGCCCGTCCCTCGTCGTCGGCGTTGACGAACAGTCTCGTGCCGTCGTCGAACCGGACGATGAAACCGTCATCGACTGCCTCGTAGGCTACCGGATACAACGCGCCGTCCGGACCTGCGCCACCGCTCAACATCAGCGGGTAGCGTTCCGAGAAGACGAGCCTGAGGCCGTTCGCGACGAGCTCCGCGGATCGTACGCCGTCGCCGTCCGGCAGCCCCTTGAACGATACGCCTCCCGACACCTCGGTGATGGGCCCCCCGGACGGGAACTGGACCATCACGAGCACCACGAAGACGGCGATATAAACGAAGGCCATCGCCGCGGCCCTTCCGAACGCGCTTATTCTCATATCGATGGGACTATACACGTTGCCAGTTCGCTTGCGCAACCGCGGACTCCCGTTCCGGCGGCCGTTCCGTCGGTTCCCTCGCTTGCTAAAGCGCTATAAACCGGCTACCATGACGGGAATTCGAACCCTCGACCGGAGAGACGCATGAGACTACGAACGGCGACGCGCTCGGCCGCCGCCCTGGCCGTTATACTCCTCGCTTCCTGCGCGGGGCTCGGGAGCCGATCCGGGCCGACGGAGCCTCCGTCGCTACCCGGCGCCGCCGGCACGCTCGTCCCGGCCGAGCTGAGCGCCGAGGAAAAGGAGCGGATGGCCCTCGACGCGCTCGGCCGCGCCATGGATTCGGGCGACTACGAGTCCGCCCTCGGACGCCTGGTCGAGCTGGTCGAGCTGGATCCCGGCAACCGCTCGTATCCGGCGCTACGCTCGGCGCTATGCCTGTCGCTCGGTCGGACCGACGAGGCTCGCGCCTTGCTCTCGGCGGAGCTGGCCGCCTACCCGGATAACGTCGAGGCTCTGTACGCGCTGGCGGAGCTCGAGCGCTTCGTCGGAAACACCGGGGCCCACCGCGCCGCGATCGAGGCCATCGTCGCGAGGCATCCAGGAGATTCCGACGCCCTTACCTCCCTCGGCGATATCCATTACGACGCAAAGAATTACCGAAAGGCCGAGGAGTCGTACGACGCGGCGCTCGCCGCCGAGCCAGGCAACGCCGAGGCCCTCAAGGGTTTGGCTCGGGTCAAGTTCCGCAGGGACGACGCGAAAGGCGCCCTTGCCCTGCTCGACAAGGCCGTCGCGGCAGCACCGGACGACGCGATCGCCTACCTGGACCGCAGCCGCGCCCTCTATGAGCTGGGCCGCTACGCCGAGTGCGAGGCCGACATGGACAAAGCCGTCGAGCTCGCGCCCGGCTCGTCCTGGAACTACGTCGAGCGCGGCCGGCTCTACCTGGATACCGGCCGCCTCGAACTCGCGGAGGCGGATCTCTCCGAGTCCATCCGCCTGAATCCGGATTATTTCCTGCCCTACGTCTACAGGGCGTCGATACGCGAGAATTCCGGCGACGATGAGGCGGCGCTCGCCGATTACAAGGCGGCGGCCCGGCTGTACCCCGATTACTGGTACTCGCTCGAGTCGATGGGCGTGCTCGCGTACCGGCTCGGCGACTGGAAAACGGCCTTCGCGTCGTTCGACGGAGCGGCCGGTTATACCAAGGCGCATCCCGAGTACTATGTGGCCGCGGCTCTGTCGCTGTACCGGGGCGGCGACGCGAGGGCCGCCAAGGAGTACGCGGGCAAGAAGCTGCCGCTCATAGACCGCGGCAAGCATCAGGTCCACTGGCTGGCGCTGCGCCTCGTCTACGACCAGGGCGAGATGACGGCCGAGGCGGAGCTGGCGATCGGCGCCGAGAAGAGCTTCGACATCAAGGCCGGCGCACTGTTCTACCTGGGCTCCTACTGGATAGCCAAGGGCCGGCAGGAGCTCGGCCTCAAGTACCTGCGTCTATCGTACGACTCCGAGCGTATCGGCACGATAGAGCGCCGCATGGCCGAGGCCGACCTGGCCCGGCTGGCGGCCGGCGATTGAATCCGCACGAACGGAGTAGCGATGTCTGATACGATCAAGGCGCTCGAGCTGTCGGGGCGCAGGATAGTGCTGGTGGGCACCGCCCACGTCTCCCGGGAGAGCGTCGACGAGGTGGCCGCGACGATACGCGACGAGGCGCCCGACGGCGTCTGCGTCGAGCTCGACGAGGCGCGCTGGCGCTCGATGAGCGCGCCGGACGCCTGGGAAAAGACCGACATCGTCAAGGTGATCAAGGAGGGCAGGGCTTTCCTGTTGCTCGCGAACCTGGCGCTGTCGTCCTTCCAGCGCAGGATGGGCATGGACTCCGGCGTCAAGCCAGGAGCCGAGATGGTCGCCGCCATACGCGCCGCCGAGGCCGCCGGCATCCCGTTCGGTTTCTGCGACCGCGACGTCCAGACGACGCTGCGCAGGGCCTGGGGCAAGTCGAATCTCTGGAACAAGTCGAAGCTCCTGGCCCAGCTCGTCGCGGCCGCCTTCTCGAACGAGAAGCCCGACGCCGAGGAGATAGAGCGGCTCAAGGTGCGCTCCGAGCTCGACGAGATGATGGGCGAGCTGGCCGATTACCTGCCGAGCGTCAAGGAAGTGCTCATCGACGAGCGGGACCGCTATATCGCCTCCAAGATCTGGACGATGCGCGGCGAGAGGCTGGTAGCCGTGATAGGGGCCGGCCATGCGCCGGGCGTCGAAGCCTGGCTCGCCCGATTCGCCGAAGGCGCGCCAGGCGGCGACACTCCGGGCACCGACGTATCGGACCTCGAGCTGGTGCCCCCGCCCGGCCTGTTGGCCAGGAGCGCCGGCTGGCTCGTACCGGCCCTGATCGTCGGCTTCATCGCTCTCGGCTTCTTTACCTCCGGCGCCGAGGCCAGCCTGCGCCTCCTCCTGCGCTGGGTGGCGCTCAACGGCACGCTGGCGGCCATCGGATCCGTCCTCTGCCTGTCCCACCCGCTGACGGTGCTGGTATCGTTCGCGGCGGCGCCCATCGCCACCCTGAACCCGCTGGTCGCGGTCGGCTTTTTTTCTGGAATCGTCGAGGCCTGGCTCCGCAAGCCCCAGGTGTCCGATTTCCAGACTCTGTCGACCGACGTGTCGAGCCTGAAGGGCTTCTATCGGAACAAGGTCACGCACATCCTGCTGGTCTTCTTCCTGTCGAGCCTTGGCGGCGCGCTCGGCAACTTCATCGCGCTACCTTTCCTGGCGGGCGGGGCGTTCTAGCGGGGTTCCCTTCGGGGTTCCCTTCGGGGTTCCCCTTGGGGGTTCGAATCAAAACGGTAGCCAAAGCCGCGGATGGTGACGATCCGGCGCGAGTCGGACGGTTCGTCGCCGAGTTTTTGCCTGAGCGACGAAATGTGTACGTCGACCGTCCTCGAGGCGATCGCGCCGTCGTAACCCCAGACCTCCTCGAGCAGGCACGCACGGGACAACGTGCGGCCCTCGTTCTCGACCAAGAACATCAGTAGCCGGAATTCCTGGACGGTCAGCGTGACCGGTATCCCGGCCTTGCGGACCTCGGCCCGTTCCGGATCGATTTCAACGTCGCCGAAGCGCACCGCCGCCTCGGTCCTCCGGCGGCGGGCCGGGCCATCCTTGGTTCGGCGCACGAGCGCCTCGATGCGGGCCAGGAGCTCCGCCGAGTCGAAGGGTTTGCCGAGGTAGTCGTCGGCGCCCAGCCTGAGGCCCTCGACGCGGTCGGTCACGTCGGCCTTGGCGGTCAGCACGAGCAGGGGCGTCGCGTCGCCCCTGGACCGCATCGCCTTGAGCAGGTCGAGGCCGGAGCCTCCGGGGAGCATCAAGTCGAGCAGGATCACGTCGTGGCCGCCCGAGGCGACGGCGGCCTCGGCCGAGGCGAGGTCGGCCGCGTTCGTCACGGCGTAGCCCTTGGCCGAGAGGAGATCCGTCAGGGTCAGGACGAGACCGGGCTCGTCCTCGATCAACAGAACCGAGATAGCGCTCATCGCCAGCTCCTGAAGGTAAGCTCGGCTATCGTGCCGCCTTCGGGCGGGAATCGTAGCCGCGCGTCTCCGCCGTGCATGCGCGCGACGCGCCTCACGAGGTAGAGGCCGATGCCCGTGCCTTTGGTTCTGGCCGAGATGGCTGCGGCGCCGCGGTAGAACGGCTCGAACAGCTGCCCGCGTTCGGGCTTAGGCACTCCCGGGCCGTCGTCCGAGCATTCTATCACGACCATGGCCCGCTTGCCGACCGCCTTCTCGTAGGCCCGTATCCTCACGGCGCCGCCGGCGTATTCGATCGCGTTGCGCACGACGCCCTCGAGGGCCGACTCGAGTAGCAGGGCCGAGCCGTCTATCATCGGTTCTCCCGCTATATCCACCGAGAATGAGACCCCGAGGGCCGAGGCTGTCGCCCGTAGCTTGGCTATGGCGGCTTCGATAAGGTCGGCCGCCTCGACGGGCTCGCTCCTGGCTACGGATTCGGTCGACTGAAGGCCCGCCATGACCAGAAGCCGTTCGACGGTCTCGGCCAGCCGCCTAGCCTCCTTGGCGACGATGGCGCCGTACTCCGCGACGCGCCGTTGCTCGACGATGCCCTCCGCGAGATTCTCGCCGGCGGACAGGATCACGGTGACGGGCGTCTTGAGCTCATGCGTGACGCTGGCCACGAAATCGCGTTCCCTCTCGGTCAGCCGTATCGACTTCCTGACGGCGTAGTAGAGCATGAGTACGCAGCCGTAGAGCAGGGCGAGGAAGGCTGCCGAGGCTATCGACCAGCCGATGGCCTGGAGCTTGGCTTCCAGAGCGAGCGAACGTCGCTTGCCGTAGACCGACAGGGCCCAGCGGCCTCGCTCGCCGCCCTCCTGGAACCTATACCGGTCGATCGGAAATTGATCATCCGATCGGCCGTTTCGCGGCGATCCCATCCTGGGCGCCGGCGGCCCGAGGGGATAGGGGAGCCGGTCGAATCCGCTCAGGGTCCGGTAACTCATCGGCCAGCTCTCGCCGCCCATGAAGAACGCCTCGTAGAAGCCGGAGACGTCGAAGCCCGATGAATCCCTGAAGAGGGGACGCTCGAGGTCGGCCTCGAGAGGGTCGGCCGCGCCGCTCGAGAAACGCCGCTCCCCGGAGGGGGCGCGTAGCGTGATAGCGTAGTCGCCAAACCCGGTGTCCGCTCCGAAATACGATTCGGCCAGGATGGGGATGACGGTACCGGCGAGCACGCCCTGGTCGAGGATGGCCACGAGCGCGCGTCCTCCGCTCTCGAAGGAGCCCCCGGGCGCTAGGCGGATCATGTGGGTCGCCGCGTCATCGGCGCTCGGATCGCCGAAGGCTTCGCCTTCTTCGACCAGGACGACGGAGGCCACGAGGAGCGGCCAACGCGAGGCGGCCTTATACGCCTCGACGCCGCGCGCGATCGGCTCTTCCCAGGAGGCGGCGCCGTCCGACGGCGTGAGCCGGGCCATGGCTGTGGCGAGGCACGAGTCGAGCAGGGTCAGCTCAAGGTCGAGGTCGAAGGCCAGGCGGTCGGCCTGGTTCATCAGCGCCGCCTTCGTCCTGTTCGCGTTCGTAGCGGCCGCTTCCACGAACAGGCCGCTTATGACAACCCAGAAGACGAGTATCGCGGGTAGTATCGCCGCTACCAGGAGCGAGAATACGCGCGCGATGACCCGATTGCTCCTCCTCATCCGGCCTCCTCCGGGCTACGATCAGCCGAGGGCCTCGGCCGCCCGCCTGAGCATGGCCGGGATGTCTATGCCCTGAGGGCACTTCGGGACGCACTCGCCGCACGCGACGCAGGCGTCGGCGCCGTGCCCCGCTAGTTCGGTCGCGTACCGCCTGCGGGCGCCCTCGCGGTCGCCGAACATCGAGGCATCGTTCCAGAGCTCGAACACGCCCTGGATCGACACGCCGGCGGGGCAGGGGCGGCAGTACCCGCAGGCGGTGCACGGCGTAGCCATGCGCGAGCGGAACCAGTCCCGCGCGGCGTCGATAGCCGCGCGCTCGGGCGTCGTGATCGAGTTGGCGCGCGCCGAGGAGGCTACCGCCGCGTTCTCCCAGAGCTGCGACGAGGCGCCCATGCCGGAGAGCGCCGTCACGACCTCCTGCCGGTCCAGCACGTGGCGGAGCGCCCATTCGGCGGCCATCCTCGGGATAGGATAGGACGCGAAGGCCTTGCGCACCTCGTCCGGCACGTCGGCCAGCACACCGCCGCGTAGCGGTTCCATCACAATGACGCCTAAGCCCCGCTCGGCGGCGTAGCGGATGCCAGCGTCGCCCGCTTGGTATTCCTCGTCGATGTAATTGTACTGGACCTGGCAGAATTCCCAATCGGGCCAGCCATCCACGATTTCCTTGAACGAATCGAGGTCGTCGTGGAACGAGAAGCCGACGTGGCCTATCCTTCCGTCGGCCTTGGCCTTGGCCAGGAACTCCAGCCCCCCGGTCTCGAGCATCGTCCGCCAGCGCTTGCGGTTGAGCGCGTGCGCCAGGTAGAAGTCGATCCGGTCAACGCGCAGCCGCAAGAGCTGTTCCGCGAGGAAACGTTCCCAGTCGCCGGGCTCCTCGATCAGCCAGGTCGGGGCCTTCGTCGCGATGAGTACCACGTCGCGGCAGCCGAGGCGCTCGACGGCCCGGCCGAGCCAGGGCTCGCTCCGTTCCTTATGATAGGGCCAGGCCGTATCGAGATAGTTGACGCCGGCCTCGAGCGCGTCGGACAACAGGGCGTCCGCCGCGTCCTCGTCGATGGCCGCCTGGTCGTCAGGGCGGGTCGGTAGGCGCATGCAGCCGAGGCCGAGCGCCGATATGTCCAGGTCGGGGATCTTGGGGAATCGTCGATACAGCATGAACGAAGTATAGCATACCCTTGACGTATCCCTTCAATGGTTTACAATGGTCGGATCGTCGGTTCGCCGACGAACAAGGAGGATTCATGAAACTGTCCCGCATCTCCGCCGCGATCCTGTTCGCGGCCGTCATCGCATTCGCGGGTTGCCAGAAGGCCGAGAAGCCCGCGGCTCCCGCCGAGAAGGCCAAGGCGGCCTTCCATATCGGCGTAGTGACCGGTACGGTATCGCAGTCCGAGGACGACCTGCGCGGCGCCGAAGAGCTGATCAAGCGCTACGGCAAAGTGTCCGACGGCGGCATGATCCAGCATATTACCTATCCCGACAACTTCATGGATCAGCAGGAGACCACGATCTCCCAGATCGTAGCCCTGGCCGACGATCCGCTCATGAAGGCTATCGTGATGAACCAGGCCGTACCCGGCGCAGCCGAGGGCTTCAAGCGCGTGCGCGAGAAGCGCTCCGACATCCTGCTCTTCGCCGGCGAGCCCCACGAGGATCCGCTCGTGATCGAGGCGGCCTCCGACCTCGCCCTGAACAGCGACTTCATCAGCCGCGGCTATACGATCATCTGGGCCGCCAAGGAGCTTGGCGCCAAGACCTTCGTCCACATCTCCTTCCCGCGCCATATGTCGTACGAGACTCTCGGTCTGCGCAGGCAGATCATGGAGCAGGCCTGTAAGGATCTCGGCCTGACCTTCGCGTTCGAGACCGCCCCCGACCCGACCTCCGACGTCGGCGTGGCCGGCGCCCAGCAGTTCATCCTCGAGAAGGTCCCGGCCTGGATCGAGAAGTACGGCAAGGAGACCGCCTTCTTCTGCACGAACGATGCCCACACCGAGCCGCTCCTCAAGCAGTTGCTCCAGTACGGCGGATACTTCGTCGAGGCCGACCTGCCGTCGCCGCTCATGGGCTACCCGGGAGCGCTCGGCGTCGACCTGACCGCCGAGGCAGGGAACTTCCCCGCCATCCTCAAGAAGGTCGAGCAGGCCGTGGTCGATAAGGGCGGCGCTGGCCGTTTCGGCACCTGGGCCTATAGCTACGGCTTCACCGTCACCGCCGGCCTCGGCGAGTTCGCCAAGAACGTGATCGAGGGCAAGACCACCAAGGACAGCCTGGACGGCCTGTTCGAGGCCTTCGCCGTCTATACGCCGGGCGCCCAGTGGAACGGCGGCTACTACATCGACGCCAACACCGGCGTCCGCGCCAAGAACCACCTCCTCGTCTACATGGACACCTACATCCTCGGTAAGGGCTACCTGCCCACCACCAAGCAGACGGTGCCCGAGAAGTACTTCTCGATCAAATTCAAGAAGTAATTCCCTTTCCCGCCGTATCGAGCCGCCCTCCGGGGCGGCTCATTTTTTTTGACAATACCGCCGGCATCGATTATGATGCCTCTCGCGCGCGGGCTCGCTAGCCCGCCGATCCAGTCAGGGCCAGCGGTATCGACGTCCCAGGACGGCCGACCTCGCACGAAAAAAGGTAGGACACATGCCCAAACCACCACCCTTGCTTTCCTTGCAGCATATATCGAAGAGCTTCTACGGAAACCCGGTCCTGGAGGACGTCTCGTTCGACGTCGGGCCGGGCGAGATCGTCGGTCTCGTCGGCGAGAACGGTGCCGGCAAGACCACGCTGATGCGCATCCTGTTCGGCATGCCCGTGATAGCTGAGACCGGCGGCTACGGCGGTCGGATCGAGCTGGACGGGGCTCAGGTCTCCTTCAAAACGCCGTTCGACGCGCTCGATGCCGGCATCGGCATGGTTCACCAGGAATTCTCCCTGATACCGGGCTTCAGCACGACGGAGAACATCGTGCTCAACCGAGAGCCTATGAAGGCCAACGCCGCCTGCGAGGTCTTCGGCGATCGGATGAGCGTGCTCGACCGGACGACGATGCGATCCGTGGCGGAGAAGGCCATCGAGCGGCTCGGCGTCAAGCTCGACCCGGAGACCCTCGTCTCCGAGATGCCGGTAGGCCACAAGCAGTTCACCGAGATCGCGCGCGAGATCAACCGCGAAAACGTCAGGCTCCTCGTGCTCGACGAGCCGACCGCGGTGCTGACCGAGAGCGAGGCCGAGATCCTGCTCGAGGCCCTCAGGCGGCTGGCCGCCCAGGGCATCTCGATCATCTTCATATCGCACCGCCTGCACGAGATCACCAAGGTCGCCGATACCATCGTCGTGCTGCGCGACGGCAAGGTCGTCAAGGAAGCGCCGTCCGAGGGTACCTCGGTACGCGATATCGCCGCCTGGATGGTCGGCCGCTCGGTCGAGGCGAAGCGCCCCGACCTGGCGACCCGCTCCTTCGGCGAGGAAGCGCTTCGCGTCGAGCGGCTCTGGGTCGATATGCCAGGCGAGAGTGTCCGCGATGTGTCGTTCTCCGTACGCTCAGGCGAGATCTTCGGCATCGGCGGCCTGGCCGGCCAGGGCAAGCTCGGGGTGCCGAACGGCATCATGGGCTTGTACGCCGGCGGGGGCTCGGTAACGCTGCACGGTAAGTCCGTGCCGCTCAACGACCCTAAGGCCGCGCTCGCGATGGGTATGGCTTTCGTATCCGAGGACCGGCGCGGCGTTGGCCTGCTCCTCGACGAGAGCCTCGAGTGGAATATCGGCTTCACCGCTATGCAGATACGCGGCGACTATCTCAAGCGCTACCTCGGCGGGCTCCTCAAGCTGCGCGACGAGGCGGGCCTCCGCAAGCTGGCCGAGGAGTACATCGAGCTGCTGTCGATCAAGTGTACGAGCCCCAAGCAGTTCGCCAAGGAGCTGTCCGGCGGCAATCAGCAGAAGATCTGCCTGGCCAAGGCCTTCGCGATGCAGCCGGACCTGCTGTTCGTCAGCGAGCCGACCCGCGGTATCGACGTGGGCGCCAAGGAGCTGGTGCTCAAATCGCTACGCCACTACAACCGGGACAACGGCACGACCATCGTGATGGTCTCGAGCGAGCTCGAGGAGCTCCGGTCCATCTGCGACCGCGTCGCGATCGTCGACGAGGGCCGCATCGCCGGTATCCTACCGCCAGACGCGGATATAGCTGACTTCGGCCTCTTAATGGCCGGAGAGGTCAAAGAGGAGGCCGCGCATGCGTAAGATAAAGGAATTCGCGGCTGACTTCGGCTGGCCGCGCATCATCATCTTCCTGTTCCTCGTGTCATTGTTCATCGTTGCGCCCTTCGTCGGCGTATCGATCAGCCGCTCGCTGTCCGACACGCTCAACCGTTTCGGGCAGAACGCGATCCTGGTGCTCGCCCTCGTCCCCATGGTCCAGTCGGGTTGCGGCCTGAACTTCGGCCTGCCGGTCGGCATCATCGCCGGCCTGCTCGGCGCGACGGTGGCGATGCAGCTCGGCCTGACCGGCTGGCTCGGCTTCCTGGGCGCCGTGGCGATCTGCATACCCTTCGGCCTGTTGCTCGGCTGGCTCTACGGCCAGCTCCTCAACAAGGTCAAGGGCGAGGAGATGACGATAGCCATGTACGTCGGCTTCTCGATCATCACCTTCTTCTCGATCCTGTGGCTGCTCCTGCCGTACTCGAACCCCGCGATGATCTGGGGCTATGGCGGCGCGGGTCTCCGGACGACGATCACGCTCGACAACTACTGGAGCAAGATCCTCAATGACTTCCTCGCGGTCAGGATAGGCGGCAGCTTCGTGTTCCCGACCGGCATGATCCTGTTCTTCGCGCTGTGCGCCTTCTTCGTCTACCTGTTCTTCAGGACCAAGACCGGCACCGCGATGACCGCCGTGGGCTCGAACCCGGACTTCGCGAGGGCCGGCGGCGTGTCGGCCGACAAGATGCGCACCGTCAGCGTGATGCTGTCGACGGTGCTCGGCGCGGTCGGTATCCTCGTGTACCAGCAGAGCTTCGGCTTCATCCAGCTGTACCAGGCGCCGCTGTACATGGCCTTCCCGGCCGTGGCCGCCCTCCTGATAGGCGGCGCCAGCGTCAATAAGGCCTCGATGGTCAACGTGGTAGTCGGCACCCTGCTGTTCCAGGGCATCCTGACGATGACGCCGAGCGTCATCAACAGCATCCTGCAGACGGACATGTCGGAGGTGATACGCATCGTGCTGTCGAACGGCATGATCCTGTACGCGCTGACCAGAAAGACGAAGGTGTCGAAATGACGAAGCGGTTCGATTTCAAGAGGTTCGTCGCCGACAACGTGGTCGTCGTCATCTTCCTCGTGCTTACGGCCATCGCGACCCCGATCTCGGGGCTGTCGGCGAACTATATCATCCAGGACATCATCACCCGCATCGGGCGCAACTCGTTCCTGGTGTTCAGCCTGCTCCTGCCGGTCATGGCGGGCATGGGCCTGAACTTCGGCATGGTGCTCGGCGCGATGGCCGGAGAGATCGGCCTGATCTTCGCGGTCGACTGGGGCATTTCCGGCGTCTGGGGCCTCGGCTTCGCCTCGCTCGTCGGCCTGCCGATCGCCGTGGCCCTCGGCTGGCTATGCGGCTCCATCCTGAACCGGGCCAAGGGCCGCGAGATGGCTACCGGCTACATCATCGGCTTCTTCATGGACGGCGTCTACCAGTTCGCGGTGCTGTACCTGATGGGCTCGCTGATACCGATGCGCTCGCTCGCCATCACGCTGTCGCGCGGCTACGGCATCCGTAACACCCTGAACCTGGACTCGGTCAGGCAGAGCCTGGACAACCTGGCGATGGTCAAGGTCTTCGGCTTCAACGTGCCGGTCGCCACCTACCTCGTGGTCGCGGCGCTCTGCGTGTTCATCGTCTGGTTCAGGAAGACCAAGCTCGGCCAGGACATGCGCGCCATCGGCCAGGACCAGGGCGTTTCCAACGCCTCGGGCATCCCGGTGGAGAAGACGCGCATCATCGCCATCGTTGTCTCGACGGTCCTAGCGATGGTCGGCCAGATCATCTTTCTCCAGAACATGGGCAACATGGCCACCTACAACGCGCACCGGCAGACCGGCTTCTTCGCCGTGGCGGCCATCCTCGTTGGCGGCGCCTCGGTGACCAAGGCTACGATCCCGAACGTGTTCGTCGGCGTCGTGCTCCTGCACCTGATGTACATCGTGATGCCGCGCGCGGGCGCCGAGCTGTTCGGCTCGGCCCAGATAGGCGAGTACTTCCGCGACGCGTTCAGCTACGGCGCGATAGCGCTGGCCCTCGTACTGCACGCCTGGCGCAAGCGCCGCGGCGTCGAGATCGACCGGGCGGGCCTGCGCCGGAACACGGTCAGCCCGGACGCCAAGGGAGGCAAGGCATGAACGCCAACGGAACCAACGGTCTATCGCCGGCCGTCAGGCGCAGGCGCTTCGCCGTACGCGTCGGCCTGGTCGCGCTGTACTTCGTCGTCGGAGCCTGGGTGATGCTCAGCGGCCGCGAGCATACACTGCTCCTGGACAACAAGGCCCTGGCCGACGGCTCGGCGCCGGCGTTCAGGCGCGTCAAGGTCTACGTCGACGGGCGGGACCCGATAGAGCTCTACGCGCGCGACCGCGACATGATCAAGGTGCGCGGCCAGCGCCACAGGATACGGATAGAGACGAACGAGGCCGCGGCGCGTACGGAGGCGAGCTTCACGCTGGCCTTCGGCGACGATATGTTCCTCCTGTCCGTGCCGGCCATGGCCAAGGGCGACGACGGCTTCCACGAGGTCTTCAGGACGGCCGAGGATAGGCCGGCTCCGGAGGCGGAGGCGACGCCCGAACCGACCTTCTAGGCGTCGCGCTTGTCTCGTTTCTACGTATTGCGATAGTATACAGCCAACCTGACGACGAGGCGGTCCTATGCGGGTCCGCCTCATCGCATTCTAGCACCGGAGCGACACGCATGGCTAAATACCCGTTCAGCGAGATCGAGCCAAAATGGCAGAGGCACTGGGAGGAGCATCGCAGCTTCAGGGCCGAGGAGGACGCGTCCTTCCCCAAGGAGAAGCGGCGCTATGTGCTCGACATGTTCCCGTACCCGTCCGGCGCCGGCCTGCATGTCGGCCACCCCGAAGGCTACACGGCCACCGATATCTACTGCCGCTACCTGCGCATGAATGGCTACAACGTGTTGCACCCGATGGGCTTCGACTCGTTCGGCTTGCCCGCCGAGAACTACGCCATCCAGACCGGTACCCATCCCGCCGTGACGACCAGGGCCAACATCGACCGCTTCCGGCAACAGATCAAGAGTCTCGGTTTCTCCTACGACTGGGACCGCGAGGTGTCCACCTGCGAGGCCGACTACTACAAATGGACCCAGTGGATCTTCATCCAGCTGTATCAGCGCGGCCTGGCCTATGAGTCCGATGCCCCGATCAACTGGTGCCCGTCCTGCAAGACCGGCCTGGCGAACGAGGAGGTCAAGGACGGCGAGTGCGACCGCTGCGGCACCAAGGTGACGCGTAAGCGCATCAGGCAGTGGATGCTACGCATCACCGCGTACGCCGACCGTCTCCTCGAGGACCTCGACGGGCTCGACTGGCCGGAGCCGGTCAAGCAGATGCAGCGCAACTGGATTGGCCGCTCCGAGGGCGCGAGCGTCGTCTTCACGGTCGATGGCCACGGCGACGCGCTCGAGGTGTTCACGACCAGGCCCGACACGCTGTTCGGCGCCACCTACATGGTGCTCGCTCCCGAGCACGCCCTCGTCGCCAGGATCACGAGCGCCGAGCAGAAGGCCGCGGTCGAGGCCTACGTCGACGGCGCCGCCAAGAAGAGCGACCTCGAGCGAACCGACCTGGCCAAGGACAAGACCGGCGTCTTCACCGGCGCCTACGCGATCAACCCGGTCAACGGCAAGAAGATACCGATATGGATCTCCGACTACGTGCTCGCCTCCTACGGCACCGGCGCCATCATGGCCGTGCCGGCCCACGACGAGCGCGACTGGGACTTCGCCAAGGCTTTCGGCCTGCCCATCGTCGAGGTGGTCGCCAAACCCGGCCCCGACGGCAAGGCGGCTCCGTGCGCGGGCGAGCCATCGGAGTGTACGGCGGCCGACGGCGTCGCGGTCAATTCCGGCTTCCTGGACGGCCTCGGCACCGAGGCGGCCAAGAAGGCGATGATAGCCTGGCTCGAGGAGAAGGGCCTGGGCAAGGGCACGATCAATTACAAGCTGCGCGACTGGCTCTTCAGCCGCCAGCGTTACTGGGGCGAGCCCATCCCCCTGGTCCATTGCCCGAAGTGCGGCGTCGTACCCGTGCCCGAGGACCAGCTGCCGCTGACCCTGCCGGAGGTCTCGAGCTACGAGCCGCCGGGGACCGGCGAAAGCCCGTTGGCCAAGATCGACGACTGGGTCGATACGACCTGCCCTACCTGCGGCGGTCCGGCCAGGCGCGAGACCAACACGATGCCCCAGTGGGCCGGTTCCTGCTGGTATTACCTGCGTTACCTGGATCCGTCGAACCCGGGCGCCTTCGTCGGCCGCGACAAGGTCGACTACTGGATGCCCGTCGACCTCTATGTCGGCGGTGTCGAGCACGCGGTGCTCCATCTGCTCTACTCGCGCTTCTGGCACAAGGTCCTCTTCGACCTGGGGCTCGTCAACACGGCCGAGCCGTTCCAGCGCCTGGTCAATCAGGGCATGATCCTGGGTGAGGACAACCAGAAGATGTCCAAGAGCCGTGGCAACGTGATCAATCCCGACGACATCGTGCGGGAGTACGGCGCCGACGCGCTCAGGCTCTACGAGATGTTCATGGGGCCGCTTGAGGTGTCAAAGCCCTGGATGACGGCCGGCCTCGTCGGCGTGACGCGCTTTCTCGAGCGGATGTACGCGCTCGGCGAGAAGCCGGTCGTCGACGCGGGGCCGTCAGCCGAGCTACTCAAGCTGACGCATAAAACCGTGCGCAAGGTCGACGCTGATACCGCCAGCCTGAACTTCAACACGGCCATCTCCGCGATGATGGTGCTGTCCTCCGAGCTCGCCAGGCTCGACTCGTTGCCACGGGCGGCCTACGAACCCCTCGTGCTCATGCTCGCCCCCTACGCTCCGCACCTCGCCGAGGAGCTCTGGGAAAAGCTCGGGCACCGTGAGAGCCTCGTCAGGGCCGCTTGGCCGAGCTACGACCCGGCCCTCTGCGAGGACGACGAGGATACGATCGTCGTGCAGGTCAACGGCAAGCTGCGCGGCGACTTCAAGGCCGCCAAGGGCGCGGGCAAGGACGCGCTTGAAGCCTCCGCCAAGGCTCTCGCCAAGGTGGCCGAGCAACTGGCCGGCAAGGATGTCGTCAAGCTCGTCGTCGTGCCCGGTAAGCTGGTCAATTTCGTGGTCAGGTAGGCGGGCGCCAGTCCGGGAGCGCGCCGGTTCGGGGCGCGCCTACCGGTATCGAGCGACGATGGGCCGCGGGTAGTCGTTACCCGCGGCCTTTATTATTCCGGCCGGGATCGACGACGCAGGAGCCTCGCCGCCGCGCCGAGAGCGCCGGCCCGGTCGGCCCATCGCAGGGCCAGAGCGAGCGCGACGAGGCGCGTCGCTGGTAGGATAGTCTGGAACCCGAAGCCGCCGGCGACTGCGACGAGCGCGGCGCAGGCCGCCGAGACCGCGTAGAGCGCTCCGGCCGCGGATCGCGCCTTGGCAGGCAGGCGTCGGCCGCCGAGTATCGTCGCGACGAGTGGTAAGGCGCCCGCCCAGAGCAGGTTGAGGTTCCAGGCGGCCTCGTCGTAGCGGGCGCACAGCCAGAAGAGGAGGATAGCGGCTCCGACGACGAGCGCCGACGCGGCGCAGGCCGCGTCGAAGGCCGCGGCGAGAGGCTTGAGCCGGCCGCGGAGGGTGGTAAGGGCTAACGAGGCGGCGGCGAGCAGCGCGGCGAAGGCGGTCGGGCCGAGGCCGGCGCGCTCGGTTGTCGGTTCGGCCTCGTACAGGGTCCTCGTCGCCGAGACGAAGGGCCGCGAGCGTTCCGATGGCTCGGCCGCTCCGCCGTTGACCGCCGCGGCCGCCCAGTCCATCAGCTGGCCGGGCAGGAAGATCGGGTCGCCGGTCCCGGCCTGGCGATCCACCGTCGGGCCCATGAGCAGGTTGATGACGAAGATCAGCCAGGGCCTGCCGGCGAGCGTGCCGTTGACCGAGGCCCGGACTGTCAGCGCCGCGTCGACCGGCCTGGAGCCGGGATCCTCGCCGGCCGTCCTCTGAAGCATCACCGCGACGCGGGTCGTGCAGTTGTCGCTGAAGTAGCGGTAGTTATATATGCGGTTCTCGGGCCTGGCGTCGCGCCTGAGCGCGGCCACCAGCGCAGCCGCCTGCGTCGCGTCGAGGGCCAGGTCCTGCTCGATGATGGTACGGTTCTCGACGCCGCTATAGAAGCCGAGCACGCTCGAGGTGGCACCGGCCCCGACCATGAACTCCATGCGCCCCGCGAACATCCCGAGCGCGAACTTGGCGTCGAAAGGGTGGGCCGAGAGGCCGTAGTTATAGAACAGGTCCCGCCCGCTACGCGCGTCGACGACGCGGAGCCCCGAATGCCCGAAGGACGAGTAGAGGGCCTTGCCGGGCAGGATGGTGATCAGGGTTACCTTGTACGGCGACGAGGCGGGCGACGAGGAGGGCGACGAAGCTGCCGGCGCTATGGCCGGCGCTGCGCCTAGTGGAGCGGGCTGGGCCGCGATCGGCGTGGCCGAGGCCAGCGCGAGCGCCGCCGCGAGCCATCGAGCTAGGGTTCTCATGGGAGGAGTATACAACGGCGAAGCCTATCAGGTCTTGAACTGGGCGACCTCTGCGGAGGCGTTCTTGACGCTGGCCGACGCGGCTATCGTCAGTTCGTTCGTGTCCTGGGCAGCGCGGCGTATCTCCTCGGCCCCGGAGGCCATCTCGCTCATGCCGTTCTCAAGCTCGCTGGCCAGCTGTAAAAGCTGGCGCATCTCGGTCAGCACCGCGTTCGAGCCTTCCTGCATCTCCTGGGCCGAGTGCCTTACGTCGGCGGTCACCTCGTTGATGCTGGCCAAGGACTCGAGTATTTGAGACGAGCCCGCGCTCTGCTCCTGCATCGAGTACTTGACCTCCTCCTCGAGCCTCGAGAGTATACGGATCTGCTCCAGGATCTCCTCGAAGGTCGAAGCGCTCTGGCCGGAGCTGGCGACCACGGCCTCGATGACGCCGCGGATGCCCTTGATGGTCTGGCCGATGGTCTTGGACTGCACGGCGGCGTTCTCGGCGAGCTTGCGTATCTCGTCGGCGACGACCGCGAAGCCCATGCCCGCCTCGCCGGCGTGCGCCGCCTCGATGGCGGCGTTCATGGCGAGCAGGTTCGTCTCGGCCGCGATGCCGGCTATCAGCTGGTTTGCCGCCTGCAGGTTCTCCGACTGCGAGTCGATCTCGCGGACCTGCGCGACGACCGTCGCGATGGCGCCGCGGCCGGCGTCGGATTTTCCGAGCAGCTTGTCGTAGTACGAGCCCATGCGCTCGATGTTCGCGGTGACCGACTGGATGCTGGCGACCATCTGTTCGATGGAGCTGGACGACGACGATACGCCCTCCGATTGCCGCTCGATGAGTCGGTACAGCTGCTCGATGTTCCTGGCTATCTGCTCGACGGTCGCGCTCGACTCCGTGACCGACGCGCTCTGGTTGATGCTCTGCAGCTTGAGGCTCTCGATGTTCGCGGTGATCTGCCTGATGGCGCCGGCGGTCTCCTCGGTATTCGAGGCGAGTTGGACCATGCCATCGCCGAGCGAGCCGACCTCGGCCTTGACCCGGTCGATGATGCCCGCGAGCTTCTCGGCGAAGCCGTTGAAGAAGCCGGCCAGCGCTCCGAGCTCGTCCTGGGTCCTGGACGCGACCCGTAGGGTCAGGTCGGCGTCGCCCGAGGCCACGTTCCGCATGCCCTCCGAGACTTCCTTCATCCTGGAGGCCACGTTCGACAGGATCAGCAACGATACGACCAGCACGACCAGCGCGGCCGCGCCGAGCGCGCCGGCGATCAGCACGATGCGCCTCGTCAGCAGGGCTGAGCGCTCGGCGAACCAGGCGTCCGTCTCGGCCATCACGATGTCTATGGTCGCCTGGATCTTATCCATGACCGGCTCGGTCGCGTTGTACAACGCGAGGCCGTCGCGGCCGTAGCCGCCGTACTGGGCGTTACCGAGGATGGACAGCACGGCGTCCTGGAGTTCGTACCACTCGGGGCTGATCTCCAGCTCCGATAGGGACACGGAGGCCAGCTCGCCGCAGTACTCCCCGGCGTTGGCCAGGTTCACGGCGATACCGGCGTTCGTGTCGACCAGCTCGATGGTCTTGGTGTACTGGATGGCCAGGTCGAGCGAGAAGATGGAGCTGGCCAGGCACTGGATACGGGCGGCGTTCTCCTTGGCCTTCTCGAGGTAGACGATGGACTGGAGCTGCCGGGAGGCCTCCGCGGCGTTGGTGGCCGAAAGCGCCACGTACTCCGCCATGACCAGGTCGATGAGCTCCGAGTAGCCGGTATAGGCCGACTGGGCCATCATCGAGCGCTCGTCGACCTGCCTGCGCAGCTGCTGGAAACGCGCCACGGACGACGTCAGGACCGTCTCGAGGCTTTCCGGTGCTGGAACGGCGGCGAGCGCCGCCTGGACCGTTTCCCAGGAGCTTCCCGTGCCGTTCCTCGTCGACATGATCCTATCCGCGGCGGCGGTGCCCGAAAGGTAGAGGTACGCGATGCCGCGCTCGTCCTGAGCCGCCGACAACAGGGAGCTCAGCGACTTCATGATGGTCAGGTTCGACTCGGCGTCGTCGATCTCGCCCTTGTCGCCCATCGACGATAGTATGAGCATCGCGCCCATCGCCGCGACCATGGCCAGCGGAACCGCAATGAGTACGAGCAGCTTGCTTC
This sequence comes from Spirochaetota bacterium, assembly GCA_029560805.1. GTDB lineage: Bacteria > Spirochaetota > Spirochaetia > Treponematales > UBA12059 > SZUA-370. The sequence goes on from JAKQKE010000039.1 coordinate 47,404, forward strand.
TCAGAGAAAGAGCCATACTACGAACCTCGGTATACCTGGATGTTGCCCGCTGAGCTATCGGGCCGGCTTTTTACCTGATGAGCAACGAAACCACCGCGGCGAGCGCGATAACGGCCAGGGCCGGGTCACCGCGCCTGAAGGCGGCCGGACGTCCCCTGTATCCAGTATCGACTCGATCGCCACCGGACTGGAACCCATCATAGACCGAAATCAGTATCTCGTCGATCCTCCGCATAAAGCCGTCGAGCTTGACCGAGCCCTTATGCTCGAGGATGCGGTCGTAGCCGCGCAGGGCATCCGCGAAGAACGAGCCGAAGCGTCCGGGCAGCCTGAGCGCCGGCCCGAGGCAGGCTTTGGAGATGAACATCAGCGCCTCGAAGGTCACGGCCTTCTCGATGCCGGTGAGCAGGGCCGTCTCCGTCACGACGAGGGGGCCGAAAGTAGCGAGGCGCCTGCCCATCGGTACGAGCAGGTTGGCGGCTACGATGCCGGCCATGACGAAGACGGTCATGAGCGGCGATAGCCTGCGGCCCGAGGCCCAAGCCGCCGCCGCGGCCGCGGCGAGCATCGCGACGCGGCCATAGAGGGTCGGTTGGAACAGGAGCACAATCGATAGCAGTACTCCGGTCAGCGCCAGCCTCGTCGGGTCGAAGGCCCCTTCCCAATGCTCGCGCCGCTCGGCCCGGGCGGCCGCCGCCGGCCGCCTCATGCCTGGCCTCCGGCGGAGGCGTCCGCGACGACGGGCGGGGCGAGCACGCCCGCCAGCCAGGCCGACTTGGACGCGAAAGCCTGCGTGAAGGCACCGAGGGCCAGTCCCGAGACGAGTCCGAGCCCGACGAAGGCCGGCGCCATGAACCTGGCGCTGTCGCCGAAGACGAACACCCTGGCCAGGGCGACCTGGGCCAGGTTCGACGATACCGCTCCAGCGACGCAGAGGCCGACGTACGACAGCGAGCGGGGCCCGGCCACGGCCCTGAGGCCGCGCATCACGAGCGCGCTCGCGAGCGTGCCGGCCAGGGAGAACAGCGCCACGTAGGAGAATAGCGATCCGGTCAGCACGCTCATCCCGACGACCTTGACGAGGGCCAGCGCGATATACGAGCCGAAGGGCAGGAGGTCGACGGCGATCAGGAGCGGCAGGTTGGCCAGCCCGAGCCGCATGAAGGGCACGGGCCGAGGCAGCATGTACTCCACCGTGGACAGGAAGAAGGCCAGGGCGGCCAGGAAGGCGGCTAGCCTGCGACCGCCGTCAGCGAAGGTCGGCCTAGCGTACGGTCGCGTCGATCTCATCAATATGCTCCTCGCCCTCGATTCGGATGAAAACGCCGTTGGGTAGGCAGGCGGCCCATTCGCCTGCCCGGCTAATCGGCTGGGAGGCGACGCAGGTCCGGTTCGCACATGGAGAGTCGTCGATATGGGCCGCACCGTCATGGATGCCGATCACCGACATGCCGATCAGGCCCGGGACGTCTATCTCCCTCTCCTGGGTCAGCTGATAGATCCATTCATGCTCGCCCGAGGTGATGACCAGGACGGACGAGGGCGGCGAGCCGTAGACGGAGACCGCCAGGTATAGAAACAGGGCCGCCGAGAGCGCCACGATCAGCGCGTCGAGCCACCTGACCTGGAACCCTCCGCGGCCCCTCGTCGCGCCGGCCCGTCGGATCAGTGGCATCCGCCGCAGCCGCAGCCGCCTTCGTCGCCGCAGTCGCCATCCCCGCAGCAACCGTCGCCGCAACCGCATTCGCCATCGGCGTGCACGTGACCGTGCTCGAGCTCCTCGGGTAGTGCCTCGCGCACGTCCTTGACCGTCACGTCGAAGTGTAGGGACTTGCCGGCGAGCGGGTGGTTGGCGTCGATCTTGACCTCGTCGCCCTCGATGCCGACCACCGTGACGATGTGGGCGCCACTGGCGTCCTGAGCCTGGAACTGCATGCCGACCTCGATCTTGTCGGGCTCGGCGAAGTCGCCCTTGGCGACCTTGAAGATCATCTCCTCGTCGAGCTCGCCGTAGGCGTCGGCCGGAGCGATGACGCAGCTGATCTTGTCTCCGGCGACCTTGCCGTGGAGCTCGCGCTCGAGGCCGGGGATCAGGTTGTCGTTGCCGTGGAGGTAGACGAGCGGCTCGCCTTCCGAGCGGTCGATGATCTGTCCCTGGTCGTCCTTGAGCATGTAGTCTATCGAGACGACGCGATCCTTCTGGATTTCCATGTAGCCATCCTTACAGAGAGAGTATGTGTGTCGACGGGCGGGGCCGAACGGAACGATGCGAACCATGATGCGTCTAGAGCGGCTAAGCCCTGCCTGGAAGCCCAGGATATCACGTCCGTAAAGAAACGCCTTTTCGTCTAACATAGGGTACTTATTGGAATGGAGATTTTCAAGTACCGTACCCTACATACAGGGCGGATGGCGTTGAAGGTAGGTCGCTATGGTGCTATAGTCCGCTCCCGGAGGGCGACATGACCATCATCCAGGCCGCTATTCTTGGGCTTTTCCAGGGAATCGCCGAATTCCTTCCCATTTCGTCGAGCGGGCATCTGCTCATCTTCAAGGACCTCATGGGCCTCGCCGAGGTGCCGGCCCTGTTCGACGTCGTCTTGCACGTCGCGACGCTCGCCTCGATCGTCGTGGTCTTCCGTCGGCGCATCGGCGGCATCATCGCATCGATGGCGCGCTGGGTAGCCAGGAGGCATGGCGAGGGCGACGCGGAGAACCTGGCCATCGTCATCCCGGCCATCGTCGCGACGGCGCTGACCGGCGCGGTCGGGCTGGCGATCGACCGGATAGACTTCTCGGGCCGCCCCGAGGTCGCCTCGGGCCTGCTGTTGGTCACCGCGTTGATCCTGATAGCGGGCTCGCGCCTCAAGCCCGGCGCCACGACCTACCGCGGCATGACCGTCCGGCACGGCGTTATCGTCGGCCTGGCCCAGGGCATCGGTGTGCTACCGGGCATCAGCCGATCGGGCATATCGATCAGCGCCGGCCTCGCCTCCGGGCTCGAGCGAGGAACGGCCGGCGAATTCTCCTTCTTGTTGGCCATACCGGCCATACTCGGCGCCCTCGTGCTCAAACTCGATGAACTGCCGGCCATGGCGGGCAGCGTCGCGGTCCCGCATCTGGTCGTCGGTTCGGTGGTCGCTTTCGCCGCTGGCGTCGGGGCCCTCCTCGCGCTCATGCCGCTGGTCAGGAAGGGCAAGCTGGCCTGGTTCGCGGCGTATCTCATACCCGCGGGGCTCATCGGGCTTTGTATCCTTTGACGTTTAGCCGATACTGGTACATAAGGATCGGAGTCTACGTCATTGGATAGAGTTCATACTGCAAGGCCGACCGTTATCGTCTCGTCGCTCGGCCTAGCGCTCGCAGGCGCGGCGCTGTTCGTGTCGCTCGTCGCGGCCTCGCTCGGAGCGGCGGATGGTTTCGGGGGCTTCCTGCTCGACGGTCTGTCCTGGGCCGCGTACGCGTTGCCGGCGTACCCCTGGCTGGGCGCCGTGATCATCGCGATGCCCGGCTTCAGGTACGACCTGCTCATAGGGCTCCTGTTGAGCCTGCTCCCGTTCGCCTCGCTCGCCGCCACCGCCCGGTTCCTCGACGATCCGACGCACGCCCTGGCGTCGTATCCGGCCATTGCGCCGCTCGGCATCCTCGGGGTCGCCGCCGTAGGCCTCTGCTTGACTCTCGGCTCCGGCGCCCTGGTCTGCCTGGCCGTCGTTCGCGCTCGAGCCGGCGCTGTCGGCTCCGCCGAGACCGAGGCCGGAGTCGACGCCGGGCCGGCTCCGACCGGCAGGCGGGTGTCCTGGCGCGGCTCGCGCGATGACGCGCGGGCGGAGCGAGAAACGTCGCTAAAACCGGAGCTAGAAGCGCCACTAAAACGGGCGCGGTCCGCCCACGTAGCCGAGCAGGCCGAGCCGCCGGTCGGTACGGCCGCCGACGGCTTTGAAACGCGCGCCTTCGACCTGAGCTACCCGGACCTGCCTCCGGTGCCTTTCCTGGCGTCCATGGCCGCTCCCGAGCCCGAGAGTGTAGCGGCCGAGTCGGCCGATCCATCGCCGACGATAACGTCTGGCTCTGAGGACGTCGCCGCCATGAGCGACGACGACGCCGCGGGCGACGACAGCGCCGCGGGCGACGACAGCGCCGCGGGCGACGACGACGCCGCGGGCGACGACGACGCCGCGGGCGATGATGAGCCCGAGTTGCTCGTCGACCTCGATGACGTCCGTCCCCAGGCCGACGAGCCGATACCGCTGATGTTCGGCCGGACCGAGTCGAAAGCCGCCGCCCAGGTCGGACTCGTCGCCAGCGATCCCGCCCTCGACGCCGATTTCTGGGCCAACGCCGGACTCGTCGACGCCGAGCCCGCCGAAGGCGAGCCGGCGGCAGCGGATCGAAGGGCGTCCCTGTTACCGAGGGTCGAGGTTTTTCAGGACGGCGAGCACGCCGAGGCGTTGCGATCGAACGGCGAGGCAAAGCGTGACTTCGATCCCGCGGCCGTCACGCCGGCTGCGACGCTGGTCAAGGTAGCCAGGCCCGTACCCGAGGAGACGTCAGTCCCGCCCGCCAAGCCCGCCCCCGCGCCCCCCGAAGGCGAGCCCGCGGCCTCCAAGCCGCGCCTACCCGGCCGCAAGCCGGTCGTAGCCTACTCGATGCCGACCGAGGGCATCCTGACCGCCTATCCCGACGGCCAGTACTGGATCATCGACGATAAGACGCGGAAGGCCGCCGAGATCCTCCGCGAGACGCTCCAGGAATTCGGCATCGAGGCCGAGGTGACCGGCATCCGCAAGGGCCCGGTCATCACCATGTTCGAGATACTGCCCGCCCCGGGCGTGCGCCTCTCCAAGATAGCCAACCTCTGCGACAATATCGCGCTCAGGCTGGCAGCCTCGAGCGTGCGCATCGTCGCCCCGATACCGGGCAAACATGCCGTCGGCATCGAGGTACCGAACGAGCGGCGGGCCATCGTGTCGTTCAAGGAGATCGTCGAGAGCGAGACCTTCAAGAACGCCAAGATGGAGGTGCCGGTCGTGCTGGGCAAGGATATCACCGGCGACGTTCAGGTCGTCGAGCTGACCCATACCCCGCATCTCCTGATCGCCGGCGCCACCGGCTCGGGGAAATCCGTCTGCGTCAACTCCATCATCCTGTCCATCCTGTACCGGCGCTCGTTCAACGAGGTCAAGCTGATCCTGATCGACCCGAAGATCGTCGAGCTCAAGCTGTACAACGGCATACCCCACCTCCTGACCCCGGTGATCACCGAGCCGAAACGGGCGTTCCAGGCCCTGCAGTACTGCATCTGCGAGATGGAGAGGCGCTACAGCCTGCTCGACGCCATGGGCGTGCGCGACATCAAGAGCTACAACAAGAAGATCGTCGAGAAGAGCATGGCCACCGACAAGCTGCCGTACATCGTCGTGATCATCGACGAGTTCGCGGACCTGATGGCCACCACCGGCAAGGAGCTCGAGTCGACCCTGGCCAGGCTCGCGGCGATGAGCCGCGCCGTCGGCATCCACCTCGTGCTCGCCACCCAGCGGCCGAGCATCGACGTGATCACGGGCCTGATCAAGGCGAACATCCCGAGCCGCATCGCGTTCATGGTCGCCGGCAAGTTCGACTCGCGCATCATCATCGACATGGTCGGCGCCGAGAAGCTGCTCGGCCGCGGCGACATGCTGTTCTCCGGCTCCACCGACGCGTTCCCGGTCCGCATGCAGGGCGCCTTCGTCTCCGACGACGAGGTGGAGCGCGTCGTGGCCCACGTCAAGACGCTCGGCGAGCCCGACTACATCGACGAGGAGATCTTCGTCGACGACGAAGACGACGAAGGGCCGTCCCTGTTCGACGACGAGGACGACGACCCGCTCTACGAGAAGGCCCTCGAGATCGTGCTGTCCCAGGGCAAGGCGAGCGCCAGCTTCCTCCAGCGCAAGCTTAAGATTGGGTACAACCGCGCCGCCCGTATCGTCGAGCTGATGGAGGAGAAGGGCATCGTCGGCAAGGCCCAGGGCAGTAAGCCCCGCGATCTCGTGCATAACCCCGACATGGGCTCGAGGCCGCCGAACCCCCGGGCCCGCTACGGGCCCGACTTCTCCGCGGACGACGACGGGGACGATGATGCCGACATGGCGTCGGACGGAGAGGCCGAGGCCTCCGAGAACTGAGGCGACGCTTCGGCGAAAGGAGTCCGTTTTGCTCGAAGAAGGATCGATCGCGCCTGATTTCACGCTCGACGACGACTCGGGGAAGCCCGTGAGCCTATCGTCGTTCAGGGGCCGGAAGGTCGTGCTGTACTTCTACCCCAAGGACGACACGTCGGGCTGCACCAAGGAAGCCTGCGGCTTCCGCGACGCCTACGGCTCATTCATCGAGCGGGGCGCGGTGGTCGTCGGCGTCAGCCCGGACTCGAGCGGCTCCCACGCTCGCTTCAAGGCCAAGTACGGCCTGCCCTTCGTCTTGTTGGCCGACCCGGAACACCGCGCGCTCGAGGCCTACGGCGTCTGGGCCGAGAAGTCGATGTACGGCCGGAAATACCTGGGCGTCGTCCGCTCGACCTATGTCATCGGCGAGGACGGCGCTATACTGAGGGCCTTTCCCAAGGTGTCGCCCGAGGGCCACGCGGCCGAGATCCTGGCCGCGCTTTGATCCGGCCGTCGGGCCGCCCTCCCGCTATTCTCGGGACAGCTTATAGCCCGAGCCGAGCCACCATTCGTCAGCGAGGATAGGGTAAGCGTCGCCGGGGTTGGTTGTATCCAGGTAGAGCGTATTGCCCGACAGGTGCCAGGGCAGGTACATGGGACCATTGCCGTCTCCAGTTATCTCGAGGATCCGATCCGCCTCGTGCACCTCGAGAATCTCTTCGCTCCAAGACGCGGCGTACCCTGCGTACTCCGTGGACTGGCCGAAGTAGCTGACCGTCGTGGCCGTGATGGTGAAGCGCTCGTAGTAATGGGCGATGGTCCAGCTCCATTCGCCATGCAGCTCGCTCGGGATGCTCGGACCGAAGAGCCCGTCGCAGGAACAGAGCAGGCAGACGGACGCCAGGACGATCGACGCACAGACAGAAGTCGTCACGCGTTTCATACGGACTCCTTAACGTGTACTGTTGTCGGGATGTAGGTGTAGTTCTAACAATTCAGTATAATCCGCATATGCTCGATAACAAGAGCGACGACAGGCTTAATCCGGAAGGACGATCCATGCGCTTCTATTTCGCCGCTCCCCTGTTCTGCGATGCCGAGCGGCGCTATAATGCCGACCTCGCCGGGAAGGTGGAAGCCCTCGGTTACGACGTGTTCCTGCCGCAGCGCGACGGCGTGGTCGGAGATTCCGAGACGGGCGGCGACGCGGGCCGCTACGACGCATGCGACGGCGTGGTCGGAGATTCCGAGACGGGCGGCGACGCGGACCGCTACGACACATGCGACGGCGGCGCCACGGACCGAGATAACGCATGCGACGGCGGCGCCGTCATGCGTCGGGCCAAGGCCATCTTCGAGCTTGACCTAGCACGCATCGAGGCTACCGACATATTCTTCTACCTGCTTGACGGCCGGGTGCCCGACGAAGGGGCAGCGGTCGCTCTCGGCATCGCCTACGCCGACAAGGCGGCGCGACGGCCGGATCGGCTGCTCCTCGGGCTCCATACCGACGGCCGCTCTGCCTTCCCTGACGCCGCCCTGAACCCGATGCTCGCCGCGGCACTCGACCGCGTCTTTACCGACGAGCGATCGCTCCTGGCCTACCTCGAAGGGCTGCCGCGCCGATGACGCTCATACGAGGAGGGCTGGTAGTCGATGGCACCGGGGCGCCCGCTCGGCGCGCCGACGTGCTGGTCGACGACGAACGAATCGCGGCGATAGGCGCCGTGCCGAAGGCTCCGCCTGGAGCAGCCGTAATCGACGCCACCGGGGCCGTCGTGGCGCCTGGCTTCATCGACGCGCACACCCATGACGACGTAGCGGCGCTCGACGGCGTTAACCTGGCCAAGCTGACGCAGGGGATCACGACCGTGGTGGTAGGCAACTGCGGCTTCTCGCTGGCGCCGTGGACGCCGAGCCTTCGGCGCCCGACGCCGCCCGAACCGCTCGGCATCCTGGGCGGGCCGGAGCGCTTCACCTATCCGGATTTCGCCTCGTACCTGGCGGCGCTCGGCCCGGACGGCGTGGCGCTGTGCGGCCATTCGTCGCTACGGGCCCTGCGCGTGGCTGACCTGGGCCGTCCGGCGTCGCCCGACGAGCTGGCGGCCATGGTCGTCGACCTCGAAACGGCGCTCGACTCGGGCTGCGCCGGGCTGTCCGCGGGGCTCGCCTATCCGGCGGCCATAGCGGCGTCGACCGAGGAGGTGACGGCCCTCGCGCGCGTGGCCTTCCGTCGCGGCAAGGCTTTCGCTATCCACCTGCGCAACGAGTACGACGGCGTCTGGGACGCCCTCGACGAGGCCTTCTCGATAGCCAGGTCAGCCTTGCCAGGCTCGCCCGAGCCCGGCGCGCGCCTCGTCTTGTCGCACCAGAAATGCGCCGGACTCCGGCAACGCGGCCGGGCGGGCGAGCTGCTCGAACGGATAGAGCGCGCCGCGCGCGAGCTGCCCGTCTCGTTCGACGCCTATCCCTACGAGGCTGGCTCGACGATGCTCGAGGCCGAGTCGGTACGGGCCTCGAGCCGCGTGCTCGTCACCTGGTCGGAGCCCCATCCCGAGTTGGCCGGTCTTGAGCTCGCGGAGGCCGCCGAACGGCTCGGGCTGGACGAGCGTGCCGCCCTCGAGGCTCTGAAGCCCGGCGGCGGGGCTTACTTCCACATGGATGAGGCAGACGTCGACGCCATCCTGGCCCATCCCCTCTGCATGGTCGGTTCCGACGGCCTCCCGGCCGACGCAGTGCCGCATCCGAGGCTCTACGGCGCGTTTCCGCGCTATCTCAGCCGCATGGTACGCGAGAAGGGCCTGCTCGGGCTCGAGGAGGCGGTACGCAAGGTCACGTCCCTGCCCGCCGCCGTCTTCTCGCTCGGCTCAAAGGGCCTACTGCGGGTTGGGGCCGACGCGGACGTCGTCGTGTTCGACCCGGAACGGTTCCGGGACCGAGCCGATTGGCGCGAGCCAAGACGGTACTGCGAAGGGATCCGCGCGGCGCTACGCCGCGGTACGCTGGAGCGTCTTCCGGGCGGCTGAACGCCAGCTGAGCGCGCCGAGAAGCCCCGGCCTAGGCCCAGCCGAGCAGGCGGACGCCCAGGTAGACGTAGTGCGCGGCGACGCCCGCGACGAGGCCGCCCACGGTGTGCGAGAGGAGCGCGTCGCCTATCAGGTCGCGGCGTCCCATCGCGTCCATCATGCCGGTGTGGGTCGACAGGTAGCCCGACCAACACATGCCCATCGCCGTGAAGACCGCTATGTCGTTGCCATGGGCCAAGCCCTGGGCCATGAAGCGCGGCACGAGGCCGAGCGCCGCGCCGACAGCGCCGAGGCTCGTAATCGGGAACGCGATGGCCTCGGGGCTCTCGAAGCCGAACAGTAGCCTGAAGAGCGGGGATAGGAGGCGCCCGAGGGCCGGTAGGATCGGCACGCCCTCGTAGGCAAGGCCCTGGTAGCCAATCGCGGCGTCCTTCGGTCCCCAGGTTATCATCATCACGGCGGTCGAGATGATCAGTACGCCGGGTATGATGGAGAAGCCGGCCTGTACGCCCGACTTGCCGCCGTCGAGCAGCGCGTTGATGACGCGTACCACGAGTCCCTGGTCCTGGGCGCGCAGCACGTTGTCCTCGCGGAACTTGACCTGGTCCTCTGGGCTCACGACGTCGACGACGCCGAGCCTGCGCTTGACCCGGCCCTGCATGAGCCTCGTCGATACGATGGCGCCGACGACCGCTCCGGCCAAGCCGACGAAGGCCTCTCGGTAGAAGCCGAGGCCCATCATATAGGTGATGACGATGAGGCCCATGCCGAAGGCCGTCCCGAAGTTGGTCAGCGAGTAGAGCTGGTGCTTCTTGAAGTAGCTCGCGTAGCCTTTGTCGCTAGCCAGGCTCAGGATGGCCGGATTATCGGACAGGAAGGTCAGCACCGCCGCGAGCGACGCGACGCCCGGCAGTCCGAACAGCGGCTTCATGAACGGGGCCATCAAGCGCTCGATGATGCGCACGACGCCGAACTCGGTCAGGATGGCAGCTAGCGCGCCGACGATCACGGTGATCGCCATCAGGTAGAATACGGTGTTCAGGAGCAGGTCGTGGGCCGTCAGCGTGATCGTGTTGATCAGGTTCTTGGCCCCCATGACTGAGCCCAGGTAGCCGAAGCAGGCGATAAGGACGACGGACGTGACGAGGCCCTCGATGAGCCGCTTGTTCGCGGACGGGGCCTTGGTGGCTGGCATGATTTCCTCCGTAAGTGATCGCGGAGCGAGTATCCTCGGAAGGCGAGACGCGCGTCAATCGCTACGTCGGTATCGATAGAAAAGAACGCTCGCGCCCGGGTCCCATCCCAAGGGCCGCGGAGCCGATAGCGGCGGCCGGCTGACGCCTAGGGCCGCCGCTATCGTCGCCCTAGGAACTCAGTTTCATGTCGCCGTCGCGTATCCAGCCCTTCTTGCGCATCAGCGCGTAGAAGGCGTACGACAGCAGGGCCGGGAGCACGAGGCAGACCATCAGGATCGAGAACAGGACGCGCGGAGCGCCCATACCGGCCCCGGTCATCGCCTGCCAGGCCAGGAGCGGGCCGACGAGACCCGAGGTGCCCATGCCCGAGCCGGCCGGCAGGTTCATCATGCCGAAGACCGTGGTGGCGAGCGGCCCGGTGATCGCGCTCGCGGCCGTGGCGGGTATCCAGATCCTCCAGTTGCGCACGATGTTCGGCATCTGCAGCATCGAGGTTCCGAGGCCCTGGGCGAACAGACCGTTCCAGCCATTGTCCCTGAAGCTGATCACGGCGAAGCCTATCATCTGGGCCGAGCAGCCGGCGGTGGCGGCCCCCGCTGACAGCCCCGACAGCCCGAGGATGATGCCGATGGCGGCCGAGCTGATCGGCAGGGTCAGGAAGAGGCCCATGCAGACCGAGATGACGACGCCCATCAGGAAGGGCCTGAGCTCGGTGGCGTAGCGGATGATGCCACCGAGCGCGATGGAGCCCTGGGACAGCGTCGGGCCGAGCAGGGCGCCGGCTAGGCAGCCGGCGACGATGGTCACGGCGGGCGTGACGATGATGTCGACGCGGGTCTTGCCCGAGACGAGGCGACCGAGTTCCGCGCCGGCGAGCGCCGCGACGAGGGCGCCGAGCGGGTCTCCGGGGCCGGACAGGGCCACGCCGGCCGCCGAAAATAGCGAGCCGTCCACGAAGCGCGAAGCGTAGGCGCCGACGAGGCCGCAGAGGAGGCTGGCGTAGATCACGAGCCTTGGGCTGCCGAGCGAGTGCGCCACGCCGGCCGCGATGCCCGCGCCGGTCAGCACCGTGGCTAGGTTGCCGAGGCCGACGAGGAAGCGACCCGGCGCGGTGCCCGGGAAAAAGCCGCCGACCTGTTTGAGTATCAGGCCGATGATCAGGGTGGAGAACAGGCCCAAGGCCATGCCACCGAGCGCGTCCACGAGGTAACGCTTGACGAATTTGTTCATGGCGCGTAGCGCTCCATGCGGTACCGATCCATGCCCAGGCGGGAGACGGGCCGGATCTTTCGGACGGGACACGCACATAGCTCCGTCAGGGAGCGTTGGTTTGCTCCAGGAGACTCCGGTACCATGCCGAACATACCCGCCCCCCGCCGCCAGAGTCAAGCGGGCGAGCCGGCGTAGGGCGGGCGAGGGGCGTCAGTCTATAGCATATTTCACGATGAGCGCGTTCTCCCCCTCGGCGGGCCAGCTCTCCTGGTATCCGCCGCTCACGGTGTTCGCGTTGCCGAAGCCGACGCTGTTACCGCCCTTGTTCTTCCACATACCGGCGGTTATCAGGGAGCCGTTACCCGTATAGACGAGGTCGTAGAAGAGGCTGTCCTGGGTGGCTGCTACCGTCGACTGCGCCCAGAGCGCGGAGCCGTCGCTATCGAATTTAACGATGATCGCGTTTTCTCCGCTATAGCTCGGGGCGACCGTTACCCCGTTACCGAAGTCAACCGTAGCGCTCCCATTGACCGTCGTCGCGATATAGATGTCGCCGTCACCGTCGCTGGCTATGGCTATGTTGCCATAGTCGTCGCTCGAGGCCGAGCTGAACGAGCCGGTCGATTCGGCGAGCGTTCTCGCGAATAGTGTCGTACCGTCGGATCCGCTATAGGTGATCAGGTACGGCCGGCTACCGCGGCAGCTGGTAGTGAAGCCGTCGCCCCAGTCGATATCCGCGTAATAGCTATCGCTACCGTACGAGTTGCACGCTACGTATACAGTGCCGGAGCCGTCTACCCAGAGGCCGTTGGGCATGAGGTAGGTATAGGGGTTTGCGCAGGTCACGGTCACTCCCTTGGTCCACAGGCTCTGGAGGCTCGAATCGAACTTCATGGTCACCGCGTAGCCGTTATTGACCGGGGAGGTGTTGCCCGTGCAGTAGAGGTTGCCCGCCGCGTCGACGACCGCCTTGTCGAGCGTGCCGACCGCAGAGGGCGATAGGACTCCGACGGCCGTCCCGTCGGATCCGTATTTGACGATCACCCCCTGGTAATCGCCGCTCGAGCTGACCGATTGACCGGAGAAGCTCGCGGTACCGGTGATGGAGCCGATCGCGTACGCGTTGCCGTTGCCGTCCGCCGCTATATCCCTGAATTTGCTCGTCCCGGCGCCGCCGCCAGTACTGATCCAGTTGAGCGTCCCGTCTGACGAGAACTGCATGATGAACGCGGTCGTTTGGACCGTCGTGGTGAACGACTTGCCGTTCGGGAAGTTGAAGGTCCCTGTCCCGGTGCAGGTATAGCCGACGACCGTGATCCTATGCGATACGCTGTTCACCGACACGCCGGTGAAACGGCAATCGGCGGCCGTGTTGGTGACGCTGGACAGGGATCGTATCCAGGTTGCCGAGCCGTATTGGTCGTACTTGACCAGCGCGGGAATCGACTGAGGCATCGAAGCCTTGGCGAACGAGATGCTCAAGCCGCCTATCGAGTAGTCGATCGAGGCGTCAGGGTATCCTGAGCCTCCGGCGCGGAGCGCCGCGATCGCGTAGTAGCTACCGTCGGAGGTATCCGCCGCTATTCCTACGTAGCTCGAACGTCCGTCACCCGAGGCGACCGTCTTGGCCCAGGCGGTTGAGTTGGTCTTGGTCGTGACAGAGGGGGAGGCGGGAGACCAGTCGCTCGTCCCTCCCGGCGACGTGGACCTGACCCAGTAGTAGTAGGTCGTGCCGGGGACGGCGCTCTCGTCAATGAAGCTCGTCGTAGCGTCGCTCGGGCCGGGGGATATCGTCGCGCGATCGCCCCCGCCGCTCTGGGTTCCGCGGCTAATTTCATAGCCGGTAGCGCCCGTACCGGCGCTCCACGACAGTGAGACACGGGTCATGGACAGCGTGCTCGTACCTACCGTCGGAGTACCAGCCGTACCGGGCTTCACCTGGATATCAGCGGACAACATGCCGGAAACGGCGTAGTTCGCCTTATACGCGATAGCCCTGATCCTCGACAGCCCTCCGATCGGTACGGATATCGGGGAGCCGTCGACGTAGATTTCTCCCGATGAGTCCGACGGCGACGATCCGTCGGTCTTGTACCTGATCGTCGCGCCGGCTGTGGAGCAGGCTAGGCTGACCGCTTGGGCTACCGTATAGGTCCCCGCGGCGACGCTCGCCGTCGGCGTGGCCACCCGCTCCAGTACCGACGAGGCGTCGACGTAGGCCTTGACGGTCACGCTGAACGCTTGGTTCAGGTAGGCGTTCGACGGTATCCTCAGGGTCGCCTGGATAGTGCCGGCGACCTTCGGGACGACGGCTATCACGATGGAGCTCGATTCGCCGACGCCGATAGTCGCGTCGGGGAGGCTCCGTATCGAGAAGACGCCGGCTGCTTGCCCCTCTGGCGCGGATAGCGCGACGGCGCCCGTATCGACGCTGAGCGTCGCGTGGCCCGAATTCTTTATCGCGACCGTATAGAGCAGCGCCGTCGATTCGTCGGTGCTGTAGGTTATGGTCCCGAGGTCACGCGTGGAGCCCGAGTCGATCGCCGCCGTGTCGGACGAGAAGACGACGGAAATAGCGGGAGATACTGCGATGACCCTAGCCTCGGCGACGAGATCCGCCATCGGATTCTCGCAGGCGGCCAGGAGGGCGAGCGCGACGATGGCGGCGACGCTTGCGATTACTTGGCCGTGGATGCGCTTTGCGCGCGAGTGAATCAGAACCATATCGTCTCCTCCTTGCCGGCCTGGGCGGCGCGGGTACCGGACGCGGACGCGCCGACGAGCGAGGCGTACCTGTCCGCGGTGGCCGGGTCGATGGCGCGGACCCGGGCGATCAGCGCGGCTACCTCGTCGCTACGGCCCAGGGCGGCGGCGGTCCTGGCCATGCTGACGATCAGGCGCGCGTTGTCCGGGGCGTCTTCGGCGGCCTGGGCGAAGCGGTCGTACGCGGCCTTGTAGTCGCCGCGGAGGAAGGCCACGTTGCCAAGGTTGACTATGGCGGGCTGGTACTGGTCCTTCGCGGCGGCCCTGAGGTCGCGCTCGGCGTCGTCGTACCTGCCGTACCTGGCGTACAGTACGCCGCGCTCGTTCAGGAAGCGCGCGGCTCCGGACGTCGGCCTAGGGCCGAGCCGCTCGAGCCTGGCCTTGAGCTCGAGCGATACGAGCCTGTCGAGCTCGGCGACGAAGGCCGTCTTGACGGCCTTGGCGGAGGGCGGCGCGGCGCTCGAGCCGTCGGCCGGAAGGCCTACGGGCGGGAAGGTCTTCCAGGCCTCGTGGACGGGATGGAACCCGGCCGCGCCCCCAGAGCGAGCCTCGCGCCATTGCCTGGCCGCGGCGCGCCAGGCCTCCACGAAGCCCGAGTCCCTCATGGTCGTCTCTATGGGTATCCATACCCTGCCGTCGATCACGACGAGCTCGCGCTCGTCCATGGAGCGGGCGGCCGCGTCGACGACCGACAGGCCGGAGTCGAAGGCCACGAAGATGTGGCCGGGCACGGTGATGAACGCGGTCTGGATGCCGGCGGCCTCGAAGAACGAGGCGTACAGTACCGTCAGGTCGGCGCAGTCGCCGGCGCGGTAGCCGAGCGTCTGCCTGGGGAACTTGAGGCTGTCCACGGCGGCGGCGTCGACGGCGCCGGTCGCGAAGGGCCGGTTGGGGCTCAGGACGTAGCTGATGCCGTAGACGCGGAGGCCCTCGTGGAAGGCTACGGCGCTCTGGACGCTATCGGGTAGCTCGGGGTTGCGCGAGTCCTTGACGGCGGCGCTGATGTTGCCCGACAGGTCGAGCACCCAAGGATCCTTGCTCGAGACGAAGGCGGCGGCGTGCCGGTCGTCGACCCAGGTGAGCGCGTTGCGGTCGTACACGACGACGGTGACCGTCTTCGTCTGGGTCGTGCCGGATCCGTACTCCACGGTGATCTCGGCGCCGGCCTTGGTCGCCTCGGTGACCGACAGTATGCTGTCGTTGAAGAGCCCGTAGATAGGCACGTCGACCGACTTCCCGGGCGCCAGCCGCTCGATGACGGCGCATTCCTTGGGGGCGTCCATGTACTGCCTGATGACGAAGCTCACCTTGACGTCCCTGGCGGTCTTCCTGCTCGCGTTGTTTATGCGGACGGTGCCGATCGGGTTGTCGTCGTAGTACGAGCGGAAGATCGGGAAGACCTCGCCGAGATCGGCCGACGCGAACTCGAGCAGGCGATCGCCGCCGGATCCCGGAGCCGGCAAGGCGTAGGCGACGCCGAGCGTCGCGCCGAAGCCGCCGTACAGGCCGGACATATAGGTCCAGGCGGCGTCGAGCCTCGCGGAGAAGCCTTCGGCGAGGTCGAGCTCGAGCCCGGTCCCGGCGCGCGCCGAGGCGTAGGGCACGCCGTCGCCCGAGTCGAGCCGGCCGATGGCCATACCGCCGTCCAGGAAGCCGCGCAGCCTGAGCGACGGCCTGAGCGCGAGGCCCGTCCCGGCGCCGGCCAGCACGGACAGCTCGCTGAGCCTGCCGGCGACCTCGACGCCGTCGACCGGGAGTAGCCCGCCCGACGAGAAGCCGCCCGATAGCCTGAGCGCCAGCGGGAAGCGGGTCGGTAGCGCGTACTCGAGCCCGAGCGAGCCGCCGAAGGCCGCAGCCAGGCCGTCGTTCGGCCCGAAGTCGCCGGAGGTGATCGGCACGGTTACCATCGGGGACGCCGTCAGCGTCACGAGGCCCGAAGGAGCGGCGGCCGCGTCCGGCGCGGACAGCGCCATGGCCGCGACCAGCCAGGGGGCCAATATGGCTTTTCGGACGACTCTATGGGTCGGGGGTGTACGCATCGCGCGCCTCCATCGTAATCAGGCTGAATCCGTAACGGATATATAGCATCCATATACGGCGCGGTCGTCCTGATTCGATGAAACGGTACGATCCTAGGCCCGGTGCGACTCCCGGTACTCGCTCGGGCTCATGCCGACGAGCTTGCGGAACTGGTTGTTGAAGACGGTCTTGGAGGCGTAGCCGGTCTCGAAGGCGATGTCCAGGATGCTGTCGCCGGGCCGCTCGACGAGAAGCCTCTTGACCCGCTCGACGCGCGTCGCGTTGAGCCAGGCCGGGAAGCTCATGCCCAGCTCACCGTTCAGGTATGCCGACAGCTTGTAGGCCGGTAGCCTCAGACGCTTGGCTAACGCGCTCAGGTTGAGCTCGGCCGACTCGTTGAGGGCTCCGGCCAGGACGGCCCGGTCGAGCCGCGCCGCGATGGCCGCCGTCTCCTCGGGGCCGAGCGCCCGACGTTGCTCGTGCCTGTCCTGGATCTCCTTGCGCGCGCGCTTGAACGCGTCCGGCCTCGCCCGGTAGTATAGGTGCCACGCGAGCATCATCAGCATCAGGGACAGGTGGCCGAGACGGTAGCCGAGGGTCGACGAGGCGGCCATCGATACGCCTATGACGCCGAGCGCGACGATGACGAGCGCGAAGGCGCCCAGGAACGACCACGCCGCGCCGGGCTCCCTCGGGAAGTCCGCCAGATGGCGCTTGCCGGCGACTAAGGAGATAACCGTGATGGCCACGGGCCATAGGTACACGCCGACCGTGCTGATCAGATGGAACGGGGCGAGCGACTGGCCGTCCTCGACGCTCGCTCCGAGCGTCCCGAGGCCGAACGCGAGGTCGAGGAACGGCAGCAGCCACAGAGTGGCCGACCAGGCCGCGCCTATCAGGTATACCTTCCGGCGGGAACCCTTGACCGCCTCGTCGCCGAAGACGAACAGGGTGATCTCGAAGAGCGACTGGCTGATCGCGAAGACTATGGCCAGCAGGAGCAGCGAGTCGATGGGCCTCGGCGCCAGCCAGAAGCCGCTGAGCCAGCTGAGGGCGTAAGCCGCCCCGAGGGACAGGAACAGGGCGCCGAAGGCCTTGCGCACCCGCTCCCCGTCCGGCTCCACTATGAAACCGGCCCCGATGGCGATGAACGAAAGGCCGAAAGCCCCGCATAAGAAGTCGTACAGGCCGTCGGCCATCGCTTCCTCCGCGTCCATGATCGCTCGGGATGCGCCGAGCGGTCAACCATGAATCGACGGCGCGCCTACGCGGACGCGAGGATCGTCGCGATGGACGCTATGATCGCTCGCGACGCGCCTCGTAGGGCGACCCAGAGGGCGTCCCAGAGGGCGATCCGAAGGGCGACGAAGGAGGCAGCCGAGAGCAGGGCCTGCGCGTACATGAGCCTGACGGCCCCGCGGACGTGGGTCGAGGCGGCCTCGCCGCCGGTCGGGTTGATCCATGGCTTGCCGATGACGCCCTCGGCGTAGCGGGACGGGCCGCCGAGCCTGAGGCCGAGCGCTCCCGCGTAGGCCGCCTCGGGATGGCCGGCGTTCGGGCTCTCGTGGGCCAGCCGCCAGCGGGCGAACGAGCGGAACGCCGCGCGCGGCGACCCGCCGGCGACCGGGGCGAGGAGGCAGGCGAGCGTCGACGACAGGCGGGCCGGCAGCCAGTTCGCGACGTCGTCGGCGCGGGCCGGCACGAGGCCGAAGCGTAGGTAGCGTTCGTCCTTGTGGCCGAACATAGAGTCCATCGTGTTGACGGCGCGGTACGCGAAGGCGCCGGCCGGCCCGAGCATGGCCGCCCAGAACAGCGGGGCGGCGGCGCCGTCGACCGAGCTCTCCGCGACGCTCTCGACGCAGGCGCGCGCGACGCCCGGCGCGTCGAGGGCCGATACGTCGCGGCCTACGAGCATCGATACGGCCGAGCGGGCACGTTCGAGCGCTCCTGGCTCGCCGCGCTCGGCGGCCTCGAGCGCGCGCCTGACGCGGGCCGCGTGCCCGGACAGGTCCGCCGGCGCTATCGAGGCCCAGACGACGAGCGTGTCGACGGCGAGGCCCGCCAGGGGATGTACGGCGCGGGCCGCCCGGCCCAAGGCGAGGGCGGAGCCGGCCGCTACGGCGACGACGGCCAGCCAGGCGGAGGCTCCGGCTAGAACGGGGCGCGCCTTCAAGACGCGCCTGGCCAGCGACTCGGCGCCGGCGGCGAGCCTTCCGAGCAGCCGTACCGGGTGCCAGGGCGCGGCCGGGTCACCGATCACGGCGTCGAGGACGAGGCCGCCCGCGATGGCCAGGGCCGCGTGGAGCGACGCGGGATCGGGCGCGCTCACAGCCCGAGCTCCGCGCGGATGTAGGGCAGGTCGACGTTGGCGCGGACGGCCTCCGCGAGGCGAGACAGCTCGGCGTCGAGGCTCGGGCCGGAGCTCGGCGCCAGCGGCGCGAGTCCTTTTCGGGCGAGCAGCTCGTTTAGGAACGCGCGGCGGAAGCCGTCCGCGTCGAAGACGCCGTGCAGGTATCCGCCCCAGACGCGCCCAGAGCCGTAGCCGAGCGGCGCGCCGCCGTCGGACAGGATCACGGGTTCGGCCGAGGCCGTATCGACGGGCCTCGTCGCGCCGTGATGGATCTCGTAGCCGACCAGCGCGGCGTCCCGGGCCTCGGGTAGGCCGGAGCCGACCCAGCGCGCGCTCGAGCGCGACAGCGTCTTGTCGGCCGCGAAGCTCGTGACCACGGGCAGGAGCCCGAGCCCCGGCGTCTCGCGGGACGGCGACTCGACCCCGTCGGGGTCGAGCAGGGACAGCCCAAGCATCTGATAGCCGCCGCATATCCCCGCTACAGCGCCGCCGGAGGCGGCGAATCGTACGATCGTCTCGGCAAGGCCCGACGCGCGGAGCCAGCCGAGGTCGTCGACGGTCGACTTGCTCCCGGGGATGATCACCGCGTCGAACCGGCCATAGTCGAACTCCTCGCTCGAGGAGACGGGCACGATCTCGACGTCGGGCTCGATGGCGAAGGCGTCAAGGTCGGTGAAATTCGACACGCGGCGTAGCCTCGGCACCGCGACGCGCAGCTCGGCGCCGGGGCGTCGGCCGGCCTTGACGATAGGCTCGTCCTCGTCGGGTATGGCGAGGCCGCGTATCATCGGCACGCAGCCGAGCACGGGGTAGCCGGTCCGTTCCCGCGTCATCGCGAAGGCGTCGCCGAGCAGGGCCTGGTCGCCGCGGAATTTGTTGACGACGAAGCCGGACAGGAGGCCGAGCTCTGCCGGCGAGAAGGTAGCCACGTGGCCGATGAACGAGGCGAAGACGCCGCCTCGGTCTATGTCGCCGACCAGGAGGACGCGGGCGCCGGCGTGGATGGCCGCGTTCATGTTGACGAAGTCGCGGCTCTTTAAGTTGATCTCGGCGGGGCTGCCGGCGCCCTCGAGCACGATCAGCTCGCGTTCAGAGGCCAGTTCGTCGTAGGCACGGCGGGCCGCAGCGCTCAGCTCGGCGTGCGTCGCGTAGTAGTCGCGGGCCGAGCGCCTCGCGTAGGGCCTGCCGAGCAGTACGACCTGGGAACCCGTGTCGCTCTCGGGCTTGAGCAGCACCGGATTCATGCGCGCGTCCGGCTCGAGGCCGCAGGCGGCTGCCTGGACGGCCTGGGCCCGGCCGATCTCGAGGCCGTCGGGCGTCACCGCGGAGTTGAGCGACATGTTCTGCGCCTTGTACGGCGCCACGTCGTAGCCCTCGTCGCGGAAGATGCGGCAGAAGGCGGCCGCGACGAGGCTCTTGCCCGCGCCGGAGGAACAGCCCTGGATCATCAGCGCCTTGGCCCGGCGTCCGGCAGCCCTCGGGCCGGGCCGGGCGGCCGTCCCTCCTCGCAGCGCCGAGGCGAAGGCCGACGCTATGGCGTCGTTCTCGCCGGGCGAGCGGACGGCGACGCGCAGATAGTCGTCGGATAGCCCGTCGTAGTTGCCGCAGCGGCGGACCCCGACGCCCATGACGGCAAGGCGATCGGCCAGGTCGGACGTCGATAGGCCGGCGAGCCCCGCGTCGACGCGCACGAGGTAGTAGTTGGCCATGGAACGGAGCGGGGTCAGTCCGGGCAGGGCTCCGATCATGGCGGCCATGCGCCCGCGCTCGGCCGCGACGAAGGCGCGGGTTAGCGAGCGGCGCTCTCCGGCCTCCGGGTCGGTCAGGGCCCGCCTGGCGAAGGCCTCGGCGACCGAATTGAGCGGCCAGTTCGGCAGCTCGGCCCGTATCGCGGCGGCCAGCCCCGCCGAGCAGACGGCGTAGCCGGCGCGCAGGCCCGGCACCGCCCAGAACTTGGTCATCGACCTGAGGACGATCAGGTTCGGAGCGGACGCGGCCTCGCGCGAGGCCCCGGCGGGATCGGCGCCCGCAGGGACGGCGCCGTCGCAGAAGTCCAGGAAGGCCTCGTCGCAGACGATCAGCTTGTCGGGACGGCGGCGCGCCAGCTCGACGACCGGGGCCGGATAGCCGGGCGGGAGGATGCCCGTCGGATTATTCGGCGCGCCGAGCCAGAGGATCGAGCCGGGGGGCGCGTCCGCGATAGCGGACTCGGCGGCCGACAGCGGACGCTCGCTCGGCGAGCCGGCTTCGACGACGCCGGGCGGGCTATCGGCCGGGGCCGGGATCGTGGCCGGGACCGTCGACACGGAGAGGCCCGCGGCCTCGGACGCGTCGCGGTACGAGGCGTAGGACGGAGCCTCGACTATGGCCGACGGTTCCGGTCCCGGCGCCGCGGCGTTGGCGGAGGCTCGCCGCCGGGCCGCGCGGGCGACGGCGAACATCAGCTCGTCGGCGCCGTTCCCGAATACGATGCGGTCGTCCGGCACGCCGAGCCGCCCGGCCGCGGCGGCCCGGAGGCCGCGGTAGAGCGGGTCGGGGTAGCGGCCGGACAGCCTGCGGCCCTCGGCGAAGGCCGCGTCGAGCCAGTCGGGCGGCCCGAGCGGGTTCAGGTTGGCGCTGGCGTCGACGACGGCCGACTCGGGCAGGCCGGAAGCCTCGGCGAGCGCGACGAAGTCGCCGCCGTGCTTCAGGACTGCTCCAGGCCCTTCGCCTGCCGCGTCGCGCGGGGCGGGGCTCAGAAATCCTTCTCCTCGCCGGAGGCCTTGGAGACGGCCGCGTCGGAGAAGCGGGACATCTCGCCGGCTATCCTGGCTCCCAGCTCGACGATGAAGCCTCCGATGACGGCGCCGGTGCCCTCGCCCAGGCGCATGTCGAGCGACACGACCGGCTCGAGGCCGAGCGCCTCGAGCACCGGGCGGTGGCCCTTGACCCTGGATTGGTGGCCGGCGAACAGGTAGTCGGTGACGCTCGGGTCTATCTTCCAAGCTATGACCGCGCCGGCCGTGATCGGGAAGCCGTCGAGCATGCAGGCGACGCCCTTGCCCTTGAGCCCGAGTATCACGCCCGCGGCCGTGGCTATCTCCGGCCCGGCGAAGGCCGCGCCGACCGACTCGGGGGTCGGGTAGGGGCCGCGGGCCGCCACCGCCTCCGTGATGAGCGCCCGCTTCCGTTCCAGCGCCTCGTCGTCGATGCCGGTGCCCCGGTCGACGACCAGGTCGGGGTCGAAGCCGTAGCCGGCCAGCACCGCGGCCGCGCTCGTCGTGTTGCCGATGCCCATGTCGCCGAGGGCGACGATGTCGTAGCCCTCGCGGACCGCTAGCTCGGCCAGCTTCTGGCCGTTGTGCAGGCACTGGAGGAATTCGATCTCGGTAAAGGCCGGCTCGACGGTGAAGTCCCTGGTGCCGCGCACCGCCTTCATCGGGACGTAGCGCGGCTTGCCGTCCGCGCCGCCGCTGGGATAGTCGGGCAGATCGGCGTCGACGCCCGCGTCTACGACGAACACGTCGAAACCGCAGGCCCTGGACAGCACGTTGATGCCGGCGCCGCCCGCCATGATGTTCGCGAACATCTGGGCTGTGACCTCTTTCGGGTACAGCGACACGCCGCGCGAGACGACGCCGTGGTCGCCCGCCAGCACGAAGGCCGCCTTCCGCCTGACCCGCGGGGGCACGCGCCCCTGGATCACCGCCAGCCTCGAGGCGTAGTCCTCGAGCCGGCCCAGGCTGCCCTTGGGCTTGGTCAGGTCGTCGAGCAACGCCGAGACCTCGCTCAGTATCCGCTTATCGTCCATCATGGCTCTCCTTGGCTCGTTTCCGCGACAGGGGCAGTACGTAGGGTCCGTACGACTCGTGGTCGCCGTGTATAAAATGGGTATCGTAAGCGTTCTCGAGGTTCTCGGGCGTCAGGACGTCGCCGGGGGCGCCGAAGGCCGCCGAGCCGTCCTTGCCGACGAGCAGGGCAAGGTCGGAGAAGCGCTTGGCGGCGTTGACGTCGTGGACGCTGACGGCGACGGCCTTGCCGGAGCGCGCGAGGCCGGCCAGCAGCTCCATCAGCTCCATCTGCCGGCCCGGGTCCAGGTGGGCCGCCGGCTCGTCGAGCACGATGAGCGGCGTCTCCTGCGCCAGGGCCCTGGCTATCATCACGCGCCTGGCCTCGCCGCCGGACAGCGACGAGAAGGGCCGGTCGGCGAAGGCCCGGGCGTCCATCGCGTCCAGGGCCGCGTCGACGGCCGCCTCGTCGTCGCCGTTCAACGGCATGAAGGGCCCGCGCGCGGCGAATCGGCCCTGCGCGACGATGTCGCGCGATCGGTACGACCATGCCGACTCCGCGAGCTGCGGCACCCAGGCCGCCAGCCGCGCCCGTTCGCGCGGACGCAGGCCGGTTACCGGCAGCCCGCCGAGCAGCGCGTCGCCGGACAGCGGCGGCAGGAGGCCGAGGCAGGTCTTGAGCACGGTGGTCTTGCCGCAGCCGTTGGGGCCGAGCACGACGAGCAGCGAGCCGGCCGATACGGAGAAGGACGCGCCCGCGACGACGACCCGCTCGCCGTAGCCGGCCGACAGGCCGCGCGCCTCGAGCAGGGCGCTCATCGGGCGCCGTCCAGTCCGCGCCTGGCTATCTTGTATACGAAGAACGGCGCCCCGATCAGCGCCGTCATGGCGCCGACCGGCATCTCGACCGGCGCGAAGGCGGTGCGCGCGACGACGTCCGCGACGACGAGGAGCGAGGCGCCGACGAGGGCCGCCGCGGGTATCAGCCGTACGTGCCTCGGGCCGACGAAGCGCCTGGCTATGTGCGGCGAGACCAGCCCGACGAAGCCGATGGCGCCGGACAGGGCGACCGCGGCCGATACGGACAGAGCCGCGAAGCCGCCGACGACGAAGCGGGTCGCGGCCGGCCTGAGGCCGAGGCTGGTCGCCTCCTCGTCGCCGACCGACAAGAGGTCGAGGGAACGGGACCCGGCCATCGCGGCCGCGAAGCCCGCCAGCATGGCCGGAGCGGACGCCGCGAGCTCGGGCAGGCCGCGCCCGGAGAAGCCGCCGAGCAGCCAGAACCAGGCCTGGTGCAGGTCCTTGTCCTTGAGCGCCAGCACGATCGATACGAGGGCGGAGAACAGCGAGCCGAGGGCGGTGCCGGCCAGGAGCAGGCTCGAGGCGTCTGAACGGAGGCGGGGCGCGCCGGCTACGAGGTAGACGACCATGGTCGCGCCGAGCCCGCCGGCGAAGGCGGCGAGCCCGATGCCCGAGAAGCCGAGCGCGCCAGCGCCCGAGCCGAAGGCTATCGCGCAGACGGCGCCTAGGGCGGCGCCTCCGGAGCTGCCGATCACGTAGGGGTCGGCGAGCGGGTTGCGGAACAGGCCCTGGAACACGGCCCCGGAGGCGGCGAGCGACGCGCCGACCGCCGCGGCGAGGCAGGCGCGGGCGAACCTGATGCCTACGATGATCGCCTCGGGTGACGAGGCGACCCTGGGTGACGAGGCTTCGCGCGACGAAAGCAAGGCCCGCGCGGCCTCGACCGGCGACAGCCTGACCGCGCCGAGCGCGATGGCGGCCGCGAACGACGCCGCGAGCAGCGTAATGAGCCCCGCGTAGGCCAAGGCGGCCCGTTTCCCGTCCTTTGACATGCGCCCGCCGTTACCTGTCGTACAGGTCCGGGTACAGGGCGCGCGCCATCAGCTCGACGGCCTCGACGAAGCGCGGGCCGGCGCGCGCGACTATGTCGCCGTCGAGGAACACGAGCTTGCCGTTCCTGACGGCCCGTAGCGACGTCCAGCCGGACCGCTTGGCGAGGCGCTCGGGCGTCAGGGCCTCGCCGTGGCTGTCGGCGGCCATGATGTAGTCGGGGTCGCGCGCGAGCAGCGCCTCGAAGCTGACGACCGGCCAGTCGGAGGTCGCGTCCGCGAAGCAGTTGCGGCCGCCGGCCGCCTCGATTACCTGGCCTGTGAAGGTGCCAGGACCCGCGCTCATCAAGGGCTCGTCCCAGGTTTCCCAGAACACGAGCGGCCGCTCCGAGACGGGTACGGCGGCGATCTTCGCGCTGACGGCGGCGAGCCTGGTCTTCATATCGGCTACGAGCGCGAGCGCGGTCGTCTCGTCCCCGGCTACGCGCCCGAGCAGCTCTATGGTCGCGTATATATCGTCGAAGTCGGTCGTCGGTAGCGCGGCGAAGCGCAGGCCGGCGCGCTCGAACTGGGCGGCGAGCTGGCCGTGGGCTGAGAGGCCGCCGACCACGAGGTCCGGCTTGAGCGCGACGATGGTCTCGACGCTGATCGTCTTGGCGGAGAAGCCGCCTATCTTGGTCCTGCCCGACGCCTCGGCCGGGTAGTTGCAGTAGGTGGTCACGCCGACGACCGCGTCTCCGGCTCCGGCCGCGAACAGCGACTCGGTCAGCTCGGGCGACAGCGACACGACGCGCCTCGCCTTGCCGGGCATGCTGATCGTCGCTCCTCGCTCGTCGACGAACGATACGGGGTCGGCCGCGGCCGCCGCGACGGCGATCGCGAGCGCGCAGAGCGACATGATGACGCGTTTCATAGCTTCCTCCTTGATCGGGCGCGGGCGCCGCTATGTCGCGGATGCCGTGCGCGCGTGACGGAGGAACGGTTCCTGATCGGGGTGCCATCGACGGGCCGGCGCCGCCTGGCCGCCGGACTATCGCTTTACGCCTGTACCACGAAGCGTTCCACGAAGATCACGCCGGCGCGGGTATCCTGGCTCGCCGGCGCCCGGAGCGGGCGCGGCCTACAGTTACGGGCTAGCTCCGGATTCTCACCGGATTCCCCCGCGTCGCGTTACTCCGGTACTATAGGTACGGCGACGTCGGGGGTCAAGGGGACGACTGGCCCCGCGTCGCGCCTCGGGTCCTGATCAGTCGGGCTTGTAATATATTGATATAAATATCGATATATGTTATCAATCTAGCAAGCCCTCTCCAGGGGGACGTCCCGACCGCTCGCGCTCTCGATGGCGTCGTCGGGGTATCCCTGAATCTACGGGGGCAGGATCCATCATGAAGAGACTGGTATCATCCGTGCTAGCCGTCCTCGCGACGGTAGCGATCGTATCGTGCGCCAGTTCCGGCGGCTCATTCGCCGCCGGTAGCTACGAAGGCGTCGGCTCCGGCCACGGCGGCGATATACGCGTCCTCGTCACCGTCAGCGACACGCGCATAGAGAAGATCGAGGTGCTGGAGAGCGGCGAGACCGCCATGCTCGGCGACGCCGCGTTCAAGGAGCTGTCCGAGGCCATCATAGCCGCCAACACCACCAAGGTCGACGTAGTCTCCGGCGCGTCAGAGTCGAGCGCAGGCTTCGTCGCCGCCGTGGAGGACGCCCTGGCCAAGGCCGGCGTCGTGCTGGCCGCCAAGAAAGGCCCCGCCAAGGCCGCGCCCGTCGTCTTCGACAAGGACTACGACGTCGTGGTCATCGGCGCCGGCGGCGCCGGCCTGTCCGCGGCCATATCCGCGGCGCAGTCAGGGGCCAAGGTCATAATCGTCGAGAAGATGGCCATGGTCGGCGGCAATACGGTCAGGGCGACCGGCGGCATGAACGCCGCGGGCACCGAGGCCCAGGCCAAGGCCGGTATAGCCGATAGCGTCGAATCCTTCTATAAGGACGCGATGAAGGGCGGTTACGAGAAGAACGACCCCGTCCTCGTGCGCAAGCTGGCCGAGGAATCCGCCGGCTCCGTCGCGTGGCTGACCTCGCTCGGCGCCGACCTCTCCGACGTCGGACGCCTCGCCGGCGCCAGCGTCAACCGCGCGCACAGGCCCACCGGCGGCGCCAAGGTCGGACCGGAGATCGTCGAGACCCTTAACGCGACCGTCGTCAAGACGGCCGGCGTCACGGTGTACACCAAGACCAGGGCGACCGCTATCCTCAAGGACAAGTCGGGCGCCGTCACCGGTATTAAGGTGATAGCCGCCGACGGACGCGAGTACGACATCAAGGCCAAGGCCGTCATCATCGCCACGGGCGGCTTCGGCGCCAACAACGACATGGCCGCGTCCTACGTGCCGTCCCTCAAGGGCTTCGCGACGACGAACCACCCCGGCGCCACCGGCGACGGCATTCTCCTCGCGGAGGCCGCCGGCGCGGCCCTCGTCGACATGAAGGAGATCCAGACCCACCCGACGCACGCCCCCGACAAGGAGATGATAACCGAGGCCGTACGCGGCAACGGCGCCATCCTCGTCAGCAAGGAAGGCGCCCGCTTCGTGGACGAGCTGGCTACCCGCGACGTCGTGTCCGCGGCCGTGCTCGCCCAGACCGGCAAGACCGCCTTCCTCGTGTTCGACCAGTCGATACGCGCCAGCCTCAAGGCCATAGAGGGCTACGCGAAGCTTGGCATCGTCGTAGAGGGCGACACCCCCGAGGCTCTGGCCGCCAAGATAGGCTCCGACCCCGCCCGGCTGGCCGCCACGCTCGCCGCCTATAACGGCTTCGTCGCCGCCAAGCGCGACGCCGAGTTCGGCCGCGCCGACATGCCCAGGGCCGTGTCCGTCGGGCCGTTCTACGCCATCGAGATAACCCCGGCCATCCACCATACGATGGGCGGCGTCAAGATCGACGCCGAGGCCCGCGTCATCGCCGCCTCCGGCTCCCCGATCGTCGGCCTCTGGGCCGCGGGCGAGGTCACCGGCGGCGTCCACGGAGGCAACCGCCTCGGCGGCAACGCGCTCGCCGACATCGTCACCTTCGGCCGCATAGCCGGTAACGGCGCCGCGGCCTACGCCACGTCTTCACGCTAAGCGCTAGACCCGTCTGATACCGAGGCCGCCCCGTCGGGGCGGCCTCACCGATTGCCCACGATCCGCCGGGCGCATATAATCCGCGCATGGAACTCTTGTCTACGTCCGCGCGGGACCTCGATCGAGCCGCCGAGGCCATACGGGCCGGGCTCCTCGTCGCCATACCCACCGAGACCGTCTACGGGCTCGGCGCCGACGCGTGGAACCGGGTCGCGCTGGCCCGCGTCTTCGAGGCCAAGCGCCGCCCGAGCTTCGACCCGCTGATCGTCCACGTGGCCGAGCCGGCCGGCGCCTCGGAGGTGGCCGACCTGTCGGCGCGCTACGCCGCAACCCTCGCCGAGCGCTTCTGGCCCGGCCCGCTGACGATGGTGCTGCCCAAGCGCGAGCGGGTGCCCGACCTCGCGACGAGCGGCCTGCCGACCGTCGCCGTCCGCTGTCCCGCCAACGCGGTGGCCCGCGAGATCATCCGCCGCTCAGGCGTGCCGGTCGCCGCGCCGAGCGCCAACCCCTTCGGCTACCTGTCTCCGACCCGAGCCGAGCACGTCGTCGCGCAGCTCGGCGATCGCGTCGACTTCATCGTCGACGGCGGCCGCTGCCCGGTCGGCGTCGAGAGCACCGTGCTCGACCTGAGTACCGACGAGCCGCTCGTGCTCCGGCCCGGCGGCCTGCCCGTCGAGCTGATAGCCGAGGTGATCCCCGGCGTGCGCGTCTACGACCGAGCCACGACCAGCCCGTCCGCGCCGGGCCAGCTGCCGAGCCACTACGCGCCTTCGCGGCCCCTGTACCTCGTCCCCCACGGCGGCGTCGCCGGCATAGAGCCCCGCGGTCGGGCCGCCGCGCTCTGCTTCGGCTCGGACGCGGCGAAGTCGGCAGAGCGCGGCGGGCGCTGGTCCAGGATTATCGACCTGTCGCCGTCGATGGACCCGGTCGAGGCGGCCGCTACCCTGTTCGACGCGCTCCACGAATTGGACGCCGCCGGCTTCGACGAGCTGTGGGCCGAGCGCCTGCCCGACGAGGGGCTCGGCCGGGCGGTCAACGACCGGCTGTACAAGGCCTCGGTCAAGTAGGGCCGTCTATCGTCGCCGTTCGTCAGCTAACGCTAATACTCGCCCCTCGCCGCTCCGACAATATAGGTAGAAAGTCGGTATCGAGTACGGAGCGGATCATGGACGTGAGGATTTCGAATCAGCTTCCATTAGCGTACGCCTATAGCGCGGGGGCGAGCGGCAGGATATCCGTACCGGTCTCCCCGTCACAGCTCCTGTACTCCAACTTCAAGAACGTATCCGGCATCGCGAGCGCTGGCGCTTCCGCCTACACCCTGGACAAGCTCAAGATCCTCGATACGATCATCGAGCGCCTGCGAAGCGCCAAGAACCAGCCCAGGGTCGAACGCGAGGCCACGGGCCTATCCGACGAACGCATCGACGCGCTGATCGAGCAGTATGGGGCTCAGCTCCACAACGCCCTCGGCGCGGGACCGTACGCCAAGCCGACCGGGGTGGTCCCGGGTATGCTCGTCTCCATCGCCGCCTAGTTCCTCATCTCCGCCTGAGTGGCACGAAGCTTATTGGTATCTCGATGCGGTAGATGAAACCTGCCCGAACGCCGAGGCCCGATCGCTACAACTCGGCCGCGGCGAGCCGGACAAGCGCTATACGTACATAACCCACAAGATTCGTAACACTAAAGCTAGGCCTAGGGGCGCGGACCCTCGCCGAGTAGCCACGCCATATAGGCGCGCAGGTCGACCTCTCCATAGAGCGCGGCGTAAGACAACGCGGCGTGACCGACGTTGCGGCCGTATTGCCTGGTCTCCGCGTACGACAGCGCCTCGAGCAGCAGGTCGAGCGGTAGCGCCCCGTACTCGGCTTCCCAGCGCCTGAAGCGCGTCGGGCCGCCGTTGTACGAGAATACGGCCGGGAGGACCCTACCGGCCAGCCGATCGAGGAGCCGGGCTAAATAGGACGAGCCTATCGTCACGTTATCGAGCGGGTCGGTCAGCTCGTAGTCGTCCAGGTCCAGGCGCTCGGCGGTCTCAGCGGCGGTCGCCGGCATCAGCTGGATGAGCCCGACGGCCCCGGACTTGGATACGGCCTTCGGGTCGAAGGCGCTCTCGGAGCGCGCGAGCCCGTAGAGCAGGTGGGGGTCGAGGCCGGTCGCCTCGATCGCCGGACTGAAGGCCTCGGGGTAGGGCCGCGGCCAGTACAGCTCGGCGTCGCTGCGAGTCGGCTCGAAGCCGGTTCTCCAGAACAGAGTCGCTATAAGTCGGTACGCCTGATCGTGCCGTCCGGCGGCGTCGAGCTCGGCGGCTATCGTCCTGACCGCGTTCTCGGACACGGATCGGAACTCGTCCCCGAGCTCGGCCCGGACGCGGTAACCGAGCCCGAAGCGAGTCAGGGCTAGGGCGTACTCGTCCGGGCTGACGGGGCGGCGCGCCTCGTCGTCCGCAGATGCCGTCCCGCCACTCTCGGTGGGGGCCGGCTCGGTTCCGGGGACGGCGAGCGGCTCGACGAGGGGCTCGCCGAGTCTGTAGGCGGCGACGAGTCGGTACCATGGGTCGACCCGCTGGCCGTACGCCTCGTGTAGCCTCGAGTCGATGTAACCGCCAAGGTCGACGAAGGAGCCGCCGAAGGCCGAGGCGACGTGATCCGCGCGGATAATGCCAGCTTGCGCGGCTCGGGCGCAGAGGTACGACAGCCTGGCCCTATCCTTCGGCGCGGCCCGCGCGGTCGCGGCGTCGATGGCGGCCAGCGTCGAGCCTGACCTGGCGACGAGGGCCTCCCGCGATAGCGGCTCGACGAGGTCCGAGTAGTAGCCGGGGTTAGACGAGCTTTCTAGCGCCGCGCCGAGCAGCCCGACGGCCGCCGCGGCCGACCGTTTGGAGGCCGCCTCGATCTCGTACCAGCGCGCCGCGTCCAGGTCCCAACGGTTCTCCGCCAGCGCGGCGGCTTTGGCGAACCACCGCTCGGCTTCGGCCCAGCGCTCGTCGGCACGCAGGAAGCGCCCGCGCCAGAACGCGTCGAAGTACGCGCGCGCGGGGTCGGCTCCGCGGTCGGCGATCGTCTCGACGATGTACCTGAAGCCTTCGCCGCCCTCGTCCTTGGCTGCCGCGATGAAGGCCTTGGCTGCGTCCGAGGCCGAGGCGCGGGGCAGGGTCAGGAAGAGGTTGGCGGCGGCCTTCGGCGACAGCGGGATCGACGGCGCGGCCTCGGCGTCGGGGGGCGGCGCGCTTGCGACCCTGACGGCCACGTCGGCCGGGTCTTCCCGGTCGGCGGCGTAGCGCCTGAAGGCGACGACAGCCGGCCCGTAGTTCCGTGAACCGGTCAGCGCGCGGGCCTCGGCCAGTTGGAAGGCCCTGACCCCGACGGCCCGTATCGCGGCCTCCGCTTCGGCTCGGCCGGATGAGGCCACGAGGCTCGTGGCCTTGGCGAGCGCCTCGTAGATGGCCGCCGATCCTTCCATCGCCGTGAGCGCTATGAAGTCGTTCACCCAGCGGCCCTTGCCGGAGCGGTAGCCCGCCTCGAGGGCCATCGACGCGATGGCCGCCGCGTCCCGCGAGGATTCGACGGGGTAGGCCGAGCGGAGCGCGTCCACACTCGCCAGGGTATGGGCATGCGAGCCCGAGACTGCATACCCGACGGCCTCCAGGTAGGCCCTTCGGTACGGCGCGAGTTCCGAGCCCAGCTCGGAGCGGCACAGCTCCACCAGCGCTTCCCCATCGCCTGTCGATTGCAGGGTTTCGACGAGAGAGGCGACCGCCCGCGCCTTGTATCGCCCGGTCTCTCGCGCCGCGGCATCCCTGAACAGCCCGGCGGCGAGCTTCTCGTCGCCCGCTTCGAGGGCCCGCAGGCCGACGAACAAGCTGGCTCCGGGCCCGAGCCTGGCGATGGCGTCGTAGTCGACGCGGTCGCCGTAGGCGATGGGCAGGGGGTCGCCTTTCGCTAAGAGCTCGAACCAGCCCGCCTCGTCGAGGCCGTGGATCGAGTCGCCGGCGCATGACTGGATGGATAGGCTCAGGGCTATGGCGACGACGCGGGCGAATGATCGCATGGACTCTCCTGGCGAGGTGATGGTGGCCCGTTGGCGCGGGCCTCGCTACTACTATTCCACGAAAGCGGCCATAGGCCAAGCGTCGAGCCTTAAAAAAAACGGCGGCGCAGATGCGACCGCCGTTATCGCCCAGGCTCGCGCCTAGCGCGGCGGGATGTAGATCCAGGTTCCCGAAATGATCAGGTCGGGGTTCTTGATCTTATTGGCCTTGGCTATCGTCATGTACAGCCATGGAGTTCGGTAGTAGGCGATCGAAATATCCCAGAGCGTGTCGCCCCACTTGATCTTATGCCAAGTACCCTCTTTCTTAGCCGGGGCGGCGGGAGTAGGAGCGGGAGCCGGAACGGGAGCCGGCGTCTCGACCTTGGCCGGTTCGGGCGCTGGAGTCGGCGTAGGCGCTGGAGTCGGCGTAGGAGTCGGGGCCGGAGTGGGCGCTGGAGCCGGGGCCGGAGTGGGCGCCTGAGCGGGAGCCGAAGCGGCTTGAGGCGGTTCGGCCTGGCGATCCGCGGTGCAACGATAGATGAAGAACGCGGCGGCGAGGATCAGCGCGGTGGCTAGCGCCGCCAGTATACCGATGAGGAGCGGCGAGGCGCGCCTCGGCCGGTCAGGCTCCTCGGCGACGGACTCGCTATCGTCGAAGCTCGGGATGCTATCGTCGGATCCTTCGGTCTCGTCGATCACGGTCGACTCGAAGGGGTTCTCGTCGGGCAGCTCGTCGGTCGACAGGTCGAAGCCCTCGTCCTCCTGGAAGTCGAAATCGGGGATCTCGTACTTTTCCTCCTCCGCCAGCGATTTGAGCGACACCGTGAGCGCCTGGTGCTCGCCGGTGGCCTCCTCGCGGGCGAAGGCGTTCAGGTTGCCATCGTCGTCGAGCGCCAGGTCGAGCCGTATATCCGGCTCTCCGGACGGCCTCGGCGGGATGTTCTCGATGATCAGGCTACCGACGTAGTCCTCCGACGACTCCGACGAGCGGTAGACATCTATCTGGACGCTCGGCTGATCGTCTTTCACCGTCGTGACGACGAGTCGCTTCTTGGCCGCCGCGCCGTCTTCGAGAATCGAATAGAATTTGCCGTCCGCTAGGCGGATTCCGATCTTAGCCATGGCTTCTTCCGTTCTGACCAGATTGTAATGGGATACGACTACCCTTAGTAGTATCGGCCCATTTCGGCAAAAAATCGAGAGGCAACCGTCTTGGAATCCCGTTGGATCGCGAAAGGCGACGCCTGGCCGTGTTATGCCTTCCTGGCGACGGCTATCAAACGCTCGGCGGACTGGTCGTAGGGAGCACCGGCCCAGGAACCGTATGCCTCGGCCGACGAGAAACCGGAGCGGAGGAGGCTGTCGCGAAGCTCCGTGGCCGAGTAGAGCCGCTGCACCCAGGAGCGATCGACGCGCCTGCCGTCGGCGTCCACGAAGACCCAGCGGTTCCGCAGGCCCTCCCAGGCTCCGACCACCGTGAACTCGGTCAGTACGAGGCGTCCGTCGCGCTCGAACCATTCGCCGTCGTTGAAGTCGCGCGCGGCGGTCTCCTTGCCGACCATTTCCATGACGAGCGCGCCGCCGGGCGCGAGGCTTGCGGCGAGCCTCGCGAGCATCGCCTCGTCCTCGGCCTTCGAGTCGAAGTAGCCGAAGCTGGTGTACAGGTTGACGGCGAGCGAGAACGCGCCTGGCCGGCACCATGATCGGGCGTCGCCGCGTACGAATTCGGCCGTTAGCCCCATCGCCTCGGCGCTGTCCCGGGCCGCCTCCAGGTACGGCTCGGTGATGTCGACGCCGACCACCGGGTGGCCGCGCGAGGCGAATTCCAGCGCATGCCTACCAGGACCGCAGCACATGTCGAGTACCGGCGACCCGGGCTCGGCCCCGCTCAGGGCCAGGACGGCGTCGACGACGGCCGGCGCCTCCGCCCAGCGCTCGCCTCCGAACAGCAGGGGCGCGTAGTCGGTCCAGAAGCCGTCGTCTCCAAACCATCCTGGTTCATCGAACCGTACCGGTTCGGATTCTGAAGCCTTAGACGGCACCGTGCTCGAGCGCCTGTCCGAGCACGTAGCTCAAGGTGTCCATGTCTATCTCGCCGGACTCTACGGTGACGATATCGCGTATTTCCTCCCAGTCCTCCCGGGTGAACGGCGTGCCGTCGTAGTCGGACAGGAGTAGCGAGCCGACTCCGGCCAGCCAATCGATGGCCTTGGCCGAGTATTCCGAGCCGCCCGAGCCGTAGCGGGACAGGAAGGTGGTGAAGAGGGCGGCCATCGTCTCGCCGGGCACCTTGGGAACCGATCGCGCGAAGGTGTCGCGTAGCGAGTCGAACTCGCGGTTGCCCGGAGCTCGGCCGGATCGGCGAACCCAGTCGTCCAGGTCGGACTTTAAGCGGTCTATTGCTTGCATCACCCTATAATACAGTCTGCCGTGCTACTTGGGTAGTGTTACGAACCTTGTTGATGGGCCGTACGCGTGTTTGAGTGTTACGAATCTTCGTGGTATCGCAGTTCCGACAGATGACGACTTCCCAATAAAGCCGTTCGCCGAGGTGGAATCGCTGCTAGCGGGCCAGCGGCGCGGCTGATACGCGCTCTTTGCGTGTCCCCCATAAGATTCGTAACACTATGCGCGGGCCGCGAGGCCGAACCCGGCGATCAATACGGCGAGATCGTAGGCCGCGTGGCCCCATGCCAGCGCGTGGAGTCTGGCGCCTCGTAGCCTGGCGGCCGCCAAGGCCGAGCCCGCGATGGCCGAGGCCAGCATCCCGGCCGGCCCCTGGTAGGCGTGCCCGGCTACGAACAGCCCCGTCGATACGGCGGCCGCGGCGACGGCCCCGGCGCCGCGGCCGGTCAGCGCGCCGAGCAGGTAGCAGCGGTAGAACAACTCCTCGCGGTAGGCCACCGAGATCGCGAAGCCGGCCGATAGGGCGACGATGGCCGCGGGCCCGGCCGAGGTAGCCTCACCCGCCGACGCGCCGTACGCCGTTGGCGCCGCGGCCGCCCCCGGCGCGACCGCCGCCGCGACCATGGCGGCGCATAGCATCGCGGCGAAGACTCCGGCGGCCACGACGGCGTCCTTGGCCGACGGCTTGGTCACGCCGTATTCACGAAGGCGGCGCCCGAGGCCGATAATGACAAGCAGGAGCGTGAATTGCGAGAACGATTGCAGCGCGGAGCCGGCCAGCCATGCGATGGCTCCGGTCGCCGGAGGCTGGTAGGGGATCAGGCCGGGGCCGGCGACGGCGATCGTGACGAGGATCGGCTCGGCCCACGACGCGCGGGCGCTATCGGTATCCATCGCGCCAGTATATACTGTCAGGACGGAGCTTCGCCATGGTGAACCTGCTGCTCATCGTCGTCGTGCTACTCCTCTTCGTGACGCTGACCCTGCTCCTGCGGGGCGACAGGCGTTTCTCGCCGCTCGAGTATTACGCCCGCGGCAAGGAGGTGGGGTTCACGTTCTCCGAGGCCAGGGCCATCATGGAGATGTGCAGGATAGCCGGCGTGCCCGATTCGACGGCGGCCCTCTGGTCGATACGCGAGCTCGACGCCTGCATCAAGGCCTTCGCCAAGAAGTACCGCGCCGAAGGCATGGAGCGCGACCGCGGCGCCATCGTCTTCATGGAGAAGCTGTACGAGTTCAGGAAGCGGCTCGAGTTCGAGCTGCCCAAGTACCGCGCCGGCATCACCAGTTCCCGCTTCATACGGGCGAACCAGCGCATCCGCGTGCTCGTCGAGGGTATCGGCGTCTACTCGTCCACGGTGATCGACTCGAACGAACGCTACCTGGTCGTCTCCTACCCGGTCGGCGCCAGGGTGCCGCCCGGCTTCCAGTGGAAGGGCGCCCGCGTGTCGGTGTACTTCTGGCGCCAGGAGGACGCCGGCTACGTGTTCGATACCTACGTGCTCGAGGATCTGCGCATCCGCGACATACCGGTGCTGCAGCTCGGGCACTCGGGGTCGCTCCTGCGCACCCAGAAACGCAAGTCGCTGCGCGTCCGCTCCAGGATGCCGGCCTACCTGTACCTGCTCAAGCGCCTCGAGGGCGCCTACGAGAAGCCGGAGCGAGTGCCCGGCCTCAAGTGCGTGGTGCAGGACGTGTCGGAGGACGGCGTATCGGTGCTGATAGGCGGCAAGGCCAGGATCGGGTTGCTCGTCAAGGCGCAGTTCTACATAGGCGACGACCAGATCGTCATCAGCGGCACCGTCAAAGGCTCGGAGTACGACGTCGAGAAGAATCAATCCCTATTGCACGTCGAGGCGATGACGCCGAGCCCGCGTATGCGCAACGTCATCCGATCCCACGTCTACAACGTCGGTCCGGGCGATTCGGAGCGCCGGGGCGCCGAACTGGACGAGAGGCCGTTTTCGGTATAAGTTTAACGGACGGGGGAACGATGCATAGGATCCGCGTAGCGATAGCGTTCATGCTGGCCGTCGCGCTCACCGGCGCGTCGGCCCAGGAATCGTCCGAGCTCATAGACACCTACCGCAGGAATTTCGTGCGCTCGAGCCTCGGCACCAAGCTGGAGCTGCTCAAGGAGGCCTCGGCCTACGACGGCGTCGACATGGGGCCCCTGTATGACACGGCCATCCAGTTCGTGCTCAGCAACGCCTCGCTCCTGTCCACCGATGCGCTCCTGCGCGACATATCGGTGCTATCGGTCAACATGGTGCGTAAGTACAAGTACGCGCCGGCCGCCGGCCACCTCTGGGAGCTATTCGGTATCTACAAGGACGCCCTCGTCCGCGTGCCGCTCCTGCAGACGCTGGCCGAGGTCGCCGTAGGCAACCCCGCCATCCTCAAGGAGCTCAACGCCTTCGTCGACACTCAGGTCTCGCTCGCCAAGTCGGGCGTCCGGATCGACCAGGCCGTGCTCGATGCCGCCATCTACTCGCTCGGCCGCCTCGGCGATTCGTCGTCGTTCCCCTTCCTCTTCGCGGCCTATACCGCGTCCATCGGCAAGGCCGTCACCGATCGGGCCGGCGCCGCGATGGCGTCGCTCAAGGGCGACTACGCGGCCTTCCTCGCCGAGGTCATCCGATCGAGCCCGCCCGCCGACAAGGCCGCGGCCCTCGAGGCCGGCCTGCGCGGCGGCGCCCTGCCCGAGGAGCGCCGGGGCGAGCTGGCCGAGGTGGCGTTGTCGGTCGGCGTCTCGTACCAGAGCCCGTCGTCGGGCGACCAGGGCTATATCCTGGGTATGCGTACCCAGGCCGCCAGGGAGCTGACCGCCCGATCGTGGCAGAAGGCCTCGCCGCTCGCTATCAAACACTTCTACGATTTCCAGGTGCAATACAACCGCGGCCAGGTCTCCAAGTCGAACTTCCTCGAGTCGATCGCGCTGCTCGGAGCGATGGGCACCGCTGAAGCCGCCCAGGCCCTGGCGCTCTACCTCCAGCTGATCAACACCGAGACGGAGCAGGGTAAGTCCTTCGACGAGCAGGTCACGCTCGCGGTCGTCAACAATCTCGGCCGCCTCGGCGACAAGGCGGCTTTCGACTATCTCCTGTACATCGGCTACCTCCAGTATCCCGAGACGGTCAAGAAGGCCGCCAGGGACGCGCTCCAGAAGCTTCGCTGGTAACGCTCGGCCTTCCTGGATAGCGCACGCGCCGAGGCTCCGAGCCGCGTATCCGGGCGTGGCCGCTCAATCCGTCAAAACGCGCGCGTCCTCCGTCGAGCCTCCGCGCGTCTCCGTGCCGCCGGTCGTCGCGGCGGCGGCCGGGCTGGCCGCCGCGCTCTACCTGCCTCCCGGTTCCGGTTCGAGGGCCCTGGCCAGCGTCATCGCCGCGTGCGCGGCTTCCATCGCGCTCTCGATGCGTTTCGCTCCAAGCCCCAGGTCGACGATATCCCTGGTTACGAAACGGCGCCTGCGCGCCGTCGCCGAGCCGGCGATAGGTGGCCTCCGGCGAGCGGCGTCGGCGCTCGCGGCGGCTCTGGCCGCCGGGCTGTGCTGCGGGGCCTGGTGCCATGCCCGCGTCGAGGCCGGCTCGGCGCGTTTCAGTCCGGGGCTCGGCGGGCCGTACGCCCCCGGCGCGGCCGCCTACGAAGCTCGGGTCGCCTCCGACCCGACCCATACGGCCGGAGGCCTCCTCGCCTGCGAGCTGGAGCTGGAGGCGGCGCTCGGCCGCGACGGAGAACGCGTCACCGCCTCGGGTCGCGTCGTCGTCTACGTCCGCGGCTCGTCAAACGGCGGTGCGCCTCGGGACGGCCGCCCTGGCGAGGCGCCCGTGCGCGGCCAGCGCCTGCGCGTCGCCCTAAGGCGCGGCCTCCTGCCGCCGAGGACCGGCGGCGGCTCCTGGCGCGACGCGCTCGCCTCGCCGTACGCCTTCGTCGACGCGGCCGGCGTCGAGGCTATCGGGCCGCCGCCCGCTGCCGAGGCCGCTCGGGCCGCGCTCCGGGCCGGCGCCCTCGAGTCGCTCCGGGCGGCCGGCGGAGAGGCCGGCCCCCTCCTCGAGGCCCTCGTCGTCGGGGTGCGCGACGAGCTCGACCCGGAGCTCTCGGCCGGTTTCAGGGCCGCCGGCTGCGCCCATATACTCGCGCTGTCGGGCCAGCACGTCGGGATCCTGGCTTCGTTCGTGGCGGTCCTGCTCGGCTTCGCGCTCGGCCCGAGGCGCGCCCGCGCGGTAGCCTGCCTGCTCGCGGCGGCCTACCTGTACCTCGTGGGCGCCTCGCCGTCGGTAGCGCGGGCGGTCGCCATGTTCTGGGCTACAAGCGCCCTCCTGGCGGCCGACCGCCCGCAGCCGGCGGTCGTCACGCTGTCGGCGGTGTTCATCGTCGCCGTCGTCGTCGATCCCGCGGCGGCCCACGAGCTGTCGTTCGGGCTGTCGTACCTGGCGGTCGCCGGCATCGGAGTTCTCGGCGGGGCCTACGAGTTCGGCCTCCGGCGCTGGCTGCCGCCTCCGGCGGCGGGAGCGGTAGCCGTGGGCTTCGCGGCGCTCGCGGCCACGGCCCCGCTGTCGCTACTGGCCTTCGGAACGCTCAACCTCTTCTCGCCGGTCGCGAGCGCGTTGGCCGGGCTGCTCGTGGCGGCGCTGATCTGGGCCGGCCTCGTCGGCTCGTTCGTCGTCGCCCTGGTGCCCTGGGCCGCGCCGGCCGCCCGGCTCGCCTGCCTGCTGCCGTACCGGGCCCTCGTCGCCGTCATCGGGACCGCCGCCCGCCTGCCCTCGATAGCCCTGTCCGAGGATTGGACTGGCTGGCGCGCCGCCATGGCCGGCGTCGTTGCCTGCGCCGCCGCGTTCGTGTATGCTTGGCCCCATGTCGCCTACCGCATCGAATCCCGGCGCCGTGCCGCTTCCAGTCAACTACGACGCCCCCTCGGAGCTGTCAGCCATGCTCGACGGCCTCGGCCTCGGCATGCGCAAGAAGTACGGACAGAATTTCCTGGTCTCGGGTCGCGCCAGGAGCCGCATAGCCTCGCTGTTCGAGACCGAGCCGGGCGCGCGCGCCTGGGAGATAGGCCCGGGCGCCGGCGCCATGACCCGGGAGGCGCTGCTGCTCGGCCTGAGCCTGAGCGCGTTCGAGATCGATAAGGGCTTCGCCGAGCTTATCCGCGGAGCCTACGGCGCAATGCCCGGCTTCAGGCTCTACGAGGGCGACTTCGTGAAGACTTGGCGCGCGGCCTTCGAAACGGATGGGCGTCCGAGCCTCGCGTTCGGCAATCTGCCGTATAACGCGGCCGGGGCGATCATCGCGGCCCTGATCGAGGGCGGCGTCCGCCCCCCGCGCATGGTCTTCACAGTGCAGAAAGAGGCCGCCCAGCGCATGTGCGCCGCCCCCTCGACCAAGAACTACTCGGCCTTCTCGGTGCTCTGCCAGTCGGCCTACGCGGTTAGGTCCGTCTTCGACCTGTCCCCCGGATCGTTCTGGCCCCAGCCTCGCGTCAGTTCGTCCGTCGTCACGATGGAGGCCCGGCCCGACGCGGTGGCCCATTCGGGCGACAAGGCCTTCACCGGCTTCACGCGCGCCTGCTTCAGTTCCAGGCGCAAGACGCTACGCAACAACCTCAAGGCGGCCGGCCGCCCCGAGCCGCTGATCGCGGCCGCCTGCGAGGCAGCCGGCGTATCGCCCGACGCGCGCGCCGAGACCCTGACGCCGGAGCTGTTCTCCGAGCTGTACGACGCGTTCGGCAGGCTTGCCTAGCTCGCGGCTTTACCGTATCATCCCAGGCTATGACCGACGTACATCTCAGCGTGGTGGATGAAGATACCCTCGATACGATACTCGCCTCGGACGTCGAGTTCGCCGGCTCCATGGCCTTCAAGGAGCCGATGATGATCAAGGGCCGCGTCTCCGGCTCGATCGTCTCCGATAGCGACCTCCATATCGACGAGAAGGCCGTCGTCGAAGCCGACGTGCGGGCCGGGAACGTCACCGTGCGCGGCTCCCTCAAGGGCAACATCGTCGCCACGGGCCGCGTCGAGCTGTACGCCAGCTGCCGCGTCGAAGGCGACGTGACCGCGGCCGAGGTGACGATGGAACCGGGCTGCCGTTTCAACGGTATCTGCACGATGACCGGCGACTCCTCGTCGACCCAGGCCTGAGGGCGTCCCGGATAGCCATGGGACCGCGCCCGAACGCCGCCCGCGCCGTAGCCGCCGCCCTGGCGCTGTCGGTCTCGAGCGGCCTCTACGCCCAGGATAGGCCCGACGCGCTCAAGATGTACCGCGAAGGCCGCTTCGACGACGCCAGGACCGTCTGCCTGGCCGAGTTGGCCCAGGATCCGCTCAACATCGAGTCGTATGTGGTGCTCGTCTGGTCGCTCCTGGCGCTGGAACGCTACGCCGACGCCGAGCTGTACGCGAACAAGGCCTATACCACCGTGCGCCGCGACCCGCGCATCGTCGAGTCCCTCGGCGAGGCCGCCTACTACCAGGGCAAGAACCGGCAGGC
>JAKQKE010000069.1 GCA_029560805.1 Spirochaetota bacterium
GCCGAGGCGCATCCTCGAATTCGCGCGCAAGATGATAGGGCTGTTCAACATAGCCACCCCGTCGCCTGAGACCAGGGTCAAGTTCCTGTCCGGCGGCAACATCCAGAAGACCATCCTGGCTCGCGAGATCGAGTCGTGCGGTAGCCTGCTCGTGGCCGTCTACCCGTCCCGAGGCCTCGATATAGGCGCCACCGAGGCCGTCCGCAAGGAGCTCGTCGCCCAGCGCGACGCGGGCAAGGCGGTGCTGCTCGTGTCCGAGGACGTCGACGAGCTCCTGTCCGTGGCGGATACGGTAGCCGTGATGTACGACGGCCGCATCGTCGGCTCGATGCCGGCCGCAGGGGCCGATCCCGAGGAGATAGGTCTCCTCATGGCGGGCGTCGCCCCGTCTACCGAGGAGGCGCTATCATGAGCCTGGTATTCGAGAAACGGAAGTCGGTGTCGAGGACGGCCATCGTCGTCGTCCCGGTCGTATCGTTTCTGGCGTCGCTGATCCTGACCGGGGCCTTGCTCGTGATCTTCGGGGCGGACCCGATGGCGACCTACGCGTCGATGGTCAGGGGCGCCTTCGGTTCCTGGCGGGCGTTCACCGAGACCCTGGTCAAGGCGATACCGTTGATGCTGACCGGCCTCGGCGTGGCTCTCGCGTTCAAGCTACGCTTCTGGAACATCGGCGCCGAGGGCCAGCTGACGCTGGCGAGCATCGCGGCCACCTGGGTCGCCCTATACTGGAACTGGCTGCCCGGCCCGCTCGTGCTGCCGGTGCTGGTCCTGGTCGGCTGCGCGGCCGGGGCGCTCTGGGCCGGCGTGCCGGCCCTCCT
Source organism: Spirochaetota bacterium (assembly GCA_029560805.1). Lineage (GTDB taxonomy): Bacteria > Spirochaetota > Spirochaetia > Treponematales > UBA12059 > SZUA-370. The sequence goes on from JAKQKE010000069.1 coordinate 822, forward strand.
CAAGACGCGGCTCAACGTCGACGAGACCCTCGTCACGCTGATGCTCAACTACGTGGCGCTGCTCCTGGCTGAATTCCTGTACTACGGCCCCTGGCGCGACCCGAAGGGTTTCGGCTTCCCGGGCACGAGGCTCTTCCCCAAGGAGGCCTGGTTCCCGCGCATCGCCGGCCGCGCCCACATAGGCCTGTACTTCGCGATAGCCGTGGCGCTGATTCTGTGGTTCGTGCTCAACCGCACGCGCTGGGGCTTCGAGCTCAAGGTGATAGGCTCGAGCCCCAAGGCCGCGCGCTACCAGGGCATAGCCGTCGAGCGCAACATCATGCTCGCGATCCTGCTGTCCGGGGCCGTCTGCGGCCTGGCCGGCGTCGGCGAGGTCGCCGGCATCTCGAGGCGCCTGC
>JAKQKE010000081.1 GCA_029560805.1 Spirochaetota bacterium
GGCGGGCGCTGGCGGTTCGGGCAGGGCCGCGGCGGGCGCCTCGGGTACGCTCTCGGCCTGCGCGCTGGACCGCTCGGCCTCGACCGGATGCGGCGCGTCGACGCCGTCGGGCGAGCCGAGCCGTACGATGATCGGCCCGGAGAAGTCGGCCATGTCCTGCACGGCGAACAGCGACAGGATCGCGGCCACGCCGAACAGCAGGAGATACGCCCCGAGCGCCGAGCTTACCGCCACGGTCGCGCGCTTCCGCTCGCGGGCGCGCAGCCACTCGTCGCGGGCGCTGGTCATGGGGCTTCCTCCGCGGTGGTCCGCGTCGACAGGCCGACCGAGTCTACGCCGTTCCTCCTGAGCGAGTCGAGCAGCGTGACGACGAGCTGGTACGGCGCCTCGGCGCCCGCCTCGAGCACGGCCTGCACCTCGTCGACCTGCTTGCCCTCGAGCTCCAGCCTTATCACCGACTCCGCGCCCTGGGCGGTGGTCCGCGTCTTGTTGACGTAGACCTCGTCCTCGGATACGGCGACGACCGACAGCTCGGTGATGGTGATAGCGGTGGCGGTACCGGAGTCGGGCAGCTGCAGCTCTATGCCCGGCGCGGTCTTGAAGGTGCTGGATATCATGAAGAAGATGACCAGCTGGAAGATGATGTCGATCAGCGGCGTCAGGTCGATGTTTATCTGGGGCTTGAGCCTGCGTTCTATCGTCATGCGCCGGCTCCCCGGCCCGCCTCTTCCTTAACGGCGGCCGCGGCCGACGCCAGCCCGCGGCGCTTGCCGGAGTTGATCATCATGACGAGGGCGGTCACCTGGTTCTCCATCTTGAGCAGGATCATGTTGACCTTGGTGACGAGCAGGTTATAGAAGATAACCGCGGGCACGGCCACCACGATGCCTCCGACCGTCGTTATGAGCGCCTCGGACACGCCCTTGGCCAGGATTGACGGGTCGGCGACCGACCCGAAGCGGCCGAGCACGCCGAAGGCCTTCATGGTGCCGGTCACGGTGCCGAGCAGGCCGAGGAGCGGGGCTATGTGGGCTATCGTGCCGAGGGCCGACACGTTGCGCTCGAGCCTGGGCACTTCCTGGGCGGCGGCGTCCTTGAGTACCTCTTTCTGGGCCGACTCGGGATACGCGCGGTACTCTATGCCGACCTTGATCAGCGCCGAGAGCGGGGACTCGTTGTTGTCGCAGATCGATAGGGCCTCGTCGAAATGGCCCTTCTCTACCGACGCCTTGACCCGTTGGAACAGCTTGTCCTCGTCGGTCTTGATGCTCCTGAAGTAGAGGACGCGCTCGATGATGATCGCGAGGCCTACGACCGACAGCGCCATGATGATCCAGAGTATTATACCGCCCTTGACTATGAAATCGAGCATGCGAGCCTCCGAGGACTAGGGATGGATGCCGGGCGACGACCCCGAGCCGTCGTCGCCGTCGCTTTTATACTATCGCGCAAAAACCGATTGGTGAAGGCTCGGGCTAAAAAAACGATAAAAACCGATGAAAAGGGCCGGAGCGCGCAGGCTCCGGCCCCTGGACAGCGCGCGGCGCGCCTAGCTGCCCTTGTGGGCCCTGGCCAGGGCCGCGACGTCGAGTATCAGCGCTATGCCGCCGTCGGCGAGGATGGCCGCGCCTGATACGCCGGTAGCGTAGCGGGCGATCTCGCCGATCGGCTTGATGACGGTCTGGTAGCCGCCGAGCACCTGGTCGAAGCCTATGGCCAGCTTCGACTCGAACACGCTGACGATGACGACCTCCTCCCTGAGCGGCGGCTTCTCGTCCTCGCCGAACAGCTCGCGCGACGATACGTAGGGTATGAAGTCCTTGCCCCTGACGATCAGGCGCTCGGGCTCGGCCGGGCGCTCCCGCTCGAAGCACGAGTCGACCGACGATAGCGGGATGACGAACATGCGCCGCCCGGATCGCACGAGGAAGCCGTCGATGATCGCGAGGGTCAGCGGTATGTCCAGGCAGAATTCGGTGCCCTGGCCGATCCGAGACTTGACGTTTAGCGTGCCGCCGAGCTGGTCGATGGCCGTCTTGACCACGTCGAGGCCGACCCCACGGCCCGAGACGTTGGAGATCACGTCGGCGGTCGAGAAGCCCGGCTTGAAGATCAGCTGGTCTATCTCCTCGTCGGCGAGCTTGGCGTCCGGCGGTACTATGCCGCGGTCGATCGCCTTCTTGAGTATCTTCTCGCGGTTCAGGCCGCGGCCGTCGTCCGCCACGCTGATGCGCACGAAGGCGCCGGCATGCTGGGCCTTCATGGTGATCGTGCCGCAGCGAGGCTTCTTAAGCGCGGCGCGGTCGTCGGTCGATTCTAGGCCGTGGTCGGCCGCGTTGCGCACCAGGTGCACGAGCGGATCGTTCAGGACGTCTATCACCGACTTGTCTATCTCGGTGTCCCCGCCCTCGAACTGAATCTCGAGCTCCTTGCCCAGGTTCTTGGACAGGTCCCGCGCTAGGCGCTTGAACTTGGCGAACAGGGAGTCGACGGGCACGAGCCTTAGCTCCATGGCGGTGGCCCGTAGCTCGCCAGCGAGGCGCTTAACGTAGTCGCTGATGCCGTGCAGGTGGCGGTCGGTCGAGTCCCTGACCGTCTGCGACAGCTGTGCCTGCACGGTGACCAGCTCGCCGACCAGGTTAAGCAGGCCGTCGAGCTTCTCCGAGCGTATGCGTATGGTCTTCCGCTCGGTGTCGTCCTTGGCGGCCTTGACGATGTTCCTCGCGTGCTCCTGCTCGAATAAGGCGTCCTCCACCGCGGACTGCGGGGTACCCAGGTCCTTGACGAGTATCTCGCCTATGGGTCGCTGGCGCGACAGGGCCTCGTCTATGGCGCTCTCGGGCAGGCGCTTGGCCGACAGTATCTCGCCTAGCTTGCGCACCT
>JAKQKE010000083.1 GCA_029560805.1 Spirochaetota bacterium
CGCGCCATCGTGATGGACGCCGTCGACGCGGCCGCGGCGCGTAGCCGCGAGCTGAGCTCCTAAAAAAAAGCCCGGGGAACGGGCCCCGGGCATCGCTCGGCCCCGGCGACTGAGCGCCGGAGCCTTCATGGATCAGAACAGTACGTCGGCGAAGTCCTCGGCGGCGAACTCGTACTCGTCGATCAGCTTGTTGTCGTTGCCGTAGACCTTGACCACGAGGCTCATCTCGACCTCGCCAGCGGCCGAGCCGGCGACGTCGGTCAGCGTGATGGCCATGTCATAGCTCTCGGCGAATTTGACCGAGACGATATACTTGCCGCCCTTGTGGCCGGCCGCCTCGTCGAGGGACATGCCCGCGTTGAGCGACAGGGCGGCGTAGCCCTTGGCCGTGAAGCCGCTTACCGAACCGGTGAGCGACGCGTCGCCCTTGGCCTTCAGGTTCATCATGGCGCCCTTGAGCCCGGCCGCCGCGTACGCGCCTATCTCGGCCTCGAGGTCGGCCTTCAGGGACGCGTCCATGGCGATGGACGTCAGCTCTTCGTTCTTATCGGCCGATACGGTATAGGCGAGGCTGCCGCTCAGCGTGACCGTCGGGTTCGACGAGACCAGCTCGCCGTCGCCCGTCCAGCTCATCACGACGCTACCGTCGGAGTTGACGGTGGCGGTCGGAGCGGCGCGAGACGCCGTGGAACCGGCCTCGGGCTCCGAGTACGCGGGTAGCAACCTCGGGAACGCGCGGGCTATCACGTCGCCGGCGGGGCCGGATACGGCGAACGCGGCGACGGGCAGGGCGCCGGAATCGATGCCGGCGATCAGGGCCGCCTTGGCCTCGGCCTGGTTCGACGCGGCGCTCCCCTCGAAGGCCTCGAGCTCCGACGCCTTCACGCCGTCGGCGTTATAGAACAGCGAATCGACGACGGCGCACGACGACGCCATCATGGCTAGGGCGATCAGGGTCGCCGCCAGCATCTTCTTCATACGACCTCCATTGTCGGACATGTTCAACGTTTCAATATAGATACCATGATAATAGCATAGAATGGAGATTTTACAAGACACGCCTGTCGACGAAGCTCGATTCTTTATTATTCCTCCATAGTGCTATATACTGACTCCAATCGGGCCGATCCCGGCCGCCGGCACGCCCAGGCGGAATCGATAATGGGAGAAATAATGATGTTCGACCTTGGCAACCTCGTGGCCATAGGCATTACGCTGATCATCCTGCTCGCCTACCGAATTCTCGACCGCGATAACCGCTCGCTCGAGAAGGTCAAGAAATACGCCGAGAAGCTGCGCGAGGAGCTGTCGGCCCACGCGGACCAGCGCGCCGAGGACCTCAAGGCCTACGCGATAGACCTCGAGGTGCACCAGAAGGCCGCCAAGGAAGTGCTGCGCCGGGTGCAGCTGGCCGAGGAGGCGCTGAGCGCCAAGGCCGACCAGATAGGCGGCATGGCCGCGCGCATAGCCGAGTACGACAAGGCGCTCGCCGAGCTCAAGGACATGAGCTCCAGGGTCGACGAGAACCTGTCGGTCATCCACGACGAGAGCGCCTTCGTCGACGGCGTCGCCCGTACCCTCAAGGCCGCCAAGCTCGAGATCGAGGCCCTGAAGTCGTCGATACCCAGTATACGCGAAGGTATCGCGGCCGACGCCAAGGACATGATGGACGACCTACGCCAGGCCTACTCCGACGAGTTGCGTTCGGCGATGGACGACGCCCAGGCCCAGGTCGAGGCGCTCCGGGAACGCGCCGAGCAAGGTACCGCCGAGGTGGCCGAGACCAACGCCGAGGCGGTCAGGGCGGCCGAGCAGCGGTACCGCGCCATCGACGCGATGCTGGCCGATGCGTTCAAGCGCGCGCGGGAGGAAGGCGAGCGGCTCGAGGACGAGAGCTTCAAGCGGCTCGAGGCCCAGATTGACGCCCGCGGAGCCAGGCTCGGCGAGGCTATCGACACCCGCTTCAACGCTCTGCGCGACCAGGCCAAGGAGAAGGTCTCCGAGACCCAGGGCCTCCTCAAGTCGTTCAAGGCGGAATGGCGCAAGGACGCCGACGAACTCCTGGCCGGCGCCCGCGCCGAGGCCGAGGCGACCGTCGACAAGGTCGGCGCCCGCATGGAAGACGCCGAGGCCCGCGCGGCCAAGGCCGAGGCCAAGGCCCTGGAGACGGCCCAGGCGGTACACGCCAAGGTCAAGGACCAGCTCAAGGCCTACCAGGAAGACCTCGCCGAGCGACAGGCCGCGATCCGCGGCGCGATCAAGGAAGGCTTAGTAGACACCAAGGCGGCGGCCGAGGGCGCCGTCAGGGAAATGGCCGAGTCCCTGTCGTCGTTCAAGTCCAGGATCGACGAGACGGCCGCGGAGCAGGCCGCCCGCGTCGCCGCGATGGACGCGTCGCTCGGCGCCGCCGAGAAGCGGGCCGCCGACGCGGTCGCGGCCCTGAGCGCCAAGTTCACCGACCGCGGCGCCGACCTCGAGAAGCGCGTGCTCGCCGGTTTCGAGGCCCGCGCTGCCGAGTTGCGCGGCGTCGTGGAGCAGGGGCTCACGAGGCTCGAGGGCATCAGGCTGGACGCGGACCGCATGGAGTCGGCCCTGCGCGAGTCCATGGCCGGCGTCGAGCGCCGCGTGGAGGAGGACTTCGCGCTATTCGGCAAGGATTTGGCCGCCAGGCAAGCCTCGTTCGAGGCCGACTTCAAGGACGACTCGGCCAGGGTCAAGTCGGCGGTCAAGGACCTCGAGAGCGACCTGAACGCGCTCAAGAGCAAAGCCTACGCCGACGTGTCCGAGAAGCTCAAGATATTCGAGGACGAGTTCTTCGCCGACCTGCGCCAGCGTAGCGACGACGCCAATGAGCGCTTCGCCGTCTGGCGCGCCGAGATGGACGAGCGTCTCGAGGCCTCCATCCGCGAGGCCGACGCGGCCCGCGCCGAGACCGACCGCGCCTGGTCCGAGGAGGCGCGCGCCAGGCTGGCCGAGACGCAGGGCCGCGTCCAGGAGCAGCTGGACAAGCTCGGAGCCCAGGTCGACGCCCACCGCTCCGCCATCAGCGAGCGGGTCGGCGAGGCGGACGAGGCCCTTTCGTCCCTCAAGGCGTCCGTCAAGGCGGACCTCGACGACGCGCGCGCCGCCGCCAACGCATTCATGGCCGCGGAGCTCGACCGCTGGAAGCATGACGCGAGCGAGCGGGTCCGCGGCGCCGAGCGCCAGGCCGAGGCCGACGGCAAGGCGCTCGAAGAGGTAACGGAGCGGGCCCGCGCCGCGTTCACCGAGGCGCGGGCTACCGTGCTCGCCCACGCCGAAGCCTGGAAGAAGGAATACGCCGAATCGATGCGGGCCGCGGAGACCGAGCACTCGGCCGCCATAGCCGCGCTCGGCGACTCGTTCAAGGCGGACGTCGCGGCCATCTCCGACAACTGGGAGAAGGAGCGCCGCAAGGTTATCGAGGCGGCCAAACTCGAGCGCGACGCCCTCTCGAAGGATGTGCGCGCGCTGTCCGACGAGGTCGGCCGCTTCCGACAGGAGCTCGCCCAGAAGACGTCCCAGGCCCTGGACGACTTCAACCGCTCCTACGACGGCATGGCGCAGGACGCCGCTCGCAGGGCCAGGGAATCGGTCGCGGCCATGGGCGCCGCCGTCGAGGACTACCGCCGCGAAGCCCGCCTGCTCCAGGAAGGCTTCGACGCCGCCAAGGCTCAGATGGCCGGCTCGCTCGAGTCGGAGCGGAAGGCCCGCGTGAAGGCCTTCGAGGAGATGGATGGACAGATCAAGGCGTTCCAGGCCCAGACGAAGCTGTTCGAGCGGGCCGACGAGCTCAAGGCGTCGCTCGGCGAGGCGGTCGAGGCGATGAAGGCCGACCTGGCCCGCGTCGAGTCGCGCCGGGCCGAGATGGCCGAGCTCGAGACCCAGTACAGCCGCGTCAAACGGCTCGAGGACGAGCTCGGACAGAAGATAGCCAAATTCCTCGCCGAGAAGCGCCGCCTCGACGCCATGGAGGACGACTTCAAGCGCCTCCTGGCCCTGTCGCAGACAGTCGACCAGAAGCTGGCCTCGGTCACCTCGAACAACGACCAGCTCACGCAGCTCGAGGCCGAGTTCCGCCGCGTGGTCGACGCGGCCGACGAGGCGGCCGAGAAGTACGAGCGCGTCGAGAAGAAGTCGAACATCTTGAACGCTACCGCGGACGCTATCGACAAGAATTTTCAGGCCATCGGCGAGCTCGAGCGCAACGTCAGGACGATGGACGCCGACATCCGGGAGCTACCCGACCGCGTCATCGACCTCAAGCGATCCCTCGACGAGGTAATGTCCTGGAAGCCCAAGCTGGACGCCACGGTGGTCAGGCTCGACGAGGTGGACGGCGTGCTGGCCGACGCCGAGAAGCGGGCGACCGAGCTCCAGAAGGCCCGCGAATGGCTCGCCCGCGCCGAGACGCGCTTCGACGAGCTCAACAAGAAGACCCAGGACCACCTCAAGCTACTCAACGACCTGCTCAAGGACGAGCCGAGCGCCGGGCGCAAGGACAAGGGCGCGCCGCCCCTGTCGGTCCAGGAGACCGTGCGCAAGCTGTCCCACCAGGGCTGGAAGGTCGAGGAGATAGCTCGCGCCGTCAAGCTGTCGCGCGGCGAGGTCGAGCTGATCCTGGAGCTGGGCGGGCAGGACTAGCGGGGCCCCCACGCCCCGCCCTCCGTTTAATCGCCGAACAGCAGGCCATCCGCCGAAACCGTGATGAAGAAGACGTTTTCGGGGATGGTGACTCCGGGCAGAGATCGCGAGGGCCGTTGCCTGAGGGTGTAGTTCGCGTCCAGTTCGAGCTTCCATACCGGTATCGTCACGCCGGCCGTGGCCCCCCAGCCGAGCTCGGTCAGATTGTCCCGATACACGATCGAGCCTTCGACGCCTAGCCGTACCGCGAAAAGGCCGAAGAACCACTGCTCGACGCACGGCATGAGGCGGCTATAGTAGAGTTCCCGGTCGAAGTACAGGTCGTTGACCTGCTTCAAGGCGAGGAAGGTCTTCTGGCCGGCCGGTGACCAGGAGAGGGTCTGTTCCACGTACAGCGGCGCTCCGTACTCGTAAAATTCGAGCGCCGCGGGATCGGTATCGAAGTAGTGCAGCACCTCGTTCGACCAGGACGCGGAGACATCCCATGAAAGCCCGCCCGAACGGGACCTAAGCGCGGCCGCGAGCATCCCGCCGAACGAGATCCCCGTATCCAACCAATATCCATTCATCGGATCCGCTAGTTCCGGAGGGGGCGATCCGAGATACTCGCTATAATAGTCGCGCTTCTTATACGATACGGTAGCGCCGAGTCCGAGGCTCAGCCATGGCGAGACTCGTAGCCCAGCGGTGATCGAGCCTCCGGATATGTAGTAGGTATAGTCGTTACCCGAGGCCATCCAATCGCCCGGAGCGTATTGCCTAAGTATCGCGTTGCTCAGTTCACCCCCGCCCGAGACCTCTGCGCACAGGCCGAGAACGCCGTTGAGGGGGAAGCCGTATCCGGCGACCAGGTTCATCTGGCGCTCGGAGGTTCCATAGTCTCCCGACTCGTCCAGGGCCAGCCAATAATCCTGGCTCTCTCCCTTGTCCTCGTTCGGCAAGCCCCAGGCCAGGTTGGCGAAGGACAGGTTGAAGTACGCCTTATCCTTTTCCATGCCTCCGAGATAAGCCGGGTTGTAGTAGCTGACGGAGCGCTCAGGTACGACCTTGAACTTGGCCGACGCCGAGGCTAGCTTCGATAGCAGGGCAGCCGCGACCTGGTTGTCCGGATCGATACTCCGCGCGGCGGTCAGTTGCTTCTTCGCCTCGTCCGTATCGCCCTTGTCCAACGCCTCGATGCCCCTGGACAGGGCGATCACCGACGCCTCGTCGCCGTCCTTGGACGCGACCAGGGCCCGCTCTGTTTCCTTGGAGACCGTCGCATTGAAATGGCGGAGCAGCGACTTGCCGAAGTAGGCGCCGATGTACGCGTACTTGCCGCTCGTGGCCGTCAGTTGGTCGTTCCACACGATCGCGCCGGTCTGGACGTCGAGCATTGAAAGGCTGACGAGTAGCGGCCCGCCCATGTCGGTTATCGATCCGGACACCAGGAAACGTACCGAAAGGAGCTTGCCGATCTCGAGCTGGGCCGAGGGATCCGTCAGGCCGGACAGGGAGAATTCCATCTCCTCGAGCTGCTTGTTCCGTTGCTCCCGGTCGACGAGCCGTACTTGCGGGGCCTTCCTCACCTCGAAGGCGATGATCTCGGCGAAGCCCTTGCCGAGGTACGTGAACGCGGGATTATCCGAGTTTACGACGAAATCGCTCATGGCGACGGTCGCTGGAGCCTGAGCCATCGCGGGCGCCAGGGCGGCGAGGGCGAATAACGCGACGATGTACGGACGGCACCTCGTACTGCTCATATGCGACCTCCTCGGTACGATATGCGCATAAGCATATGCACCGTGCGCGTCAAGGCAAGCCCCCGCCGTCGCGCGCCGGAACTAGGGTATCGATCGGAGCTCGGCACGGCGGCCGAGGGAGTGCGCGAGGGCCTCGACCCGCTCGTAGACCTCGAGGCGATGGTCCAGGAAGTCGGTCAGGACGACGAGCCGGCCGTCCGGCGACACGGCCAGGCCGGTCGGCTGGTTACCGCCCCAGTGCCGCTCGACGATGGCCAGGCTGTCGGTATCGATGACCAGGAGCTCGCCGAAGGCCGGCCCCTTGCGCTCGTAGTCGACCGGGTTGTTCGGCCCCCGGGTCGAGGCGTAGAGCCAGCGGCCGTCGGGCGACAGCGCTATGGTGTTCGTCTTCACGTTCGGGGCTATCGGTATCTCGGCCAATTGGCGGTCGGCCGCCAGGTCGTACGCGAAGACGCTACCCCGCCCCATGTCCGAGGCGTACAGCCGGTTCCTGACCGGGTCGACGACGAGGTGGCGCTTGGCCGAGCCGGCCAGGGGTACGGCCGCCCCGCCGAACGGCGCGGGTAGCCGCGCGTACGAGCGCGCGTCGAAGGCCTCGATGGAGCCGTTCCCGAAATTCGCCACGTACAGCGTGCCGCCGGACGGCGACAGGGCCAGGCCGCGCGGCGTGGACCCTGCGCGCATCGAGCCGAGCCGGGTCATGCCGTCGGGCGACAGCGCGCTGACGGTCTCGGACAGCCAATTCGACGCGAAGACCCGCCCGTCGGGGTGGGCGAGAAGCACCTTCGGGAAGGATCCGCCCGAGGATACCGAGCGGAGGTACGAGTAGTCGGCCAACGAGAATACGTGCAGGAGGTCGGTGTACATCTGGCTGACCCAGACCTCGCCACGGCCAGGGAAGGCCGTTTCGACGAAGCCCTGGCTCCTCGCCCAGCGCTCCGGAGGCGCCAGGTTGGCGACGAGAGTCCCGGTGCGCGGATCGATTACCTCGACAGCGTCACCGGACAAAGGGGCGACGACGACGTACCGGCCGTCCGGGGTGAACTCGACGCTCTTCGGCCGCCGCCCCGTCGCTATCACGCGAGCCAGCCGCAGCACCGAGGCGGCGCGCTCGAGCTTGGCCTCGACGACGACGGCCGGCGCGCCCGGCCCCTCGGCGACCTCGACGGCGACGCGGGCCGGCCGGTAGCCCTCGGCTATCAGCGTGATCTCGTGCGTCCCGGCCGTTAGGTGCGCGGACCGGCCGCCGTTATCCGCGGCCCGCAGCCGTAGCGCCGTGTCCAGCCCCGGCGCCGACGCGTCGAGCAGGGCCGCGTTAGGCGGGGCCGTCCTGAACACGACCGTCGCCTGGCCGGCGGCGGTCGCCGCGCAGAGCGCCAGAACGGCGCAGGCCGGTGCGAGCCTCGTGGCCGGGCGGTTCAAGAGCCGCTGTCCCCGGCGCCCTCATCCTTGGGCGCGCCCTGCGACGCGCCGGCCGTCGCGCCATCGGCTGACGGCGCGTCGGCCGACGCGCCATCGGCCGACGCGCCGTCAGCCGACGCGCCGTCAGCCCGCTCCCCGTCGAGGAGCCCGACGCGCCCGAGCCGCTTCTCGACGAGATCGGCCGCGAGTAGCCCGTCCGTACGGAGCAGGGCGCGGGCGGCCTCGGCGTCCTTGAAGCCCTGCTCGATAGCCGAGTCGAGCGCCGACAGCCCGCCCGTGGCGTCGTCGGCCTTGGTCAGCCTGAGCCTGGCCAGCGCGAACCAGGCCGCCGCGTCGGTTTCATCCTTGGCCGCCATCGCGGCGTAGGCCTCGAGGGCACGCAGGTACAACCCGGCCCGCTCGAGTGCGGCCGCCAGGACCCGTCGCCCCTCGGCCGACTCCGGCTCGGCGGCCAGGTAACGCTCCAGGAGCGGGATGGCCGCCTCGGCGTCGCCGCCGCCAGCGAGGAGGAGCCCCTTGCGGTACGAGGCGGCCGCGTCATCCGGGTCTAGGGCGAGCATCGCGTCGTAGCGGGCCATCGCCTCGTCCCCGCGACCGGTGGCCTCGAGCAACACGGCTAGGTTGAACGAGCTCGCGCGGTCGCCGCCGTTCAGCGAAGCGACGCGCTCGTAGACGGCGATCGCCTCGTCGTCACGGCCTTGCCGGTGCAGCGCGTAGGCCTTGACCGCGAGCACGGCCGCGTTGTCGGGATCCGAGTCCAGGTAGCGGTCGCTCATCGCGATCGACTCGTCGTACTTGCCCGCCTCGGCGAGCGCCCGTGACAGGTTGTAGCCGGCCACGCCCTGGCCCGGGTCGAGGGCCATGGCGCGCGACCAGGCGTCGCCGGCCTTGTCCCACTCGCCCAGCTCGGCCCAAGCGGTGCCGAGCTCCGCCCAGCCCGCGGCCTGCCGCCTGGATTGGCCCGTGGCGCACGACGAGGCGAGAAGCGCCAGCAACGCGGCCAGCCAGGCGGCGACGACGGCCGGCCTCATCTCCTGAGCACCGTCTCCTCGATCGTGCGTATCTGCGCCCGATAGAGGCTGGCGATGCCGGCGCCGTAGTCGGCTATCAGCTGGATCATGTCTCGCGGCGTGTCGTCGAGGTCGCGTCCGTTGATGCGGTCCCCGGCGTCGCCGAGGCCCGGCATGATGTAAGCCATCTCGTTGAGGGCCGGATCCATCCACAAGGTATAGACGGTCATGTTGTCGACCGCGCGGACGGCCCTGAGGGCGCCCTTGAGCGCCGAGATGATGGTCAGGAACTTGACCGACCGCGGCTTGACGCCGAGGTCGAGGATGTACTTGACGACGGTGACGAGGCTGCCGCCGGTGGCGTTCATCGGGTCGGCGAAGACGAGGTCCTTGCCGTCCAGCTCCTCCGGCCTGAAGTACGATCGGTCCAGGTCGAGCACGTACTCCATCGTCGACTCGTTCTTCGTGTCGTCGCGCTTTATCTTGAACAGCGCGAACGGCGTGACGTAGCCCTTGGACGAGAATTCCTGTATCTCCTTGGACACGATCATCGACGGCAGGAGGGCGCCGCGCAGCATCACGCACATGACCGTGTTGTCGATGCGGTCGTCGATGTTCGGGATCTTATGCACGGCGTAGTTCTGCACCGGCATGGTCACCGGCGTACGCGGGATCAGGTAGTTCTTGTTCTCGCTCTTGGCGCCGCCGAAGGCCAGACCGAACAGCAGCTCGTAGGCGCGCTGCGTGTAGTACACGAACTCCTGGCGCTGCGTGTCTATGTCGCGCAGCTTGGCGATCAGCCTCGAGGCCTCGCCGTGGTGCTCGGGCGCCGTCTCGAAGGAATAGACCTGGATCCTGGGCTCGGCCTTGCAGATCTCCTGCATCAGGCCGCCCATCTCGTTGTAGAGCGCGATGAGGTTAGACTCCTCCTTCTTGCGCTCGCCGTCCCCGCGCGCCGCGGAGAGTATGCTGAAGGACAGCATGGCCTTGCGGTAGAGGCCGTCCATACGCTCTATCATCGCCCTGTCGCCGTCGGTCAGGTAGCCGTCGAGATCCTGGGCCTTGAGCACAACCTTGTTCATCCGTTCCTCCGGGGCCGGCCGCCCGGCGCTCTCGGCGCCGGCGGCGATCATTGCGGCGGCCGCCGCGAAGGTGGCCCCGCGACTACGAACCGAACGCCGTCAGGACCGGCGCAGTATCTCGCCTATGGCGCCGTTTCCGATACCGACGGCGTTGCCCTCGTCGAAGTCGAGGTGGCACTCGAGGGCGTAGGCCGGGTTGACGCGGCAGACGACGTTGAGGAACACGGCGCCGCGCTCGCCCGGCACCTTGAGGTCGACGATCTCGGAATCCTTGACGCCGAAGCGCTCGCCTGAGGCCGGGTCGAAGTGGATATGGCGCTTGGCGACGATCAGGCCCTTGTCCTTCTTGACCGAGCCGGCCGGCCCCTCGATCTCGAAGGGGCTGGAACCATCGAGCTTGCCGGACTCGCGGGTCTGGCAATCGGGCACGCCGAGCTTGAACATCTCGCTGGCCAGGATCTCGCACTGCGTCTCCTTGCGCTCGGGGCCGAGCACGCGGACCTTGGCGATCGAACCCTTGGGCCCCTTGATCGTCACGAGCTCCTCGCAGGCGAACTGGCCGGGCTGCATCAGGTCTTTGGTCTTGGTCAGCGTGTGGCCTTTGCCGAACAGGGCCTCGACGTCGGCGGCGCAGAGATGGATGTGATGGTTGGACAGGTTGATGAGAACCTTGGTCTCGGGCATGATGGCTCCTTGATGGCCGCTACCGGCGGCCGTGATCGTAGGCGGGACGACGGCCGAAGAGCCGCGTCGTCGAAGTATAGCAAATGCCGGGCCGCTTGTCACTGCGGCGCGCGAGGCCGCCGGCGCCCCGCCTAGTCGTCATCCTCGTCGTCATCCTCGTCGTCATCCTCGTCGTCATCCTCGTCGTCCGCCTAGTCGTCATCCTCGTCGTCCGCCTAGTCGTCATCCTCGTCGTCATCCTCGTCGTCCGCCTAGTCGTCTTCCTCGTCGTCGCCCTGCGACAGAATGGTCGGGTCGACCGACAGGCTCTTGTCCTTGACCGACTGCGAGAACGAGAACTTCGGCGCCATGCTCGCCGGCTTGGCCGGTACGAGCAGGTCATCGCCGGTCTTGAGGTTCTTGACGATGCGGGCCTTGCGCGCGGCCTGGAAGCGCAGGCTGGCGTTGCCCAGCTTGCCGACGGGCACCCGCTCGCCGAGCAGCATGCCGGTCTCTATCATCGACAGGTAGTCGTCCACGACCGCCCGCGCCGTCGCCTGGGTCAGGCCGTTCTTCCTGGCCACATAGGCGATGATGGCCTTGGTGGTGAACTGATCGACGTCTCCCTGGCCGTCCAGGGAGAGGCTGCGGTTCAGCCTGATGAAGCCGTTGGTGATAAAGATCGTCGCCTCGCGGACGCGGCGCTCCTGGTCGTCGGCGCTGGCGCCCGCCGGGCATACGGCTATCCGGTAGATCGCCGAGGTCTTCTTGACCGGACAGCCGGAGAACGACGCCGTCTCGCCGCAGACGATGGGGCCTACCTGCGTAGCGCCGTCGCCTCGCACCAGGTCGGGCACGTCGGTACGCATCTTGATCGACGCGTACTCTATCCAGCGATCCTTGCCGCGCCGCGGCCCCAGGGTGACGAGGGAGCCGGAATAGGTCAGGAGTATAGCCGCCCGCGCGTCGCCTTCGGCGAAGGATGCTTCCATCGTCATGCCGAGCGACTCGATCTGGGAGCTGAACAGCCTGAATTTCTCGGCCCACAGAGCCGCGAAACGCTCCCTGGCGTCCGGCCCATCCGGTAGCCCCGAGTCGTGGATCATCGAGTCCAACTGCCTGCGTATCTCGCTCGGTAGTTCGTCGTAATGGCTCTTCGTCATATCGGCCTCCGTAATGTAGTATAATCCAACGTGGATTATATTTCATTTTTTCTTGGCTTTTTCCGTGAAAAATTCAAAAGTGATAGTACATTGCTTATATGCGCTGACGACGAGGCGGCAATGGAGCCGCCTCAGGGTCAGCGCGCGAGGAGGAACTATGAGCGCGTTCGACGGCCTGGGCACCGTGATCCAGGGACACATCAGGCAGATCGTCAAGACCTCCGGCCTCCGGGACGGCCAGGAGAGCCTCGAGAAGCTGGCCGAGGCCTGGACCATGAAGCGGGAAGCCTTCGAGGCTGCCACCCGTGAGCACGGCCTCGAAGAGGTTTCGTTCTTCGGGGCCGAAGAGGAGCGTGGCGCGCTGGCCCTCACCTACTCCGGCTCGATCGTGACCATCTGGCCGCTCGATGCCGGCAAGCGACGCTGCGAGTACGCCTCGGTAGGCCTGCGGGCCGACGTGCCCCAGTCGGCGACCGAGCCGGAATCGACCCTGTCCGCCGACGTCGAGACCGACGGCCCCATCGCCTTCTCCCGCGGCCCGGTCAAGTCGACCTCGCCAGTCTTCAAGATAGCCGTGGCCGCGGAACGC
>JAKQKE010000119.1 GCA_029560805.1 Spirochaetota bacterium
ATCGCTCGGGCTCGCCCCGGAGCAGCTGCGCCTGCTCGAGCGGGTGCGCCTGGATTACGTGATGGAAGGCGCCTTGCTCAAAGGCGCCGCGCGCAAGCGCTACGCGGCCATCGCCGAGGAGCTGGCCGGCCTGTTCACCACGTTCAGCCAGTGGGTGCTCGCCGACGAGGCGGCCTTCTGCCTCGAGCTCAAGACCGACGACGACCGCGCCGGCCTACCCGAGTTCGTGCTCGACGCGGCCAAGTCCGTCGCGGCCGACAAGGGCCTGGGCGGCTACGCTATCAACCTGTCGCCATCGCTGGTCGACCCTTTCCTGACCTACTCGACGCGGCGCGACCTGCGCGAGCAGGTCTGGCGCGCGTTCAAGGCCCGTGGCGAGAGCCGCGCCGAGCGCGACACGAAGCCGGTGGCCGAGAAGATCCTCCGGCTGCGAGCCGAGCTGGCCGGCCTGATGGGCTACGCGAGCTACGCCGACTACGCCCTCGTCGACCGTATGGCCAAGAAGCCGGCGGCCGTCGACGACCTCTTGATGCGCGTCTGGAAGCCGGCCCGGGCCAGGGCGCTCGAGGAGCAGAAGGACCTGGAGGCGATAGCTCGCAAGGAGGGCTTCTCGGGCCCGATCATGGGCTGGGATTGGAACTTCTACGCCGAGAAGCTCAGGCAGGAGCGCTACGCGCTCGACGAGGCGGAGCTCAAGCCGTACTTCCAGCTCGAGAAGATGACCGACGCGATGTTCGACGCGGCCGGCAGGCTCTACGGCGTGGCGTTCAAGGAGCTTACGGGCGTGCCGCTCTACCATCCCGACGCCAGGCTCTACGAGGTGAGCGACAAGGCCTCCGGCGCCATCGTCGGCGTGTTCATCACCGACTCCTTCGCCAGGCCGACGAAGCGCGGCGGCGCCTGGATGAACGAGTTCCGCAACCAGTCCAGGAACCGCTCCGGCGGCTACCCATACCCGATCGTCATCAATAACAACAACTTCGCCAAGGCGCCGGCCGGCAAGCCGACCCTGCTGTCGCTCGACGACGTGCGTACGCTGTTCCACGAGTTCGGCCACGGCTTGCACGGGCTCCTGTCGAACGTGACCTATAACCGGCTCGCCGGCACCAACGTGCTCAGGGACTTCGTCGAGCTACCCAGCCAGATCAACGAGCACTGGGCGCTGACGCCGGAGATACTCAAGAAGCACGCGGTGCACGCGGTAAGCGGCAAGCCCATCTCGGACGAGCTGATCTCGCTGATCAAGAAGAGCGAGCACTTCAACCAGGGCTTCCTGACGGTGGCCTACACTTCGTGCGCGCTGATCGACATGTCGCTACACCAGCACCCGAACCCCGACCGGCTCAACCTGGCCGCCTTCGAGAAGGCCGAGTGCGAGCGCCTCGGGGTGCCGGAAGCCGTGGGCATGCGCCACCGCTTGCCGCAGTTCAGGCACCTGTTCGCCGACAACGGCTATGCGGCCGGCTATTACGTATACATGTGGGCCGAGGTGCTCGACGCGGACGGCTTCGAGGCCTTCGAGGCGTCCGGCGACGTGTTCAACGCCGACCTGGCCGCCAAGTTCAAGCGCTTCGTGCTGTCGGCCGGCAACACGCTCGACCCCGCGGAGGCGTACCGCGCCTTCAGGGGACGGGATCCCGACGTGGGCGCCCTGCTACGGGGACGAGGGCTGTCGTGAAATACAGGGCCCGTGATCGCTCAGGCGGTCGCGGGCCCCGTTCTCTGTACGACCAGTTGCAGTCCGCGTCGGCCTATCGTCCCTCGAGCTCGGCGAACGGTACGTCGAGCAGGGGGCCGGACTTCGACTCCGGATCGTTATAATGCCACCACTCGGCCTCGTAGGCGACGAAGCCGGCCCGCTCCATGTACGAGCGTAGCGCGTCCCGATTGGCCAGGGCATCCGGAGGGCCCCCCGAGTAGGCGTGCGACGCGCGCTCGGAGAACTCGTCAAAGGCGCTCGGCATGGGTAGCTCTCGGCCGTCCGTGTCGACCAGCGTCACATCGACGGCGGCGCCGCGGTTGTGGTTCGAACCGCGCTCCGGCGGGGCTACGAAACCGGGTTCCGGCCGCGCGGCCCACATGAGCGCCTGGGCGGATAGTGGACGGTAGGCATCGAGCACGACGATGGATCGCCCGTCGGTAGCGGCATGGGCCGCGGCGACGGCCAGCTTGGCCGCCGCCGGCGCTAGCAGCCAGGCGCTCCGGCCGTCGTACAGCCGCGTCCCCAGGAAGTTATCGCTCGTCGCATAGCGCAGGTCGACGATGATGCCGGCTCCCAGCGTCGCTACGTCGACCAATCCGCATCTGTCCATGGCGACGATGCTACCCTCGGGCGGCCGCCGTGTACAGCTCCGGTGCCACCCGAGGCCCGCTTCGGGTCTATGTACGTTTCCTGATGACCAAAGCCAAAAGGCCGAAGCTCGCCAGCCCGAGATTGACGAGCATGCCCGCCAGGTCGGCCGCGCTCCAGTCCATGCCGAGGGTGCGGGAACGCAGCGCCGCAGACATAAGCGCCGTTACGAGCATGACGACGCAGAACGATATCGCCGACGCCTTCATGTTGATGGTCGCCGTGCGCTCGTCCCAGGTCCGTCCGGGGCGCTTCAAGGCTATCCACCCGCCTATCCCGAAGGCCAGCCAGCCGACGCCGAGGCCGGTGGCCAGGCCGGCGGTGAAGGCCTCGCCCATCTCGAGCCGGCCGCCGAAAAGCAACAGGTTGATGAACATGGCGCCGAGGATCAGGTTGGTGGCCGCATAGCGGCGCATGGTCAGGTTTCCGAAAAATCCCATCTTATTCCTCCTGGTCAATGAACAAGTCTTCGATGCTCTGCCCGAGTAGTCTGGCGAGTTTCAAGGCGAGCGGGAGCGACGGGTCGTAGCGGCCGCCCTCGATCGAGATGATGGTCTGCCTTGAAACGCCGACCTGCTCGGCGAGTTGTTCCTGGGTCAGCCCCAGTCCTTGCCTGCGTTCTCGTATGCGATTCTTCATTCCGTATCCTGTCAAGCTAGCTTTACATTCACTATACTCATGATAGCATTGAATGTCAAGCAGACTTTACCTGGCTGCAAGGATGAAAATCGCGGCGCCAGGGTGTACAGTAGTCGCTGTCGCGACGAGGAGGGATCATGGCCAAGGAACGCGCCGGAACGACGGGTCGGGGTAAGGCTTCGGGCAAGGCCGATTCGGCCCAGCTCAGGAAGGATCCGGCCTTCATGAGGAATCTCGAGTCGGCCATAGCCGAGGAGTACGCCAGGTCGCGGCGAAAGGCCCTACCGGCCGCGTCGAGCCCGGACGAAGCTACGCCGCGTGACCTTGGGCCAACAAAGGGAGCGGCCCCAGACGGGTTCGGCGCGGCGCCGAAGCGAGCAACCGAGGCGAGCGCTCCGAATACGCCGAGGCGCGCTCCGAAGAAGGCCGGGAGCGCCAAGGGCGGGACCGGGCGTGAAGCGCTCGCCAAGGAACTGGCCTCGCTTATACCGGAACTCGACGCCGAGGGGCTCGCCTTCCTGATCGAGCAGGCGAGGGTCCACCTGTACAATATGCGGGTGGCCGAGCTCGAGGCGGCGGCCGAGGAGGCCGAGCGGGCGTCTACCCGGGCCCGCGGCCTAGCGAAGACCGGCGGTATCGGAACCAAGGCCGGAACCAAGGCCGGCTCCGCCTCCGACCTGTCGATCAAGGCCTCGGGAGACGGCTCGGCCTACGACCTGGTCTATGGCGGCAAGTGGAAGCTGTTCACCGGAGACGAGATGCTCGCGATGGTCCGCATCGCCACGGTCAAGGACCCGCAGGACCAGGTGGCCGGCAGGCTCTACCGCTGGCTCCTGGCCGAGCGATCCGACGTGATCAACGACCTGGGCCTGTCGGGCCTGGCGGATCCGATGCTCAAGCATCTCGTCGCGCTACTTCGCACGACCTTCACGATCAAGCCCGGTCGCTAGGGAGCCGGTCCAATCGAACGGCGCATCTCAGGGCTCCGCTACCAGGCCGTAGCGCCGGTTGTAGAGCTCGATAGCCTCCAGTCGCAGGCGTACGCGCTGTTTCTGGCAGTGCCAGTTGCCCGCCCAGGCTCCGGCGCTGCCGAGGAACAGGCCGGCCGAGGTCAGGTAGATGCTGATGGTGCCGCGATTGTCCGAGACCCCGCTCGCGGCGACGAAGAAGGTGGCCAGGCCTCCTATCATCAGGGCGGTGCCGCCTATCGAGGTGGCGACGTGGGCCGTATCGAGGCGCGCGACCTCCAGCATGACGGTCCTCGTCTCCTCGAGGTCGTAGAGCAGGAACGCGTCGACGGCTCCAGCCGCGACGAGCCTGCCTTCCTGAGCGTAGGTCGGCTTCGAGAAGACGCCGCCCTCGGAGCCCAGGCTCAGCGCCTTGCCTTCCTTGAAGCCGCCTTGAGCGTAGGCCGGGGCGGAGAGCGCGAGGATCAAGAGGCCGACGATCATGACGGTCTCCGTTTGCTTCGTGTGCATCGCTTACCTCCACTGCTTCGATCTATGGTAGCGGTGAACGACACGATGCGGATACTTTCTACCGTATACGATCAAGTATAGCCCGCCTGTCCGGGGGCGCAAGGTCCGCGCGGGCATCAACCGATTTGATCGCCGGTGGCAGACGGCGTATCTTTAGATCCGATAGTCTGGGAGGTGGATATGGATCTAGGACTGAGCGGCAGAACGGCCCTCGTCGCGGCGTCTACCGATGGGCTGGGGCTCGCCACGGCCAGGGTGCTGGTAGCCGAGGGCGCGAACGTATGGATAGGCGGGCGTGACCCGGCTAGGCTGGCGGCCGCGCTCGAGTCTTTGCGCGCGCCTGAACGTGACGGACGACGAGTCGGCCGGGTCGAAGGCGCCGTACTCGACGTTACGGACGCCGCCTCGATCAAGGCCTGGGTCGCCGGTGCCGCCGTGGCCTACGGCCCGGCTATCGACGCGCTGGCCGTGAACGCGGGCGGCCCTCCTCCGGGCCTGTTCATCGACCTGGACGACGACGCGTGGCGCAAGGCCTTCGAGCTACTCGTGCTCTCGGCGGTGCGGACGATACGCGAATCGCTGCCGGGCCTGTCGGCTCGGGGCGGCTCGGTCGCGGTCTTCTCGTCGACCTCGGTCAAGGAGCCGATCGACGGCCTCGTGCTGTCCAACTCGCTACGGTCGGCGGTCGTCGCCTTGGCCAAGACGCTGTCCGTGGAGCTGGCGCCCAGAGGCGTACGGGTCAACAGCCTGGCGCCCGGGCGCTTCGCGACCGGTAGGGTGGAACGGCTGGACAAGGCGACGGCGGAGCGCTCAGGACTGAGCGCCGACGAGGTCCGAGCCAGGTCTCAGGCGGCCATCGCGCTCCGGCGTTATGGCGAGCCGGACGAATTCGGTCGTACGGCGGCGTGGCTCCTGTCACCGGCGTCGTCGTACCTGACCGGCCAGCTCGTCACCGTCGACGGGGGCAGCCTGCGCGGCTCTTGGTAGGGCGGCTCCGGGCGACTCCGGGCGGCTCCGGGCGGCTCTGAGCGGCTCCGGGCGGCTCCGGCTAGTCGAGCTTGCC
>JAKQKE010000129.1 GCA_029560805.1 Spirochaetota bacterium
CTACGCGTTGGCGGCGCTGACCGTCGGCCTACGCGTGGCGTCCGGCTCGCACTTCGCGTCGGACGTGCTGGCTGGCGCCGCGATCGGCTCGGCGTTTGGCTTCGCGGTGCCGTTCGCCGCGTCCAGGCTCGGCTGGCTGGACTGACAGTGGAACGGCGTCGCCGCCCCGGGCGGCCGACTCGGCCGGCGGCCTATTCGGTCAGCGCCGAGGCGCCGGAGACCGCCTCGGTATAGTCGGCCTTGACGCCGGCCCATGCGATGGTCGAGGCGCCCAGGCCTAGGGCCAGCGCGGCTATCGCGACGATGGGCAGGGCCGCCGGCGCCGTCCACCGCCTCGCGAGCCGCGCGCGGACGGTGCAGGTGATCGCCGCGAGCATGGCGCAGCCGAAGGTGGCCCCCGGCGCGAAGGTGCAGAGCGACGAGTAGCCGAGTATATTCGGCCACGAGGCGTTCGGGTTGGGCACGAGCGTCAGAACGGCCCCGAGGGCGAAGAGGCCGCTGAGCGCCAGGAGCGGCCTGTAGGCCGGGCCGTACGGGTGAGGCTTCATCGATACTTACCTCAGGCCCGGGCGGCGGAGTCGCGGGCGACTGGCACCTTGGGTACGCCGGACAGCCAGCCGTGGAAGCGGTGGAAGCCGCCGCCTATAGCCTGGAGCGGGCAGACGACGACGCCTTCCATACCGAGCGAGGCGCAGCGCTCGAGCGTCGACGCGTCAGCCGATACCTTCGAGCCGAACACGACCCGCTTGACGCCCTTGGCGGCCAGCGCGGACAGGATCTCGTCGTTCCTGCTCTTATTCGTTATGACGACCGCAAGCTCGGGCGATCCGGGGATATCGGCTACGGACGCGGCCACCTCGACGTCGTACGGCCCCGGGGTCGGGTTGACCGGGTAGACGGCGGCGCCGCGCGATTCGAATTCCTTGCGTATCTCCGCGGAATAGGCCGCGTGCCGCTTGGAGTAACCGACGAACGCGACGCCCTTAGCGTCGAAGAACGAAGCCTGAACCTTCTTGGACATGATGGATCCTCTCTCCCGAGCGCTTCCGCCGAACGGGACTTGACGAGTGACGTGATTCGGCCGATGGCCCGAATGTTAGGATAATGTATCCATAGATCATTCCGCGGTCAAGGCGACGATATACTGGTCGCGCGGCTCACAGCTCGACTCGCATACCGCATGAAAGCCACTCGACGCCGCTGAACGCCTCTCTGATAGCCGCGTAGCCGCGAACGCCGGTGCAGTGCCCACACAGGATACGCTTAGGAGCCAGCGCCGCCAACTCGCCGGCCACGCGCGACAGCGTCTCGTCCGGCTCTCCGCCCAGGTGGAAGCCGCCGACTATAGCCGACAGCGACCGTCCCGGGAATGCGCCCATAGCCGCCTTGACGATGTTGACGATGCCGCGATGGGCGCAGCCGGTGACGACGACGATACCGTCGGCCGCCTCGAGGATCAGCGACAGCTCGTCGTCGAACGGGTCGACGCGCTCGATCCCGCCGTCGATCAGGCGGAACCTCGGATTCGCGGCCTCGCTATCGGGGCGATCCGCCCCGGCCTGCAGGAAGACGCCCGGGAACGGGTTCGACAGCCCGTCGACCTCGACGGCCGCGGGGCCCAGCGGAGGATACGACGACTCGGGCAGGCCTATATCGCGCAGGCCGTCGTCGTTCCTGGCCCACTTGCGGACGGAGTAGCCCCGGCCGGCGTACACGACCGGGCGCGTCGGCGCGATCGAAGCGAAGAGCGGCCCGAGCCCGCCTCCGTGGTCGTAGTGCCCGTGGCTGAGCGCGACGGCGTCGACGCCGGCCAGGTCGACGCCGAGCGTCTCCGAGTTCGCTACCAGCGCATCGGTCTGTCCCGCGTCGAATAGGAGCTTGGCCGAGCCGGTCTCGATATAGTACGAGAGGCCGTGCTCGCCGCGGAACCCTCCCTTGGGGCACAGGTCGTCTACCAACGCGATGATTCTCATGGTTTCATTGAGAACGCTCCGGTCCGAGCTGTCAAGGCATATTAGGGGAAATTATCTTTAGCCGCTTGACACATATCGGGCATATGCCTATATTTGCCATACAGGCTATTTGAGCATATGCCAATTACAGGCCTTCGCCGTCGGCGTTCTACGATCTTTGATACATTAGGAGGCTATCATGCCAGGAATGGATAGAACCGGACCCGCGGGAGCGGGACCGATGACCGGCCGCGGGCTCGGACAGTGCGGCGCCGGAGCGGGGCGCGGTTTCAGGAGAGGACGGGGGCTCGGAAGCGGACGCGGTATGGGCCGCGGCCTCGGGGCCAGGGGCCTCGGCTGGTTCAGCGTCGGGTACGACGGCGTCGGGTACGGCGCTGCCGGCGCCGCCTACGGCGCCGCGAACGCCGGAGCCTCGTACGCGGCCGACCTGCGGAAAGCGCTCGAGGCGCGGGCGACGATGCTGCGAACCGAGCTGGCCAGGGCCGACTCGATGCTGGCGGCGGAAGCCGGCGAGGCCCAGGGCGACGCCGAGGAGCCGGGAGAGGATTCCGGCAGATGAGCGACGCCGGAACGACGGTGATAGCCGTCGCGAGCGGCAAGGGCGGCACCGGCAAGACGACGGTCGCCGCCCACCTGGCGATAGCCGGCGCCCGCGGGCGCCCGACCATGCTCGTCGACCTCGACGTCGAGGCGCCGGACGCTTCAGGCTACTTCAAGGGCGCGGGCCGCTCGGGCGACGCCTCGGAGGTCTCGGTGCTCGTACCGCGGCTCGTCGAGGCGCGCTGCACCGGGTGCGGCCTCTGCGCCAAGGCCTGCCGCTTCGGCGCGATATTGGCCATCGGCGGCGTCATTACGATAGACCCCAAGGTATGCAAAGGCTGCGGAGCCTGCGTCAATGCCTGCCCGGCCGCGGCGCTCGAGGAGATCCCGATGACGGTCGGCCAGACCTCGTCGTTCGACGCCGACGGCCTCGCGATACTCGAGGGCCGGATGGCGATAGGCGATATCCGTTCCACCGTCGTCATCGAGGCCGCGAAGAAGCGCGCCGCCGAGTCGGGAGCCGCCCTGCAGATACGCGATTGCCCGCCCGGCGTCTCCTGCCCGGCCACCCACGCGATCGAGGGCGCTGACTACGTCGTGCTGGTCGCCGAACCGACCGAATTCTCTATACACGACCTGGGAGCGGCCGTCCGCCTGGCGCGCGGCCGCGGCGTACCGGCCGGCGTCGTCATCAACAAGGAGGGTTTCGGCGACGCCGACATCGCGGGCTTCTGCGAGCGCGAAGGCATTCCGGTAATCGGCCGCATCGCCTTCAAGCGGGAGCGCGCCGCATCGGGCGCCGCCGCCGAGCCGTGGAGCGACGACGCCGCGATCTCAGGCGAGATAGACGCGATACTGGCGCTGGCCGCCGACGGCGCGCGGACGGACGGAGGGCTGCGATGATCACCGTGAGCGTAGCCAGCGGCAAGGGCGGCGCCGGCAAGACCTCGCTATCGGCCGCGATAGCCGAACGGCTCGGCGCAGCATGCGTCTTCGCCGACTGCGACGTGGACGCCGCTAACGGGGCGATAGCCCTGGGCGCCGCGGGCACGAAGAGCGAGCCGTACTTCGCCGGGCCAGGATTCGAGATCGACCCTGCCGCCTGTACCTCGTGCGGCGCCTGCCAGGCCGCGTGCCGGTTCGGCGCCATCGAGCGCACGAACGGGTCGTTCCGCGTCGCGCCGGAACTCTGCGAGCGTTGCGGCGCCTGCCTGAGCCGATGCCCGGCCAAGGCGATACGTAGCTACGAGAAACAAGCCGGCGAGCTCCTGGTATCGGACTCGCGGCTAGGCATGCGCATAGTGCACGCCGAGCTCGAGCCCGGCGAGGATACGAGCGGCAAGCTCGTCGCGCTGGTCCGCAGGCGCGCCGCCGAACTGGCCGGTAACGACTCGGTGATCGTCGTTGATGCGCCGCCCGGCATAGGCTGCCCGGTCATCGCGTCGATCACAGGCTGCGACCTGGTCGTCGTCGTCGTCGAGGCGAGCGCCTCCGGCGTACGCGACGCCGCCAGGCTCGTCGAGCTGGTAGGCTCGATGAGGCGGCGGGCGATGGCCATCGTCAACAAGTCGGGCCTGAACCAGGCGATGGACGACGCGGCGCGGACCATGCTCAAGGAAGCGGGCATCCCCGTAGCCGGGGAGATCCCGTTCGCCCCCGCGCTGCGCTCGGTCGAGGAATCGAATAGGACGTGGGCCTCGCTCGACTGCGAGGCGGCTACCCGAATACGATCGGCGCTCGGCGCCGTAGACGGCGCGATAGGCGCCCTTAAGGAGAAACGATGAGATACGCGGTACCCACCGACGACGGCGAAACCGTAGGCAAGGTCTTCGGGCGAGCCTCGAGCTTCGCGATCTTCGACCAGGCCGACTCGAGCCTGGTCATCCACAGGAACGACGGCATAAACGCCGAGCACGGCGCGGGCACCGGAGCGGCCTCTTTCCTCGCGGACAAGGGCGTGAACGTCGTGCTGGCCCCCGAGGTCGGCCCCAAGGCGGCCGCGGGGCTTGCCGCCGCCGGCATCGAGGTCGTCGTCGCCGCGACCGGAACCAGGCTGCGCGCCGCCATCGACGCCGCCATAGCCGGCTAAGCCGAGCGCTACGATAGAAAGGAACCACTATGAGAATCGCCATACCGTTGACCGGCGGCAAGCTGTCCGCGCACTTCGGCCACTGCCAGGAATTCGCCATCATCGACGCCGACCCCGAAGCCAAGACTATCGGCGTCCGCGACGACGTCACGCCGCCGCCCCACGAACCGGGGCTCTACCCCGCCTGGCTCGCCGAGCGAGGCGCCACCCATATCATAGCCGGCGGCATGGGCCAGAAGGCCCAGGAACTGTTCGCCCAGAACAAGATCGCCGTCGTCACCGGCGCGCCGGCGGACGACCCGGAGGCCATCGTCGGGTTGTTCCTGCAGGGCCACCTCGTTACCGGCGCCAACGGCTGCGACCACTAGGCGCAATAAGCCGCGCGGCGCGGCCGGAGCGACCGGCGCGCCGCGCGTAAAGGAGCTAAGGATGCCAGAAAAGAAAGCCGCGGCGTTCCGGTCCGCGCTCAACCCGAAGACGCCGTTGCTGGTCAGCTGCCGAAGCAAGGACGGCAGGGACAACGCGCTCGCGGTCGTCTACGCGTGCGACTGCAGCTACGACCCGCCGATGATCATGGTCGGCATCGTGCCGTCGCGGCACTCCTACTCGATCGTAAAGGAGACCGGCGTATTCGTCGCCAACCTCGTCACCGAGTCGATGCGCGACGCGTTCTTCTACCTCGGTTCCCATAGCGGCCGCGACGAGGACAAGCTCGCGAAGCTCGGCGTCCCGATAGCGGACGGGTCGGTCGTCGACGCGCCGGTGCTGCTCGACTCGCCCGTGTCGATCGAGTGCGAGGTGACCGGGTCAGTGGTCACAGGTTCCCATGAGATGTTCATAGGCAAGATCGTGCACGTCCGGGCCGACGCAGCCCTCGTCGACGCCGAGGGTAAGATCGACTTCTCGAGGATCGAATTCCTGAGGCTTTAGCTAATATATATCTATATGTTTCAATAATTATATATTGCGTCTTTTTCGTTATTGGCTTATGCTAATAACAATGAAGGAGATCGCGATGATACAAACAGACGTATTGGTACTGGGCGGACTATCCGGGATTACCGCAGGCATTTCCCGGGCAAGAAGGTCACCCTCGTCCGCAAGGAAGGCACCGTGCTTATCCCGTGCGGCATCCCCTATATCTACGGCACGGTCGGAGGGCCGCAGAACAACGTCATCCCCGACGGCCTGCTCGAGAACAACGGCATCGAGCTAATCAAGGACGAGGCGACCCGGGTAGACCGCGCGTCGAAAACGGTCACGCTCAAGTGCGGCGATACGATCCGCTACGACAAGCTGGTCTTCGCCACGGGCTCCCAGCCGATCGTCCCGCCTATCCCCGGCGTCGACAAGAAGCGCGTCTACCCGATCAAGAAGCAGTTCGACTACCTCGGCGACGTGCTCGAGGAGATGAAGTCGGTCAAGGACCTCGTGATCATCGGCGGCGGCTTCATCGGCGT
>JAKQKE010000139.1 GCA_029560805.1 Spirochaetota bacterium
GCGCACCGTCTCGAAGACCTCGGCCGCGAGCACCATGCGGTCGTCCCGCGTGTCGCGGCGCCGGAGCAGGCCCGCGAGGGCCAGGTACGACAGGCCGACGACGACCATGGCCCCGAGCATGATGAACGCGGGCGGCACGGCGCTACGCATGACCTGGGAGACGACCTCGGCGTCCTCGATCGACGCGAAGACGGCGGCCCGGCGTCCCGGCACGGCCCGGTAGGCGCCGGAGACCCAGCGGCCCTCGTCGTCCGGGCCGGACCAGTAGCCGGACTCGCCGCGGAGGCCGCGGCGTATGGGCTCGTAGGACTCGTAGCGCTCGGGCTCCGGCAATAGGTCGTAGCGCTCGTCGTCGAAGCGGAACGCGACGACGCCGTCGTCGCGGCGCTCGACGAGCAGGAAGGAGCCCGTGCGGTTGAGCCTCGAGAACATCGCCGCGCCGCCCGACGACCAGGAGCGGGCGAGCGCGTCCGGCGCGTAGCTGGCCGCGCTCAGCACGTCGACGCGGTTGGCCGCGTAGAGGTCGAGCGTCTCCAAGCGGGCCTCGATCGCCTGGCGGGCTCGAATCGAGTAGGAGACGAGTATCGCCCCCTCGGCGGCTGCCGCCAGCGCGACGGTCAGGGAGACGTAGAGCCCCAAGCCGGTGGGTCGTTTAAGCCGTGCCATCCTTCCGATTATCGCGCGCGGCGGCGGCGCTAGGCAAGGCCCGGTTGACTCCGGCCGATAGTCGCGATAGCCTTCTACCCAGCGCGCGGCGGGCCAGACCCGCCCCGCGCCGGCGCCGCCTCCCGGCGATATTCGCGGCGGGGACGCGGCCGGAAAGGATACCACCGTGTGCGGGATCGTAGGCTACACGGGGCCCAGGCAAGCCTCCAGGATACTGGTGGAAGGCCTCAAGCGCCTCGAGTACCGCGGTTACGACTCTGCCGGCATAGCCGTGCGCAGGGACGAGCCGCTCGGGGACGGGGAAGCCCCCCTGTCCGTCATCAAGAGGATCGGCAAGATAGCCGAGCTCAGGCAGGCCGTTCCTAAGGACCTGCCAGGAACGTGCGGCATCGGCCATACGCGCTGGGCCACCCACGGCGGGGTGACCGACGCGAACGCCCATCCCCACGTCGACGGGTCCGGCAGGATAGCCATCGTCCATAACGGCATCATCGAGAACTCGGCAGCGCTCAAGGAGATGCTCGAGAAGGAAGGCGCCCGCTTCGCGAGCGAGACCGACAGCGAGGTGATAGCCCATCTCGTCGCCTACTACTACGACGGCGACCTCGAAGCGGCGCTCAAGGCGGCGCTCGGCCACCTGCGCGGCACCTACGGCATCGCCGCCATCCACGCGGACGAGCCGGGCCGCATCGTCGGGGCGCGCAACGGCAGCCCCCTCGTCGTCGGCGTCGGCGACGGCGAGATGCTGCTCGCGAGCGACGTGACCGCCCTGCTGGCCCACACCGCGAGCGTCGTCTACCTGAACGACGGCGAGGTCGTGTCGATGACGCCGGCCGAGTTCAGGATATCCGACGGCGACGACCGCGCCGTCGACCCGAAGATAGACACGATCACCTGGAAGCTCGACGCGATAGAGAAGGAAGGCTTCTCGTCGTATATGGAGAAGGAGATCTTCGAGCAGCCCGAGTCGATAGACCGGGCCCTGTCCGGCCGCATGAACCAGGAGTACGGCTCCGCCAAGCTCGGCGGCCTCAACCTGTCCAAGAAGGAGCTGCACGCGATCGAGCGCGTCCGCGTCATAGCCGCCGGCACGAGCTGGCACGCGGGCCTCGTCGGCTGCCAGCTGCTCGAGTCGGTCGCGCGCCTGCCGGCCCAGGCCGAGCTGGCCAGCGAGCTGCGCTACCGCAACCCGGTGGTCGAGCCGAACTCGCTGTACCTCGCCGTATCGCAGTCCGGCGAGACGGCCGACACTCTGTACGCGATGCGCGAGATCCAGCGCCGCGGCGGCTCGGTGCTCGGCGTCTGCAACGTCGTCGGCTCGACCATAGCCCGCGAGAGCGACGGCGGCGTCTACGTGCACTCCGGCCCGGAGATAGCCGTGGCGTCGACCAAGGCCTTCACGAGCCAGCTCGCGGCGTTCTACCTGATGACCCTATCGCTCGCGCGCCTGCACGACATGTCGCACCACGAGGGGCAGCGCTTCCTAGCGGAGCTGCGCGCGATACCGGAGGCCGTGCGCGCGAGCCTCGCGCAGCGTGACGCGATCCAGGCGATCGCCAAGCGCTACGCCCGCTACCGCGACTTCCTGTTCCTCGGCCGCGGCATCCTGTACCCGATAGCCCTCGAGGGCGCGCTCAAGCTCAAGGAGATTTCGTATATCCACGCCGAGGGCTACGCCTCGGGCGAGATCAAGCACGGGCCGATAGCCCTGGTCAGCCCGGAGACGCCGAGCGTGTTCCTCGTGTCGAACGACCACCTGCGCGAGAAGACCATCTCGAACATCCGCGAGATAAAGGCCCGCGGGGGACCGGTGATAGCGCTGGCCCAGGAGGGCGACGACGAGGTGGCCGGCCTGGCCGACGAGTTCATACCGGTGCCGACGGTCGGCTCCCGCTTCCAGCCATTCGTGATGGTGCCGCCGCTGCAGCTCCTGTCGTACTTCTGCGCGCTCGAGCTCGGGCGCAACGTCGACCAGCCGCGCAACCTGGCCAAGAGCGTGACGGTGGAATGATGCCCGGCCCCGTCGTTCGTCCCGCCGCTCGGGCCTTGGCGCTCAGCATGGCGACGCTCTGCGCCGCGATCTGCGTCGGCTCGTGCGGTCGCGGCGACGACGGGCCCCGCGTCGCGGCCCGGGTGGCCGCCGCCGACCCGCTGGCGGCGCCCGGCGCTCCCGGGCGGCCAGATGCTCCCGGGCGGACAGATGCTCCCGGGCGGACAGATGCTCCCGGGCGGCCAGGCGTCGGCGACGTGACGCTCGGGCCGGGCGCGGCCCTGCTGATCGAGGGTTCCGCCGCGGTGAGCGGGCTGCCCGGCTTCGGCCGGAACGCGTTCAAGGGCCTGCGTGGCGTCTACGCCTACCGGCCGGACGCGGGCGAGGCGCGGTACGCGCTCCGCGTCTGGTATACCTCCGAGCCGCTCCTCTTGGGCGACGGCTGGGCGGCGGTCGCATGCCCTCGGCTGCCCTCGCCCTGGCGGGCGCTCGCGGCGGCCGCGCATGAATCCGCGCCTGAAGGCTCATCGTTCTGGGCGCTATCGTCCGGAGGGACGACGCTGCTCATGGAGTTCCCCGAGGATATGCCCGAGCCCTGCCGCTTCGCGGCGGCCCTCGTCGACCGTTTCGCCTTCTTCAGCCGCTACGCCCAGGGGCCGGGCGACCTATCGTTTCCGGCTACGCTCGAGGTCGGGCGTTAGGGGCCTCGCCGCTCGTCGCCGGAGGCCAGCCACTCGCTAACCAGGAGCGAATAGACGCATTGGTCGTAGCGTTCGCCGTCCATCCAATAGTGTTCGCGATTCCTTCCGTCGAGCCTGAAGCCGAGACCCTCGAGCGTACGGATGGACGGCGCGTTCTCGGCCGAGGTGGTTGCGTAGAGCTTGTTGACGCCGGCCTCCCCGTCGCCGAAGACGCGCTCGACGAAGAGACGCGCCAGGATCCTGCCGTAACCCTTGCCCCGGTTGCCTGGAGGCAGGTAGTAGCCGAACTCGAGGCTATGGTTGCGCTCGTTCCAGTCGAAGCCCTTCACCTCGCCGAGCGGTTCCGGCGATCCCGACGCGACGAGCGCGAAGAGCAGGTTCATAGGCTCCCGTAGCCACGAACTCAGCTTGGCGGCGTACTCGTCGAAGGGGCCGAGAGGCTTGACCGGCCTGCAGGTGAAGCGCTCGCGCCGGCTCTCGGCGGCCTTCCAGTCGTACAGCGTGCGTAGCTGTTCGAGGCCCGGCCGTATGAGCTCATACCCGGTGCCGCCGTCGTCGCCAGGCGTCATAGAGACCTCAGGAGCGTCTCGTAGAACAGGCAACAACGCCGCGCGTTGTCGACCGAGACGCGCTCGTTCGGGCCGTGCACTCCCTTGAGGTCGTCGGCCGACTGGAGGATGGGTTCGAAGCGGTAGATCGCCTCGCATAGCCCGACGTAGTGCTTGGTGTCGGTGCCCGCGGTGAACATGAACGGCACCGCGCCGGCCTCCGGGAAGACCTCGCCGATGGCCGCCTTCAGTAAGCGATAGCCGTCGTGGTCTACCGGCGACTCGGGCAGGGGCTCGACGGCGTAGCCGTGATGGGCGAAGTCGGCCCTGGCGCCGGCCCTGGCGGCGATCGCGTCGAGCCTGGCCATCGTCCCGGCCACGTCGTCGCCGGGCAACACCCGCACGTTCAGCACCGCGCTGGCGCGGTCGGGCAACACGTTCTCCTTGTCGGAGCCGGACAGCATCGTCGCGGCGCAGGTCGTGCGCACGAGGGCGTTGGTCGTCGGCGCGGCGGAGAAGGCGGCTTTGACGAGGGGCGCGGTGACGATCAGGTTCCTGAACAGCAGCCGATAGCCGAAGGGGGCGTAGGGCGCCAGGTCCCCGAGGAAGCGCGCCAGGGTCGCGGTGATCCTGGCCGGGAAGGGTCTGGCCTCGGACAGGGAGACGGCCTTGGCGACCAGGCCGGCGGCCGTGTGACGCGGCGGCATCGAGGCGTGTCCGGCCGAGCCCGAGGCGACGATCGCGACGTCGACATAGCCCTTCTCGGCGACGCCTACGAGGGCGAGCGGGCGGTCGGCGAAGCCGAGCATGCCCTCGGCGACGAAGCCGCCCTCGTCGAGCAGGAACGACGCGCGGACGCCGCGCTCGCGCAGGACCGCCGCGATGGACGCGGCGCCGCGCACGCCGCCGGTCTCCTCGTCGCCCCCGAAGGCCAGGAACACGGTACGCCTCGGTACGAAGTCCGAGCGGAGGAGGCGCTCGGCCGCCTCGAGCGCGGCGGCCATCATGATCTTGACGTCCTGGGCGCCGCGGCCGTGCACGTAGCCGTCGGCGATCTCGCCCGAGAACGGCGGCCGGTCCCAGGCCCCCTCGTCGCCGGGCGGCACCACGTCGTAGTGGGCCGTCAGGATAACCGGCTCCAGCGAGGCGTCGCGGCCCGGCCACTCGAACAGCATCGCGCGGTCGCCCGGCTCGCTCCGTAGGAGGCGCGAGGCGGCGAGCGGGTAGAGGCGCAACGCCTCGGCCTTGAGCCGGGTAAAGGCGCCGTCGTCCTCCTCGGCTGGGTCGAAGCGCGATACGGTCGGCACGCGTATCAGCGCGGCCAGGCGGCCCTCGGCTCCGGCGTACGCGTCGAGCCGCGAAGCGTCGAGCCGGCCCGGCGCCGGCGCGCGATGGCAGGCGGCGGCGCGGGCGAGCATCGTCGCGAGCAGGGCGAGCAGGGCCGATCCCAGGACCAGGGCCACGATTCCGACGACGTGCATGCTTGCCTCCCGCTTCGTTTGACGACTGCCACCAGTATAGCCTTCCGTCCGGGCTATAGGAAGCGCGATTATGAACCAACCGGATTCGAGGCTCGAGCGTGGTAGTATGCGATGAACATGCGCAATGACCACGGTTGCCTTGACGGCTGGCCCGAGCTGCGGCCGCGACTGGAACTCTACCTCGCCTCCTTCTCCGCCCTCGGAGCCGAGGATCGGGAGGACGCCCTGCAGGCGACGATGATCGCTTACGGAGCCGGGGGCGCGTCAGCCGGCGGCGACCGTCGGGCCTGGGCCTACCGCGTGGCCAGGAACGCCGCGATCGACGCTATCAGGCGGCGTAACCGGGAGCGGAGGCTCATCGAGCGTGTAGCGCTCGGCGAGCGCGTAGCGCTCGGCGTTGGTGAAGCGCTTGCCGCTACCGAAGAGGCTGGCGGCCGGAGCGTGGAGCCCGAGTCGCCGTACCGCGGACCCGAGGCCCAGGCGATCGACGCCGAGGACGAGGCCTTCGTCGCGCGCTTCATAGCGGGGCTCGGGGACGCCGAGCGCGAGATGCTGCACCTGGCCTATGCCGAGGGTTTGACGTACGCGGAGATAGCGGCCACCGTCGGCGCTCCGCTCGGCACGGTCAAGTGGCGGCTGGCGTCGGTCAAGCGTCGGCTCAAGGCCGCCTATGAACGGGAGTACCTATGACTGGAAAGGACGTCGACCGCCTGCTCGGCGCGTACTACGCGCGGAGGCTCGAGAAGGGGGACGGGCTCTATGGAAAGGGCGACGGACTGGCCCGGCGCGTCGGCCGCGGAGAGCGCCTGAAGCCGGTAGACTGTATTCGCGCCGACGCTGCGCGCGCCGACGCTGCGCGCGCCGACGCCGCGCACGCCGACGCTGCGCACGCCGACGCCGCGCGCGCCGACGCCGCGCGCGCCGATGGCCGGCTGTCGGCCGTCCTTGCCGCGGCGGCGCTGGTCATGATGCTAGGCTTCGGCGTTCTCGGCTCCCCGAGCGGTGACGAGAGCGGCGCGAGAAACGGCCTGGTCGCGTCGATGAGCCTCGACCTGGCCGGTTCGCGTTTCGAGGAGGCCGTCATCGCCATAGGCGATAGCTGGCCGCGCAAGAACTGATAGCGCTTTCTTAAAGCGTGTGATGGAGGAAAACATGAGACTGAGATTCGTTTCCGGCGTCGTCGTATCGGCCTGCGCCGTCGCCTGCGCCGTGTACCTGTCCGGCGGACGCGTGGTTCCCGGCTACGTGGCCCTCGACCTGGCCTTGATCACGCTCCTGCCTCTCGGCGCCGCCATGGCGGCCTTCGGGCCTCGAGCCGTAGGAAGGGCCTTCACCGTCACTACCGACTCGATAGCTGCGGGCGCCAGCGAGAGACGCGACGCGGCCCTGCGCGACGCGGCCCTGCGCGACGCGGACGTCATGCTGCGCTGGCTGGCCCGGGCGACCTGGCTCGCGATGGCCGCCGGCTTCCTGCTCATCCAGATATGGATGATGTACGATCTTCAGGACCCGTCCGCTCTGTTCGACAACCTGGCCCTGAGCCTCGAGCCGCCTATCCTGGGTTTCTTCGTGATCTACTGCGTGTACCGGCCGCTACGCCACGCGGTACTGAACGGCCTCGAACGCGAAACGCCCGAGGCCGGCGCGGCGCCCGCACGGGGCGCGTCGCCGATTCAAGCCCGGACGCGGTGGAGCCTCGTACGCTGGGCGGCGGGGATCGTCGTCATGGCCTCTGTCCTAGCGGCCTGGAACCTCGTGGCCTATGGCAGGATAGGCCGCTTCGTCGATCTGGCGCCTCTGTCCCTGGCCTTATTTCTACCGCTCGGCCAGCTGCTCGCGGGGCCAGGCCCGAACGGTCTGCGCTCGGCCTTCGCGGCCCTGAGCACGGACGACCCCTCCGCCCTGCGTTCGGCGCGCCGCATCTTCGCTTTCAACGCCGGATCCTTCGCCGTCGCCGCGGCGCTCGCGTTCTCGCTCGGGGCCGCGTATTTCCTCGAGGCCATAGGCGACCGCATGCGCTACGGCCCCACGCTGGCCTTGGCCGAGCTCGGCCTGCTCCAGTCGGCCGTCCTGGCCCTCGTCCTGGCCCTGCCGCCTCTGGCCGCCGCCGACCGAGCGCTGGCGGCTACCGAGCCGAACGATCGCGGCGGCCGCGCGTAGCGCCGCTTTTCGCTTGCGGCCTCCGCCAGGGCCGTGTACCCTGGATCGCGGAGGCGCGAGCATGAGTGAACGACAAGGCGCTAGACAGACGAAGGCTTCGGGCGGCCGGGGCGCCGGGGTCATATCGGCACGCTCGTTCGTCGCGTCGCTCGCGGTGCTCGCGGCGCTGATGCTGGCTGCCGGTGTCCTGACGCGGCTCGTGCCGGCCGGTTCGTACGAACGCTCGGCCGGGGCCGACGGCGCCCTCGTCGTGGTGCCGGGCAGCTACGTCGAGACGGCTAGGCCGGACTACCCGGCCTGGCGCTGGCTCACGGCCCCCTTCGAGGTGCTCGCCTCCGAGGACGCGGCCCTGGCGATCGTGATCATCGCGTTCATCGCGGTGGTCGGCGGCGCCTTCGCCGCCATGCGAGAGGCCGGCGTGCTCGCCGAGAGCGTCCGCCTCCTCGCGGAGCGCTTCAAGGCCAGGCGGATGGCCCTCCTGGCCGTCCTGTGCCTGTTCTTCATGGCCATAGGCAGCTTCATGGGCGTCTTCGAGGAGGTCGTGCCCCTCGTGCCCATCGCGATAGCCCTGTCCCTGTCCTTCGGCTGGGACGTCTTCGCGGGCCTCGGCATGAGCATCCTGGCGGTCGGCTTCGGCTTCTCGTCGGCCGTGGCCAATCCCTTCTCCGTCGGCACCGCCCAACGCCTCGCCGGGGTACCGATGCTGTCGGGATCGGGCTTCAGGCTCGTCGTCTTCGCCTGCGTCTACGCGCTGTACCTGACCTTCATGGTCGGCTACGTGAGGCGACTCGAGCGGAAAGGCCTAGGGTCGACGATGGACCGTGCTGACGGCTCGCCGGTCTCCGCCTCCGCCTACGGCTCCGGCTCCGCCGGTTCGCCCGGCTCGGCCGGGGATACCGGCCGAGCCGGCCCGGACCAAGGCGCTACCTCTCCGGCCGCCCCCTTCGTCTCGCGCGGGGTGCGCTTCTTCGGCTGGTCTGCCCTCGTCCTCGCTATCCTCGTGCTCCTGTCGTCCGTTACCCGCGTCGGCGCCGACTACGTGCTGCCGGCGATAGCGCTCGGCTTCCTGGTCATCGGGGTCGGCGCCGCCCTGGCCGCCGGCGTAAGGCTCGGCGCGGTGGCGCGCTCGTTCGGGACCGGCGCCCTCGGCGTGCTGCCGGCCGGGCTCCTGATTCTCATGGCGCTGTCGGTCAAGCGCATCGTCGTCGCCGGAGGCATCATGGACACGGCCCTCTACGCCGCGAGCGGTCTCATGGAACGGGCCTCGGGCTACGGCGCCGCGGCCCTCATGTACGGCGTCGTGCTCGTCATGAACTTCTTCATAGGCAGCGCCAGCGCCAAGGCTTTCCTGCTCATTCCCGTGCTGGCACCGCTCGCCGACCTGACCGGCCTGTCGAGGCAGCTGGCGGTGCAGGCCTTCGTCTTCGGCGACGGCTTCTCGAACATGCTGTACCCGACCAACGCGGTGCTGCTCATCTCGCTCGGTCTCGCCGGCATGTCGTGGGGCGCCTGGTTCAAGAAGACCTGGAGGCTACAGCTCGCGACCCTCGCCCTGACGATGGGGCTCCTGATGGTCGCCGTGGCCATAGGCTACGCCTAGCGCCTTCGCTATACTGCCGCCATGAAGCGACTCTTCGCGGGCCCCGCGCTCGCCGCCGCGCTCGCGGCCATAACCTTCTCGGCCTTCGCGCAGGCTCCCGCCGTCGGCCCCGCCGCCGGCGCCGGCCCCGCGTCCTGGCTTGGCCGCTGGGACGGCCGCCTCGAGATTGGTGAGGGCGGCATGCCCTTCTCGGTGCGTATCGTCGAGGCCGGCGCCCTCCTGGACCTGCCCGGCGAGGAGCTGTACGGCTACCCGTCGGCGTCGGCCGAGGCCTCGGCCGACGGCCTCCGGCTGGCGTTCCGTTTCGGCGGCGGCCTCCTTACGCTGACCGGCGGTCTCGAGGGCGGTTCGGTATCGGGCGCCTTCTCGCAGGGGGCGGCCGGCGGCGCCTTCTCGATGGAGCGCTCCGCGGCTCCGGCGGCCCCGGGAACGGCTCGCGTCGTTCGGGGCGCCGACGGATCGGCCCTGTACGGCACCCTGCTCGAGCCGACCGGAACCGGGCGGCCGCCCCTCGTGATCCTGCACGCTGGCCTCGGCGCCGCCGACCGCGACGGCAACAACTACGCCTCGCGCGGCCGGCACGACGCCCTCCGGGCGCTCGGCGAAGCGCTCGCGCCTCGCGGCGTCGCCAGCTACCGCTACGACAAGCGGGGCTCGGGCGAGTCCGCCTGGCTCGTGCCGAGCGAGGCCGACCAGAGCTACGAGGCCTGGATAGCCGACCTGGCCGCGATGGTCGCGGAATTCGGCCGGTCGGGCCGTTACTCGGGCGTGTGGCTCCTGGGCCTCAATGACGGCGCGGCTATCGCGGCGGCGGCCGCGAACTCGCTCCGGGCGGCCGGCTCTCCCGTAGCGGGACTCGTCGTCGCCTGCGCCTCGGCCGACGGCGTCCGCGACGCCTACGCCAAGGCCGTAGCCCGGGCCCCGGAGGGGCTGCGGGCGGAGGGCGAGGCGCTCGTCGCCTCGCTGTCGGCGGGGTCCATCGTCGACTCCGTCTCCTCGTATTACGCCGAAGCCTTCCGTCCGAGCCTCCAGCCCTACCTGATCGAGGCCTTCGCGCGCGACCTGGAGACGGAGCTCGCCGCGTACGCGGGGCCGTGCCTGCTAGTGCAGGGCAATATGGACTTGCAGGCGACGCTCGCCGACCTCCTGGCGCTCAGGGCGACCAGGCCCGACGCGCTCGTCGCTATGCCGCTACGCATGAACCACGTGCTCAAGGACGTGTCCCAGGACGTCGAGGACAACCGTGCCGCTTTCGCCGACCCGTCGTACCCCGTGTCAGCCGAGCTGGTCGACGCCATAACCGGGTTTATCGAAGGCACCTTCGTCGGCATACCGTAATCCCGCGCGACGCTGAGTACGCGATGCCTCGCGGAAAGACGTAAGGGCACCAAGACGCAACGATCACGAAGCGAAGGACCCTGGAGGCGAAGGCGTTGAACAAGATGGACAAGAAAAAGACAGGATGGACACGATAAAGCGATGAAGCCTTGGGGCTTATCCGCTTGAGCTGTTCTTCATCCTGTCATCATGTTCGAAGTATCCTGATGGCGGCGAGTCGTTTGCCCGATCGGGGGGCGGCGGGTATACTGGATCCATCATGCAAGATCGTCAGAAGTTGGTCGGGGCCATGTTCCGGGCGCCGGGTTTCGCGGCCGTCGCGGCGGCGACCGTCACGCTGATGTACCGGGCCGGCTTGATGGCCTGGCCGACCGTTCCGCTGCTGGCCGCCCTCAAGCTGCCGCTCCTCGCGGGGCTCGTCGTCGGCCTCGCGCTCGAGGCGAAGGCAGCCTTCGTCATATCGCCCGGGGAAGCGCCATCCGTCGGCTCACGAGGCGTCGCCGCGGGAGCGGCCGTCGGCGATATCGCCGACGCCGAATTCGCCGACGCCGCCGCCGTGCTCGCGTCGGCCCTGATCGGCTACCTGGCGATAGCGAGGCTGGGGCTCAACGCCGTGCTCGCCTCGTCGCTCCTGGGCTTAGCTGGCGCGCTGCTACTGCCGAAACGGGCGGTCGCGATCTACTGCGGCAGCTTCGCCGGCATGGCCGCGCCGGCCGCCTTCGAGACGATGCCGTCCGTGGCGCTGTCCGGCGTGATCGCCGGCGTCTTCTACGTGTCATGCAAGCCGTGCTTCCCCGGGGTGGGCGGCCGACTCGGCGCGGCGGCCTACGCGGGCAGCCTCGGCTCGTCGCTCCTCCTGGGCGCACGGCTCACCGGAGACGAGCTGCCCGGGCTCGGGCTGGGGCTGGGCATCCTGGCCTACGCGATCCTTGGATCGGCGCTGACTTGGACCGTCTCGGTGCGGCTCGGCCGGGGCGCGGTGATGGCGTCGGCCTTCTGGGGCGCCGTGGCGGGGGCCGTCATTCCGGCGCTGCACGGCCCGGTCGCCGGCAGCCTGCTGGACGCGGCGTTCTTCTGCGGCAGCTTCGCCGGTATGAGCTCGGCGGCCCGGCTACGCAACGAGGCGGAGGCCGGCGTCGCCGGCGCCTTCTGCGGCCTGTCGTTCATCCTGGCGTTACCCTGGCTTGGAGGGGCCGGCGGCAAGCTCGGCACGCTGGCCTTCGGCTCCACGCTCGCCTACCTGGGGCTCAGGGAAACGGTACGGCGCGCGCTCTCTCGCCTGCGAAAGACCTAATCATGTCATCATATTCGTAGCAGCCTAGTTTTCCTCTTCTCCGCGTCCTTTGCGCCTTCGGGGCTTCGCGCGAAGCATCGTAATAGCAATCCGGCGCGAAGGGTTCTTCCTACGCACGCCCGGTTCCTGTATTGTGTCCGCTTCGGGGAAAAACCATGATAGCCGTCGAGAACCTCAGGAAAACGTACAGGGTCAAGAAGCGCCCGGCCGGGCTCGTCGCGGCCGCGGCGGCCCTCGTGCGCCCGCGCTACGATACGGTGGAAGCCCTGCGCGGCGTATCCTTCCACGTGAGCCAAGGCGAGATAGTCGGCTACATAGGACCGAACGGCGCCGGCAAGTCCACGACCATCAAGGTGATGAGCGGCATACTCGTACCCGACTCCGGCTCCTGCGTCATAAAGGGCCGCGTGCCCTGGAAGGAGCGCAAGGCCCACGTCGCGGGCATAGGCGTCGTGTTCGGCCAGCGCTGCCAGCTCTGGTGGGACGTGCCGGTCATAGACTCGCTCGACCTCCTGCGCGATATCTACCGCGTCGACGAGGCCGCCTACCGGCGTAACCTCGACGAGCTCGTGTCGGCCCTGGACATAGGCGGCGTGCTCGGGCAGACGGCGCGATCCCTGAGCCTCGGCCAGCGCATGCGCTGCGAGATCGCGGCCAGCCTCGTGCACGCGCCGGACATCCTGTTCCTCGACGAGCCGACCATAGGCCTGGACGCCGTGTCGAAGCTGGCCGTGCGCGGCTTCATAGCGCGCGCGAACCGAGCGCGCGGGCTCACGGTGATGCTCACGACCCACGACATGCATGACATAGAGGCTCTCGCGTCGCGCGTCATCCTGATAGGCAAGGGCGAGATACTCCACGACGGCAGCTTCGGCTCGCTCGTCGCGGGGCGGGGCGACGGCGGCGTGGAGTCGGCCGTAGCCGATCTCTACGGCGAGATGGGGATAGCGTGATGGGCGAGCTCCCGGCCTACGCGGGCCTCTTCCGCATGCGCCTCGTGCGCGGACTGTCCTACAGGGCCGCGGCGATAGCCAGCTCGGTAACCCAGTTCTTCTGGGGCTTCATGCTCATAAGCGTGCTCAGGGCCTTCGCCCGTTCGGGCGGCTCGCCCCTGGACGACGGCCAGATAGCGTCGTACATCTGGCTACAGCAGGCCTTCCTCGTGCTCGGCGCAATATGGTTCAGGGACGGAGAGCTCGTGCGGCTCATATGCTCTGGAGACGCGGCCTACGAGCTGTGCCGCCCCGTCGACCTCTACCGATTCTGGTTCGCGCGCCTGGCCGGGGGACGCCTCGCCGCCACGGCCCTGCGTTGCCTGCCCATACTGGCGGTGGCGTCCTTCCTGCCGGAGCCGTGGCGCCTCTGCCTACCCGGGAGCCCGGCGGTCCTCGCCTGCTTCGCGCTCGCCATGGCCCTGGCCACGGTCATGGTCGTCGCCGTGTCGATGTTCTCGTACGCCCTGACCATGGTCACCCTGAATACCCAGGCCGGCTTCCTCTTCGTGGCGCCCGTGTTCGAGCTGTGCGCCGGGCTCCTCGTCCCCTTGCCCCTCATGCCCGAAGGCGTCCGCCGCGTCCTCGAGGTCTTGCCCTTTCGCTACGCGGCCGACCTGCCGTTCAGGATCTGGATGGGCTCGATAGGCCTCGCAGAGCTACCGGGGCTCCTCGCGGCGGAGATCGCGTGGCTCGCGGTCATCGTGGCCGGGGGACGGCTCGCGCTTGGCGCGGCCCTAAGGCGCGCCGAGGCGGTAGGCGGATGAGGGCCGCACGGCTCTACCTGCGTTGCGCCGGCGTCGCGGTACAGGGTCAGCTCAGCCGACGATACAACCTCGTCCTCCTGGCCTTCGGCCAGCTATCTATAGCCATATCGGCCCTGGTCGGCGTTACGCTGCTCTTCTCGCGCTTCGGCTCCCTCGCGGGCTATAGCTTCTCCGAGGTGCTGCTCTGCTTCGGGGTGACCCAGACGGCGTTCTCCCTCGCCGAGGTGGTAGCGCGGGGCTTCGACTCGTTCTCGCAGGTACTGGCCCAGGGAGAGTTCGACCGTATGCTCGTCAGGCCGCGCGGCTCCATGTTCCAGGTGCTGGCATCGAGGATGGAACTGGCCCGCCTCGGCCGCGTATCCGTCGGCCTGGCCTGCCTGGCCTCGGCGCTGGCCGCACTTGTGCCCGGATGGGCCGCAGACGCCATCGCGGTAGGACAGGCGGGCCTCCTCGTCCTGAGGCTCGCGACGCTGGCCTTCATGACGGCCGGAGGCATGGCCATCTTCTCGGGCATATTCATCCTCGGCGCGTCGCTCGCCTTCATCACGACGGACTCCCTCGAGATAGTCAACGTCCTGTCCGACGGTGGCCGCGAGACCGCCCAGTACCCGCTCACGATATACGAGCGCGCGATGCGGCGCTTCTTCACCTTCGTGGTACCCTTCGGGTGCGTGAACTACCTGCCGCTCGAGTTCGTCCTCGGCCGGCCGGGCT
This sequence comes from Spirochaetota bacterium, assembly GCA_029560805.1. Lineage (GTDB taxonomy): Bacteria > Spirochaetota > Spirochaetia > Treponematales > UBA12059 > SZUA-370. The sequence continues at coordinate 14,252 of JAKQKE010000139.1, forward strand.
CGGCTCCCTGGTCCGCATGCTTCCCGCTCGTGGGCTTCGCCTTCCTCGCCGCCTCCACGGCCGTCTGGAACGCCAGCGCCCGGCGCTACGTCTCCACGGGCTCGTGAGCGGCCCCGAGCGGGGGCGTTACCGCGATAGAGGCGAAGACAGCGAACAAGATGATCATGATGGGATGGACACGATAAGACGGAAAAGTTATGGACTTACACTAAGCCACCGAGACACGGATGATCCGTGCCCCCGTGACTTGGTGTACGCCAGTACTAGAATCCTCAAGTCAAGCCAATAAGGGACAACGAACGCTATGAATGATATCCGCTATAGAGCTTTTCATCAGTTCGTCGCCTTCGTGCCGGACGAGGAGATAGGCCTCAGGGGCGCCAAGCTCCTGGATCTGGGGCGATTCTCGCCCGACTACGCGTATACGATCGACTGTTGCGAGCTCGGCGAGGTGGTCTACGAGACCTTTAACGCGGGGAGCGCCTTCATCGAGATCGAGGGCGTGACGGCCCATCCGATGTCGGCCAAGGGCGTCTTGGTCAACCCTATCCTGGTCGCCCAGGACCTCATCGCCCTGTTCGACAGGAGCGAGACGCCCGAGCGTACCGAGGGCAAGGAGGGCTACGTCTGGTTCAACCGGATCTCCGGCGGCCAGTCGAGCGTCTCGCTGCAGGCGTCGATACGCGACCACGACCTGGCCGGCTACGATGACAGGAAGCGACGGCTCCTGGCGGCCGTCGAGGAGGTCGGTCGGCGCTACCCGAGGGCGCGGCTATCGATCCGCATCGACGACGTGTACGCCAACATCGCGAACCACGCCGACCGCTCCCATCCGGCGGTCTCCGCGATCTACGGGGCGATGGCCGAGCTCGGCATCGAGCCGAGGACCGTGGCGATGCGCGGCGGCACCGACGGCTCGGCCCTGTCGGCGCGCGGGCTCGTCACCCCGAACTACTTCACCGGGGCTCACCTGTTCCATTCGCGCTACGAGTTCCTACCGATGCGTTCCTTCGTCGCGTCCTATCGCCTGACGCGCAGGCTGATCGAGGACGCAGGTACGAGGCTTCGCTGAGGCCCAACGAGCCGCCGTGGTTTTTCGACACTCAGTGATAGAATAGTCATCATTCAATACGATTACTTTAAGGCTTCATCATACTTCTCGTACAGGGAGTTGAGCCATGAAGAATTTGGTCGTAGCGCTGGCTATCTGTTCCGCCTTGCTAGCCGCCCTCGTCGCCTGTCGTTCGCCGCTCCATGGAACGAACGATACGACCGACGTGTCGATACGGATAGGCGGCGTCCTGCCTCCGACGCTATCGGACTCGGCGACGCGCCATGGCGCGCGGGTGATCGTCCCGGCGGCCGTCCAGCTTCGGGTTACGGCCGATTGGGAGCGCGGCGGCCAGCTCATCCAGACCTCGCAGGTGGCCGGAGGCCAGGCCACGATACGGCGCCTGCCCGTCGGCGTCGCCATATCCTTGTACCTCGAGGCGCTCGATTCGTCCGGTACCGTGCTGTCCGTCGGCACGCTCGCCCTGGCGCCGCTCGGCGAAGGCCTCAACGCAGCGCCGGCCGTCACTCTCAAGCCGTCGCCGGCCATGGCGACCGACGACCTCGGCGCTATGAGCGCCGGCATGTCGAGCGCGCGCAGCGTGAGTGCGCAAGGGGTTCGCTACTATACCTTTACGGCGGGCGACGGCCTGTCGGGCGATTTCCAGATCGTCTTCGATACCGGCAAGGCGCGCTGGGTCTGGCTCAAGGCCTATGACGAGGACTGGAACGAGCTGCCGGCGATTTGCTCCGACGCGTCGCAGGGCTGGGTCGTCGTACGCCTCGCGGAGACGCAGACGGTGAACCTGGCCGTGAGCAACAGCGTCGGATCGCCAGGGTATCCGGCCGGGGCCATCGATGGCGCTATCGTCGTCCGGCCGGCCAAGTTCTGCACGGCCGACGCCCTGGAGCTTGGCGACGGCTCGCTCTCCGCTCCGCTGACGATAGAGTCGATCGGATCCATGTGCGATTCCGGCGACAGCCTGTTCGTGCGCGGCGGTCTGTACGACGCCTCCGCGCAGGTCACTAGTTCGCTCGGCGATCTCTACGTCTACGGCGGCTTCTCGCCCGACTGGAAGACTCGCGACGCGAGGCTGTACGAGACGCGCATCGGGTCTTCTGGCGAGGTGCCTGACCTGGTACGAGTGGCCGGGGGCGGCCTGCTCGACGGTATCCGTATTACTGCCATTCCTTTATCGGGAAGCGTGATGAATACCTGCGGCCTCATTCTCAAGCCGCAGAGCGCGCTGGTCATCAACGATTGCCGTATCTACGGCGGCACGAACTATGAGGCCATCTCGTCGCAGAGTATAGGAAGCGTTGCCGTGAACGTCACCTCGGAGACGGGCGGCACGATCGAGATGGCGTCGTGCGAGCTCTATGCCGGCGGCGCCAACAACCTCGATGAATTCCCCGCTTCGACCTATGCGCTCAGCGTTTCCAGTAGCGTCGTATACGTGCATGACTGCGATATAGACGGCGGCTTCGCCCAGAGCCCCGGCGGCGCGAGTACCCACGGCGTATGGGTCACGAACGCTTATGTCATACTCGCCCGATCCCGGGTCTGGGGCGGAATCGCCAAATCCAGCTCTGTCGATTATGATGCCAGCGCCGCAGGCGTATTCGCCGAATACGGCACCCGCACGGTGGCCATAGTCAATTCGCTGGTATCAGGCGGCTACTCGAGCAATAGCGCCGCGGGCGGCCGCGAGTACCTGCGCGGCGTCGAAACCTATCAACAACCTATTCGTATATGCGGCTCGGTCATCGACTCGGGGTTCTGCCCCGAACCGGTCGAGACCTACAGCTACGTCTCCGCCACCTCCACCGAGGAAAGCGGTACGGTGCAGATTGAGTCGAGCATCGTCATAACCTCGAACGCCACGGCCTTCGGCGACCTGTTCTATGACGCCGAAATGCCGAACAGCGCGACCACCTGCTACGGTTGCCTCGCGGCGCACCCCGGGGAATTCTCGTATGGCGGCTCGGACAGCGCGTTCCCCGAACCTATCGCGGGCAACGAGGATCTCCCGAACCTAGCCCTCGGCGGCTTCTTCACGGCGTTTTCGAACGCCTATACGGGAAGCTATCCGTCCGACTACGAGCGTTGGCTGGGCGGCTCGTGGCGCGTTTCGCCGGGGTACTCAGCCTATATCGGCGGCGGTAACCTGCCGTATTCAGGCGGATCGGTGGCGGGTTTCTCAGTAGCCGACTATCCGGCGCTGGTCCTCGACCTGGCGGGCAAGGCCAGGCCGACGAGCGGTTCCTGGGGCCGCGGCGCCTACGAATAATGAACGCCAAGACGCTCCTACCGTATAGGCTAAGACTATGAACACTATGCTCATGATGGGGACACGATGGACACGATGAATCGATTAACCTTAGGGTCTTACCTTGTTCATCGTTCCTCCATCCTGTCATCATGTTCGAATTAGCCTATTCGCTATCTTCATCGCGTTCTGAGCGCCTCCGCGACCCTGCTATCTCGCGCCCAGCGTGACGAAGGCCGCCAGGTCCTCCGCGTCGAGGGGGATGCCGTCGGCACGGACTACGCGGCCGGAGGCGTTCCACCGGGCGGCGTCGAGCACGGTCGCCGAACGCTCGGGCCAGAGGGCGGTGGCGGCGACGTACAGGAACAGCCTGCAGATCGGCGCGAAGATCACGGCCGAGCGTTCGTCGTCGAACTCGAACGCGAGCGACGCGACGTAGGCGCCGAGCGCGGCGGCCTGGCCGGAGGAGGCGCGGGCCGAGAGCATCATGGCGCTCATCGGCACGGCGCCGTCGCCGAGCGGCAGCCTGGCGCGCAGGGCGTCCATCGGGCGCGGCAGATAGACGGCTATGGGAGCGGCCCACTCGTCGGCCCAGCGCGCGGGCACCGGCTGGGGGTTCGGCTCCGCGGCCGCGGCCAGCACCGCGTCGAGCGGCGCGGTGCCGACGAAGGCGCGCCCCGACGAGGCGAAGGCCAGGTGGAGCCTGCCGTCGCGGGTCGACCAGGCCTGGCCGTCCTTGCGCCACGACGGGTCGGACGACAGCCGCATCGAAGCGGCCCCTGCGGGGTAGCGGCCCTCCGCCACGGCGACGACGACGGCCGAACCGTCCTTCGCGCCGACGAGGGCGAGGGTCATCGAGTCGGTGCGGTCGGCAATGGCCGACGCGCCATTGGCGTCCACACCGGGCATCGAGGCGAGCACGGCCGACAAGGCGACCCGGTCGAGCCTGGCGTAGGCCGCGGCGCCGACCGGCAGGAGGCGCTCGGCCTCGACGTCGGCGGGGGCTCGCACGACGCTCGCGCAGGAGCCGGCGGCCAGGGTCGCGAAGGCGGCGATGAGGGTGGAGGCCGCGCGTGATAGCCTCCGCTTCGTTCTCGGCATCATAGTCCTTTCTTGCGCAGGAGCGCGGTCGCGCGCTTCCGGTGCTCGAGCGCCGCCTCGTGCCAGCGGTACAGGTCGCTCCGGTAGAACGACGAATCCGTCCGTACGGCCGCGGCCTGCCCGGTTCCAGTAGCCCTCGACAGCTGGGCCTTGGCCCAGGCCAGCTTGTCGTAGTGCCTGACGCCGGCGAACGGCGAGGCGTCGGGTGGCGAGCCCGCCTCGCGGCGCCATAGCCCGTGCTCGTAGGGCCGTATGTTCCAGCATATCACGTAATCCGCCAAACGCTCGTCCTTGGACGGCTTAGCCCAGATCGCCCCGAGCCTGGCGACGACGAGCTCGTCGTCGGAGAAGGGCTTGCCGAGGAACACCCGGAGGTAGCGGTAGAGCTTGATCGCCGCGGCGGCGAATCGCTCCCTGTTGACGACCCGCTCCGAGCCGGCCTTGAGCCTGCGGTCATGCCATACGACATCGGGCTCGTCGGGCGACGACAGGGCCTGGAGATGGCCGGCGGGCGGTAGGCTGGAGGCCGCGAGCGAGGCGACGATGTCGTTGGTCGGGTCCTGGAGGCCACAGAAATTCTGGTGGGCCCAGCTGTCGGCGAAGGCGTGCGCCGCGATGCCCATCAGGTAGGGGTCCTTATCCTTGAAGGCGGCGACGAGCAGTTCCTTGACATTATCCGAGTTGGGTGTCACGGTATAGGCCGACGATAAGCCGTCCGCCCGGGCAAAGGCGGCCTTGGCCTGATCCCCCGGCACGAAGTGGAAGGGCAGGTAGACGTCGCGCTTGACCGCCTCGTCCCAGAACAGGTAGTTCTGGGTTACCGCCAGGTCGACGCGGCCGCGCGGCGCGTCGAAAGCCAACGGGGTCGTCGACGCGTCGACTTCCTGCGACGAGGCGGCCAGGATGAAGGCGGTCCGCTCGTCGAAGCCGGCTTCCAGGGCGAGCGCGTAGACCGCGTAGTAATGGAATTCTATATTCATCGATCGCAAAGATACTCATACGCCCGGCCCGCGGCTATGCACGGTCCGGGACTATACCGAGGAGGCGATATGCCTGCACGAAAGCCGCTATCGAGGGCGCCCAGGAAAGCCAAGCCGTCCGGCAAGCGGGTGGGGGTACTCGGCGCCGGGGCCTGGGGCACGGCGGTGGCCAAGGCCCTGGCGGAGAACGGCCACGACGTGACGATATGGGCCCGCGAGGGCGAGCTGGCGGCCGCCATCAACGAGCGGCATGAGAACGGCGCGTACCTGCCCGGCGTCGCCCTGCCGGAGCGGCTACGCGCCAGCACCGAGCCGCTCGACGCCGCGAACGGCAGCGAGGCGCTGTTCATCGCGGTGCCGTCGCCGTACATGCTGCAGACGGTCAAGCGGGTGCTCACCTCGCCGGACATCATGGAGGGGCGTACCCTCGTCGCCGTACTGACCAAGGGCTTCGTCGCGACCGAGCGCGGGCCGAGGCTGATCGTCGAGACGCTCGAGGATTACCTTCCCGGCTTCTACCGCGGCAACCTGGTCTACGTCTCGGGGCCGAGCCACGCCGAGGAGGTGTCGCGGGGGCTGATGACCGGCCTCGCGGCGGCGAGCGTCAACGGGCGCAACGCCATCCGCGTGCGGGAGCTCCTGCAGAGCCAAAGCCTGCTCGTCTTCCCGTCGCTCGACGTGATAGGCGTGCAGGTCTGCGGCGCGGTCAAGAACGTCGTCGCGATAGCCTTCGGCATGCTGGACGCGCTCAAGGCGGAGTCGGATGCGTTCGGCGACAATACCGAGTCGATGCTGCTCGCGGCCGGGCTCAACGAGATCCAGGCCTTCGGGCAGGCTCTCGGCGCCACGCACCCGGAGACCTTCACCTCGATAGCCGGGGTCGGCGACCTCGACGTGACCTGCCGCTCGATCCACGGGCGCAACCGTCGCTTCGGCCGCGAGATCGTTCAGAAGGGCGTGCTGGCGCCGTTCGAGAACGCCGCCGACCTGATAGCCAGGATAGGCGAACTCGGCTACTTGCCCGAGGGAGCGCCGGCGAGCGGCTTCGTCGACCGGATAGCCGCCGAGAAGCGCCTGTCCATGCCTATTTGCCGCGGCGTGCACCGCATCCTCGACAAGGAGCTGACGCCGCGCGAGTTCATAGAGGAATACCTGGGAAGCCTGTCGGGCTAGGCGGCGCCTGGGGCTTGGAAGGAGCGGCCGGACGCATCGTCCGTCGGCTCCTCCCGTTCCTCGTCGGGCCGTCCAGCGGCCCGCGCCGGCGAATTGGCGCGCCGCGCCTGGGCCGTCGCCGCGCGATACGTGGGCAGTAGCCTGTCCAGCTCGCGGAAGAAGCTGTCCCAGGCTCCGTCCACGAAGGCCGCGCCTGGCGCGTCTCGCTCGCGTTGCTCGAATATAACGTACATGATGGGATCCATTCCGTCTGGATCGGCCCTAGGCTCGATCCTCCGGCGCCGGAGCGCCGGTTTTACCGTCTGATACCTATGAGATGATGCGGAGGGGAGCGGTAGCGGTGGAAGTCGGGGAGACTCCCCTCAGCGGCCTGCCTTGGCGGCGTCGAGTACCGATATCATCATTGAGCGCCTCCGTGCGCCGAGGTCCTGGATTGCCGTCGTCGGCCGCGGGAGCGGCCCTGAGATCCGACCGGCCTGTCCGAACCCGCATCATAGTCTCAGAAACTGGCGCGCGCGGCAAGTGGACAGAAACACTTTACTCGAACCGTCCTTTGTCGGTATCCTATGCTCACTCAATCATCATCAAGAGAGTACCACGAGGTTTCCGATGCCGACGTACGAATACGAATGCAGAGCGTGCGGTTACACGTTCGAGCGGGTCCAGAGCATGTCCGACGAGCCGGTCCGCGAGTGTCCCGAATGCGGACACGAGGTCCGCAGGCTGATCTTCGGAGGCTCGGGGGTCATCTTCAAGGGGTCGGGTTTCTACGTCAACGATTCGAAGGGCAAGAACCCGGCCGCCCCGAAGGCCAAGCCCGGCGCCTCCGAGTCCGCCGAGCCGAAGGCCGCAGAGGCCAAGTCCGGTTCCGACGGTGTCGCTCCCTCCAAGCCTAGCGTGCCGGCGGACCCGAAGCCCGCCAAAGCCAAGGAAAGCGTCTGAGGGCGGGTAAGTCGCCCCGCTTCTTCTGCGAACACTGCGGGACGGAGGTGGGGCGCGACGAGCGGGCCTGCCCAGTATGCGGCCGCTTCTTCTCGGCGGTCCGTTGCCCGCGTTGCGGCTACTCGGGGCCGGCCGGCAGGTTCGCGGCCGGTTGCCCGGTCTGCGGGTACAGCATGAGCCCCGACGGCGCCTCGGATGGCCTCGGCTCCCGGCCGCGCCGCGATGGCCCGGCGGCTCCGCTGCCCGTTTGGGTCTGGCTTCTCGCCCTCGGCCTGCTCGCGGCTGCCGTCGCGGCGCTCTGGTCGATACTCTAGCCGGATCTCGTCAGCCGGGACTCGTGTCGAGGTGACCAGGGCGAAGTAGCGTGGCCTTGGCCGTGGCCACGTCGAGGTCGTAGATATTGTAGTTCTTGCGAGGGTCGAAGCCTTCGAGCCTCGCGGCGAAGTTGATCGACGCCGAACCGGCATCGCCCGTGGTCGACCTGTGGAACACGCCGGCGTGCCACATCAGCACGGCCGGGCCGTCGAAGACGGTCTCGCCGTCATGGACGACGCGCTCCGGCTCCACCACGAACGACTCGATGCGGCGATGCCTGGCCGCGTACAGCTCGACGCTACGCGAGCCGTGGAGGACGAGCAGCGTGTCTTCCTGGCAGGCGTGCATGTACCAGGGGCGCTCGACCTCGCCCACGGAGCCCGGGGACAGCGCGAAGCGTCGGTGCACGACGCGCTCGATACCGTCGATGTGGCTCAGGTACTCCATCGGCATGATGTCGAGCGCCACGTCCGAACCGCGCTTGAGCGGCTTGAGCTCGATGATGCTATAGAAGCCCCGTACCTCGTCTATCACGTGCTTCGCCATACGCTACAGTCTTGCGCATGGCGACGATGGAATCAAGGAACGCCGGTCGGGGCGATGCTGACGGTAGCCCCGGCGGCGTCGACGCGTAGTTCGCCTCGCCCGGCCAGGCCGGAGACCATCGAGGCGAGCGGCACCCCGACGAGGCGCCTGAACGCGCGCTGCAGGTCGCGCGCGCCCAGCTCGACCGAGTAGCCTTCGGCGAGCAGGAGCTCCAGGGCGGCGTCCGTGAACGATAGCTCGACGCCGTACTCGCGTCGCAGGTTCTCGTTGGCGTCGCGGACCACGACGCCGGTCAGAATGGCGCGAGCGTCGTCCCTGTCGAGGGCACGGAACGGCACGATGGCGTCGAAGCGGTTGAGCAGCTCGATCGGGAAGGCCCTACGCAGGGCCGCCATCGGCACCGTGCCCGAAGCCGCGAGCGCGGCCGCCTCCGTGCCGGCCAGGAAGCCGAGCGCGGGGCCGGCGTCTCCCCCGACGTTGCAGGTGGCCACGATGGTCAGGCCCGAGAACGACAGCGTTCTGCCGGTAGAATCGGTCGCGCGGCCCGCGTCGAGTATCTGCAGGAAGACGCGGTGCACTTGCTGATGGGCCTTCTCGAACTCGTCGAGGAGGAGCACCCCCCCGGAGCACGCGTCGACCGCCTTGGACAGGAGCGGGGCGTCGTCGTAGCCGATGTAGCCGGGAGGCGCGCCGAGGAGGCGCGAGGCGGTATGGCCGTCTGAGAACTCGCTCATGTCGATGCGGAACAGCGCGTCGTCGCGGCCGGATAGGGCCTTGGCCAGTCGCTCGGCGAAGGCCGTCTTGCCGACGCCCGTCGGGCCGGTCAGCAGGAAGGCGCCGCTCGGCCTGTCCCTGCGCGGGTCGAGCCGCATCCTGGCCACCCTGACGGCGTCGGAGACGGACTTGATCGCCGCTTCCTGCCTGAGCACGTCGCGGCCGATGGCGGCCTCGAGGCCGGCCAGCCCGCTCGCCTCGTCGAGGCCCGGCTCGACCACCACGTTGGCTATGTCCTTGACCGCCTCGAGGAGGTGTCGCTCCGCGAGCTCTTCGTCGCCGCGGAACGCGGCCCTGGCGGAGGCCCGGTCGAGTACGTCGAGCGCCTTGTCGGGGAAGCGGCGCATCGGCAGGTAGCGCCTGGCCACCTCGACCGAGCGAGCGCGGACAGGCTCCGGTATCGATACGCCGAAATGGCGCTCGAGCCTCGGGGCGACGCCAGCGACGATACGGCCTATCGTCGTCTCGTCGGGCTCCTTGACCAGCACGGTCTGGAAGCGCCTGAGCAGGGCGGTGTCCTTTTCAAGGTAGCGCGCGTAGTCGGCGCTCGTCGTCGCCCCGATACAGCGTATGCGCCCGGAGGACAGGGCCGGCTTGAGGGTCTCCGAGATCGGGTTGTTGGCGAAGGCGGGCACGACCTGGTGGATCTCGTCTATGAACAGGTAGACGTCCTGGAGGCTCTCGGCCGCCTCGACGAGCTGGTTGACGTTCTCCTCCAGGGCGCCGTGCATCGCGGTGCCGGCGAGGAGCTCGGAGACGCGCACCTCGAAGACGCGGGCGTTCCTGAGGCGGGCCGGCACGTCGCCCGACTTGATCCGCATCGCGAGGCCCTGGACGAGGGCGGTCTTGCCGACGCCCGACTCGCCGACGATCAGCGGGTTGGGCTTCCAGTATCGCATGAGCACCGAGCTGAGCGCGTCGAGCTCGGCCTCGCGGCCGAAGACCGGGAAGTCGGCGTCCGGCCCGGTCAGTTCGTCGCCGAAGCGCAGGAGCGCGGCGATCGCCTCGGCGGATTCAGCCCGCGGTCCTATCTCGGGCAACGCTATCTCGTCGGCCGGGATGGCCAGGGCGGGCGCCGCCTCCAGCCTGAAGAACGGCGCCAGTTCGCCCTTGATCGTCGGCCAGGCGGCCCGTATGAGGTGGGACGGCTCGACCTTCGCGTCGCCCGCGAGTGCCTCGGCCCGCTCGAGTATCGACCTGAACTCGCCGGAGATCTTGATCGGCCCCTCGACCTCGCGCGGGGCGCTCGACTCGAGGCGCTCGTTGAGCGACTTGATCAGCTCCACGTCGACGACCGCGTTGTTGCTCTTGGCGATCGCGATGATGTCCGGCAGGTCGAACAGCATCAGGGCCTCGGCCAGGTCGCGGTGGCCGGTCTCCCCGATGGGGCCGCGCAGGGCTATGTCCTGGGTCTTGACGAGGACGTCCAGGGCGCTGTCCGAATATTTATCGTACCTGGACATGCCTACTCCTCGAGCCTGACCGGGGATCCGGCTAGGCTCAACTTGGCCCGGTCGACGCCGGCGGCCCTCAGGATCCGCTCGGCCCTGCGCACGTTGTCGGCCGTTTCCTCCGCGTCGTCGAGCGACGCCGGGCCGCCGGCCATGGCAGCGGCGACGGCCGGGTGGTACTCGTCGATGATCTGCACGAGACCGTTCAGGCAACGCATGAACTGCCTGGGGCCGAGCTCGGCGTCCTCGATCGGGAATTCGACGATGGCCCGTATCTCGCCGTCCCGCTCGTCGTACTCGTACTTGATCAGCTTGGAACGCCAGCAGATACCGAGCAGGGTCCGGTACACCCAGCCGGCGTTCGGCCCGTCGGGCGGATAGCGGTAGAGGTTCGGCGCCATCAGCTTGAAGTACTCGCCGTCCTCCTCGACGCGGACGATGATGAACACGCTCGAGTCGCCGTCCTGGTCGCGGTAGAGGTCGGTCGCGAAGCTCGTACGGATATAGTCGTCGTGCACCGAGTATTTGAGCCGCTCGGCGATCAGGTACGATTCTATGGTCGACAGCTTCGTTGGCACGCGTTCATCTCCTCGGGGGCCGGTTTCGATTGGCTTCTACGTATAGTATATCGAGAAGCGGACCCGATTTGGAAGGCCGAGCGCGGTTCTAATCGAATCATCCGTCACCGCGGCTTGCGTTGACGGGCCTCCTATCGCATACTCGCGGCATGGTTTCAGTCGATGCTGATGAGAGGCGATGCCGAGAACGGATGGACCGGGGCTACTGCGTCATCCCGGCTGCGGGGCGCTCGTCGCGGATGGGCGACTGGAAGCCCCTCTTGCCCTGGGGCCACTCGACGATATGCGGCGCCGTGGCGGACGCGGCCCTGGCCGCGGGGCTGCGGCCGGTCGTCGTGGCCGGCTACCGGGCGGATGAGCTGGCCGCCGCGTTCTCGGGCCGGCCCGAGGTCGCGGTCGTCGTCAACCGGGATTGGGAGCGCGGCATGCTCGGCTCCGTGCGGGTCGGCGCGGCCCTGCCCCTGAGCCGGGGCTCAGGCTTCTTCGTGGCGCCCGCGGATATGCCGAGGCTGCCGGCCCGGGCTTTCGAACGGGCGCTCGCCGAGCTGGACCGGCTCGAGCAGGCAGGCGAGGCCACTCGGACCCTGTTCGCCTCGAGAGCCGGGCGCCTCGGCCACCCGGTCTGGATACCCGCTTCGGTCGCGGTAGGACTCGGCGCCCTCGACCCGGGACTGCGCCTGCGCGATCACCTGCTCGGGCTACCGTGGTCTGCCGTCGAGGTGGACGACGACGGCATCTTCGAGGACCTGGATACGCCCGAGGCGTATCGAGAGGCTATAGCCAGAATACTCACTGAATGAGCTTGTGTCGATTCGCTTTGGCGTGCTAGGATTACGGCATGAAAACGAAGCATACGATGCTCGCCATCGCCGTCATGGCGCTGGCGTCGGCTGCGGGCGCTCAGACGCCCTCGCGGGTGGTCATGGGCGGCAAGGCCGTCACGATGGTCGCTGACGCCGTTTATATGTTCCCCTCCGCGCGCCCGCGTGTCGTAGCGATCGGCGGCACCGACCAGGGCCTCGGCGTGTTCCTGGAGACGGTTGCGCCGGGTTTCTCCGCGCTACCGTCGTTCCCGCGCCAGGCCGGCGTCGAGGTATACGCGTCCCATAGGCCGGACCTCGTCATACTCAAGTCGAGTCTCAAGAAAAGTCTCGGCGCCGGGCTCGAAGCGCTCGGGATCAGGACCCTGTACCTGTCCCTCGAGACGCCCGACGACTACTACGCCGAGCTGGCCCTGCTCGGTAGGACCTTCGGCGACGAGAAGCGGGCCGCGGAGCTCATCGGCTACTACCAGAACGTCGTCGCGACGGCCGCCGGCGCCTCGGCGGCGGCTACGAAGAAGGGCGACAAGCCGCGCGTCCTCCTGGTGCAGGCCTCGGGCGACGGCTTCGAGGTGCCGCCGGACGGATGGATCCAGACGACGCTCGTCGAGATGGCCGGCGGACAGGCGATCTGGAAGGGGGCGAACCCCGGCGGCGGCTGGGCCAAGGTGGGCCCGGAGCAGATCGCGGCCTGGAACCCCGATGTCCTCCTCGTCGTGTCGTATAGCGAGAGCGCCACGGACGCGGCCGCACGCATGGCCGCCGATCCGCGCTTCTCGAGCCTCAAGGCGGCCAAGACCGGTCGGCTCCACGGCTTCGCCCAGGATTTCCTGTCCTGGGATCAGCCGGACGCGCGTTGGGGCCTCGGCCTCCTCTGGCTGACCGACGCCCTCCATCCCGGCTCGATGCCCGGTTACACGGCGGAATCGTCGGCTAGGCGTTTCTACGCTCTGGCGTACGGTTTCGACGACGCGGCCTTCGCGGCCCAGGTAGCTCCGCGACTGCGAGGCGTTCTTCGGTGAGCCGAGCTGGACGACGGGTGGCCCTTGCGGCCGCCGCGTTGGCGCTGGCCTTGGCCTTCGTCGCCGCCCTGTTGTTCGGCCGCTACCCGTCTCCGGGCTTCACCGATCCTCGGTCCCTATTGACGGACGACATGGCCGCCCGCCTGATGGTGCTCGTCAGGCTGCCGCGCGTACTGTCGGCGCTACTGCTCGGGGCCGCGCTCGGGGCCTCGGGCGCGGCGATGCAGTTCGTCTTCGCCAACCCCCTCGTCGACGCGGGTTTCCTCGGCGTGTCGCAGGGCGCGTCCTTCGGGGCGGCCCTGGCGATGCTCCTCGGCGGCGGCCCGTTTTGGCTGTTCGGTTCGGCCTTCGGCTTCTCGATACTCGCCCTCGTCTTGTCGGTATCCATGGCTTCGCGAATCCGCTTCGGTGGCGCCGTGTTGCGCTTGATCCTATCGGGTATGGCCGTCTCGGCCTTCTTCTCGGCCCTCGTCGCGCTTATCAAATACGGGGCCGATCCCCTGTCGACCCTGCCGGAGATAACCTACTGGCTGATGGGCGGCTTGTCTGGTGCCAATTGGCGAGCGTTGTCCGTGGCCGCGCCGGTAGCCCTCGGCTCGGTCGTCCTGCTCGTCGCGATGCGCTGGAGGATAGCGCTCCTGTCCCTCGACGAGGCGACGGCCGCTTCGCTCGGCGCCAGGCCCGCCCTGGAGCGGGCGGTCGTGCTTGGCGCGGCAGCCGCCGGCGTGGCGGCCGTCACGGCGATGGCCGGCGTCGTCGCCTGGGTCGGTCTGATCGTGCCCCACCTGGCCAGGCTGGCTTTCGGCGGCGACGGCTCCCCGACCGTGCCCGGCTCGGCCCTGCTCGGCGCGTTCTTCGTGGTGGTCTGCGACGCCATCTCGCGGGGGCTGTTCCAGGGCGAGCTGCCGCTCGGCGTGACGACCTCGCTCGTCGGCACGATAGCCTTCTTCGCCCTCCTCATGAGCCGGCGCGTCCACGTGGAGCGAGGATGACGATGGAATTCGTAGACGTCGCATACCGCTACAAGGGCGAGAGGGCGGACGCCCTGACCGGCTTCAGCCTGAGCGTCCGCAAAGGGAGCGTCACGGCCCTGCTCGGGCCGAACGGCTCGGGCAAGTCGACGGCCCTCGGACTCGGTGCCGGCTGGCTCGAGCCGAGCTCCGGTTCCGTCGTCAAGGATGGCCAAGCGGCCTTCCTGCCGCAGTCGGAGCGCCTGGCCTTCTCGTTCAGTTGCATCGAGTATGTGGTCTTCGGCCGGGCGCCCCACCTGCCGTACCTGGCCGTGCCGACCGGAGACGATGAGGCGCGGGCCGAGGCGGCCCTGGCCGAGGTCGGCATGGCCGACAAGGCGGGGCGCCGCATCACCGCCTTGTCCGGCGGCGAGCTGCAGCTCGTGCGTATCGCCCGCGCCCTCGTCCAGGAAGCGTCGTACGTGATCCTCGACGAGCCGAGCGACATGCTCGACCCGGTCCACGCCGCGACGATAGGCCGGGCGATCAGGCGGCTGGCCGACTCGGGCGCCGGCGTGCTCCTGTCCACCCACGACCTGGCCTTCGCGCTGGCCTGCGCCGACGAGGCGGCGACGCTCCGCGCTGGGCGCCTCCTGGCCGTCGGACCGACGGCCGACATTGTCGAGCCTCGCGGCCTCGAGGCGCTGTACGGTACGCCGTTCGAGCTACGGTCGCTGCCGACGCCGGTCCTGGACTGAAGACTCGGGCCGCGGCCGGCTATCGGGCCAACTACCAGGAACGGCTGCCCGGGACGGCTACTCGCTACAGCTCGAGCGCCGACAGCGCGTCGTGGAACAGCTCGGAGACCGTCGGGTGGGGAAAGACGGTCCGCTCGAGCTCGCCGACCGTGGCGCCGCGCGCTATGGCGTACTGCATGCCCCAGATCATCTCGCCGGCGTACGGCGCCACGATGTGCGCCCCGAGTAGCCTGCCGGAGGCCTTGTCGGCCACCAGCTTGCACAGGCCGTGGCCGGTCACGCCTCGCTCCGCGACGAAGCGACCGTTGGCCCTGGCCGGTAGCGACGACTTGACCGCGTCGTAGCCGGCGGCGAGCGCTTCGGCCTCGGTCATGCCGACGCCTGCCGCCTCCGGGTCGCCGTAGACGACCCAGGGCAGGGCCTTCCAGGGGAGGTTCGCGTCGCACTTCGCGTCGCCCGAGGCAACGAGCTCCGCGACCGCCCGGCCCATCGCGCTGGCCGAGTGGGCCAGGAGGGAGCGGCCCGTGGCGTCGCCAATAGCCCAGACGCCGGGTACGTTCGTGCGGCACGAGTCGTCGACCTTGACGCCCTTAGGGGAGAAGTCCACTCCCGCCGCCTCAAGCCCGATGCCAGCGAGAACCGGCCTGCGCCCGGTCGCGAGCAGCACGAGTTCGCCGGTCGCCGTCGTCTCCTCCGCGGCGTCGCCCTTGCGATACCTGACCGAGCCGCCTTCGACGCAGGTGACCGTGGCGCCCGTGGCTATCGTGACGCCCTTGAGCGCGCGCTTGTAGACGGCGGCCAGCTCGGCGTCCATGAACGGCAGGATCTCGGGTAGCATCTCGATGACCGTAACCTTGACGCCGAGGGCCGAGAAGTACGCCGCGAACTCGATGCCTATCACGCCGCCGCCGATGACGACGATACTCTCCGGCAGTCGGTCGATGGCCAGGAGCTCGTCGCTCGTGACGACCTTCGGGTTGCCCGCGACGCCGGGGATGGGCGGCCGGGCCGGCTCGGATCCGGAGGCGACGACGATATGGCGGCCCTCGACGGCCAGGCCGGTCTCCGCTATCGCCAGGGAAGAGGCGCCGGTCAGGCGGCCGGTGCCCCGTATCACCTCGACGCCGCGCTTCTTCATCATAAACTCGACGTTCTGCACGAGGCGCGAGACGGTCTGGGCCTTCCAGGCCATCGCGGCGGCCAGGTCGTACGAGACGCCCTGGCAGGTGACGCCCATCTGAGCCGAGTCGATGGCGTGGCGGTAGGTTTTGGCCCCGGCGAGCAGGCTCTTCGTGGGGATGCAACCGCGGTTCAGGCAGGTACCGCCGAGCGCGTCGCGTTCTATCAGAGCTGTCTTGAGCCCGAGCGCCGCGGCCCGGTCCGCGGCGACGTAGCCACCGGGTCCTCCGCCCAATATGACGATATCGTACATGGTCTCCTCCTTTTAGAAGACCGCGCATTGTCTAACGAGGCGGCTCGGAAGGTCAACCGCCGGGTCGATGCAGGACGGATCAGGTGGCGAGCGCGGACGGATCAGGTGGCGAGCGCGGCGCGCTCGAGTTCGAGCAACGATCGCTTGCGCTCGGAGCCGCCCGAGTAGCCGCCCGGCGTGCCGTTCGCGTTGACCACCCGGTGGCAGGGTACGAGTATCAGCACCCGGTTCGAGCCGTTCGCCGCCCCGACCGCCCTGGAGGCTCCGGGCGATCCGATGCGCCTGGCCAGCTCTCCGTAGCTCAGGGTCCCGCCATAGGGTATGCCGCGTAGCTCGCGCCAGACGAGCTCCTGGAAGGGAGTTCCCGCCGAGGCCACCGGTAGGGAGAACTCGCGGAGGGCGCCCGAGAAGTACGAGGCCAGTTCGTCGCGTAGCCGGTCGATCAGGGCGTTCTCCCCGGGGACGAGCGGCAGGCGGCACGATATCCTGAGCGAGGCTATATGGGCGTCTATCCCGGCGCGATCGGCGAAGTCGAGAAAGCGCAAGGACGACGAATCGGCCCCGGCCAGCAGGGGCCCGTAGGGCGAGACTATCCAGGCCATGCGCACATAGTCGCCGCCGGCTGGCCTGGCGTCGAAGAGGCCGGCGTAGGCGTCGACGAAGTCCTTGAAGGAGGTAGCTCGAGCCTTTACCTGGGACACCCCTTTTTCCATGGCCACATGATAGCCGTAAAGGCCGTGGCGCGCTATAGAAAAGTGATCGAGCTCCATACAAAAGACCGGCGGCCTCGTCTTTACGGCCCGGCGCCCGACGCGTATACTGCGGCCATGTCGTTCGTCCACCTCCACGTACATAGCGATTATTCCCTCCTCGACGGCGCCGCGAGCGTCGCCGGACTCGTAGAGCGGGCAGTCTCGTTCGGTATGCCCGGCCTGGCCTTGACCGACCATGGCAACATGTTCGGAGCCCTCAAGTTCTACAAGGAATGCAAGAGGGTGGGCATCAACCCCATCATCGGTAGCGAATTCTATGTCGCCGGGGCGATGAGGCGAGACAAGACCGGCACCGAGGGCGGTAACAAGTACTACCACCTGGTACTGCTAGCGAAGGACGAGATCGGGTATCGCAACCTGACCATGCTGTCGTCGCGTTCGTATACCGAGGGCTTCTACTATAAGCCGCGCATCGACTGGGAGCTTCTCGAGAGCTACCACGAGGGCCTGATCTGCTCGACCGCGTGCATAGCGGGCGAAGTGCCGCAGTACGTCCTACTCGGCAAGCCCGAGGAAGCGGAACGGGTCGCCGCGCGCTACCGCGACCTGTTCGGCGCCGAGAACTACTTCCTGGAGTTGCAGGACCACGCGATGGACGAGGAGGCCCGTGTCAATAAGGCCCTCGTCCCCATGGCCAGGCGCCTCGGCGTCGGGCTCATAGCGACGAACGACGTGCACTACCTGGATCGTTCCGACGCGGCCGCGCACGATGCCCTCCTCTGCGTCGGCACGAACCGCAAGGTCTCCGACCAGAGCCGCATGCGCTTCCCGTGCCCCGATTTCTACCTCAAAGGCCCCGCCGAGATGTCGGATCTCTTCAAGGAGGTGCCGGAGGCCCTGTCGAACACGCTCCTCGTCAACGAGATGGTCGGCCTCGAGATACCGCTGCCTGGCCCGCTCCTGCCGGAATTCGAGATACCGAGCGTCTATTCGGGCGACGACGATAGGCAGGCCGGGCCGGAGGTGGAGAGCGTGCGGGCCTTCCTGGCGAACATGTCGGACGACGCCGTCTGCAAGCCCAACCCGAGGTACGGCCAGGCGCCGGTGGAGGAGCTGGCGCCTGGCGTCCGGGCCGCCCTCGCCGAGCGCCTGGCCATGCCGGTCACCCGCTACTTCATCTGGGCCAGTTACCGCGGCCTCGAGAAACGCTACCCAGGCTACGGCGACGAGATCCGGCGGCGGCTGGACTACGAGCTGGCGACCATCATCCTGATGGACTTCGTAGGCTACTTCCTGATCGTGTCGGATTTCATCAACTGGGCCAAGGATCACGACATCCCGGTCGGGCCGGGCCGCGGCTCGGGCGCCGGTTCCATCGTCGCCTACTCGCTGCGCATCACCGACATCGACCCGCTGCGCTACGCCCTGCTGTTCGAGCGCTTCCTCAATCCCGAGCGCGTGTCGATGCCGGACTTCGACGTGGACTTCTGCTACGAGGGCCGCGGCTCGGTCATCGACTACGTCACGGAGAAGTACGGCGAGGATAGGGTCGGCCAGATCATCACCTTCGGCACGCTCAAGGCCAAGGCCGTGATAAAGGACGTCGGGCGTGCCCTCGACCTGTCGATCGACGAGTCGAACATGATCACGAAGCTCGTGCCAGAGGATCCGAAGATGACCCTCGCCAAGGCACTCGAGCTGGAGCCGAAGCTCAGGGAGCTCGCTGAGAACCCGCGCTACCAGGAGCTGTTCGAGATGGCGCGCAAGCTCGAGAACAAGAACCGCCACACGAGCTTCCACGCCGCCGGTATCGTGATCGGCAAGACCGTCCTGACCGACTACGTGCCGCTGTTCAAGGACCCTAAGACCGGTATCGTCGCGACGCAGTACACGATGGACCAGCTCGAGGAATGCGGCCTGGTCAAGATGGACTTCCTGGGACTCAAGACCCTGACCCTGATCAAGAACACCCTGGCGCTGATACGCAGACGCGGCGTCGACGTGGTCGAGGACGGCATCCCCGACACCGACGAGGCGACCTTCAGGATGCTCGGCGAGGGCAAGAGCACGAGCGTGTTCCAGTTCGAGTCCGACGGCATGCAGGGCATACTCAGGCAGGCCAAGCCGTCGAGCGTCGAGGATCTCATAGCCCTGAACGCCCTGTACCGCCCCGGCCCGATGGACAATATTCCGCAGTTCATCGACTCGAAATGGGGCCGTACGCCGATCACGTACCCGCACCCGTCACTCGAAAAGTATCTCAAGGAGACCTACGGCGTCATCGTCTACCAGGAACAGGTGATGCAGGTGGCCCAGGAGGTCGCCGGCTACTCGCTCGGCCGCGCCGACCTCCTACGGCGCGCGATGAGCAAGAAGAAGGTCGAGGTCCTGGAGAAGGAGAAGGCGCCATTCATAGAGGGCGCCCTCAAGCGCGGCTACACGAAGGAGAAGGCGCAGGAGATCTTCGACATCCTGGTGCCGTTCGCCGGCTACGGCTTCAACAAGAGCCACGCGGCCGCGTATTCGGTGGTCGCCTACCGGACGGCCTGGCTCAAAGCCAATTATCCGGCCGAGTACATGGCCGCCAACCTGACGAACGAGATATCGAACACCGACAAGCTGACCCAGTACATCTCCGAGGCCAGGAGCATGGGCATCGGCATTCTGGCCCCGGACATCAACCGTTCGGAGGCGACCTTCTCGGTATCCGAGGGCAAGATCGTCTACGGTCTCATCGGCGTCAAGGGCGTCGGCGAGGCGGTCGTCGAAGCCGTCGTCGCGGAGCGGGAGAAGGCCGGTCCCTACGCGGATTTCATGGACTTCCTCGAGCGGGTCGGCGTCAGGGCGATGAACAAGCGGGCTATCGAGACGCTGATCCAGGCCGGCTGCTTCGACACGATGGGGCGCGGGCGCGCCGAGCTGGCGCTCAACCTGGAGCGCGCCTTCGACTACGCGCAGAAGAAGGCCGAGGCCGGCGCCTACGGTCAGACGAGCCTGTTCGAGGCATCGAGCGAGGAGGAATTCCCGCCGTTCCGTTTCGAACCCTGCCAGGAGCTGCCGCGCGCCGAACTCCTCAAGCAGGAGAAGGCCCTGCTCGGCTTCTACTTCTCGGGGCACCCGCTCGACGAGTACCGGGACGTCTACCGAAAGTGCTGCGACATAGACTTCGCGCATATCGAGCGCTGCGCGCCCGATAAGGAGTACACCCTGGTCGGCCAGCTGGTCGAGTGGCGGGAGATCCTGACGCGCAAAGGCAAGCGCATGGCCTTCGGCAAGGTCGAGGGCTACGACGGCGTCCTGGAGATCGTCGTGTTCTCGGCTACGCTCGAGGCGAACCCCGGCCGCTTCGCCCAGGACGCGATCGTGTTCCTCAAGGGCACCGTCGACCTGGACCGCGAGAACCCGAGCTTCAAGGTCGACCGCCTCGTCCAGCCGGCCGAGCTCAAGGAGAAGAGCTACCGGACCATGCACATCGCCCTCCACCAGGTACGCCGGGAGGACGACCTCGAGGGGCTGCGCGACCTGCTGTTCGGCTCGAGCGGGCAGTGCGGCGTCGTGCTGCACGTCCGGGGCGGGGACGACGAGGTGGCGGTCAGGGCGCACGCGCAGATCAGCTGCTCGCCGAACCCCGACGTGGTGGAGCGGATCCGGGAGACGGCGATCGTCTCCGAGGTCTGGCTCGACTAGCCGGCGGCGCGCTCGGCCAGGTAGCGGCCCAGGTCGGCGTAGTCGAAGAACGAGAATTCGGCCTTGGTGGCCGCGGCCGCCTTGGCGTCCTTGGTGATCAGGGCGGCGCGCATGCCCGCGCCGAGCGCGCCGAGCACGTCGTAGCGCTCGGAATTGCCGATGTAGAGTAGCTCGTCGTTGCGCACGCCGAGCCGCTCGGCGAGCAAGTCGAACGAGGCGCGGTCCGGCTTGACGAGCCCGGTCTCCTCGCTGGTCATCGCCACGTCGAACTTTCCGGCCAGGCCGAGGAGCCCTATCTTGCGCTCGCAGGGGAAGTCGGACAGAGCGCCCAGCTTGAGGCCCCCGGCCCGCAGCTCGTCGAGGAGGTCCGCCACGCCGGGGTAGGTCGGTATCGAGGCGAAGGGCTCGACGGTAGCCGTATAGAAGAAGTCCTCTATCTTCTCGTAGATATGGTCGGCACCGCGGCCGAGGCGCCTGGCGACGAGGCCGGCCTGATAGCGGTGGAACGCTTCCACGCCGCGTATGCCGAGGGCGCGGTACTCCTCCGACGATAGGAGGTCGCGAAGCTCGTGGCGCACCGCGTTGAACGCGAGGAGGAAGCGGATCTTGCCGAATCCCTTGACGAGGAGCTTGGCGTAGAGCCTGGAAGCCTCGTAGATGGTACCGTCGATGTCGAATCCAACTGCTCGAATGGGCATGGACACGTTATACAGGGTATGGCCACTCCTGTCTATGTAATACGGCCGGCCGCCCGAGATGGACGGCCGGCCCGGAACTAGCGGAGCGGGCTTAGGCCCGCTTCTCCGCGTACTTCGTATGCAGGAGCCTATGCGACTCGTGGCCGAGCGGCTTCTCGAGGAACTCGGCGTACAGAGCCTTGACGGACTCGTTCTCGTGGGACTTTCGCAGCGGCATGCCGCGATCCTCGGCGTAGATGGCTTCTTTACGCCGTTCACGCTTTTCCCAGGTCGGGGCGATCGGCTGGCCGCCGCCTCCGAGGCAGCCGCCGGGGCAGGTCATGATCTCGACGAAGGCGTAGGGGCTGGTGCCGGCGGCTATGCCGTCGAGGAGCTTCCTGGCGTTGGCGAGGGTATGCGCCACGGCCACCCGTAGCTGTGTGCCGGCGACGTCGAGGCTCGCCTCCTTGACGCCGTCGAAGCCTCGGACCGCCTCGAGATCCAGGCTCGGCAGGGGCTCGCCGACGGCCAGCTCGTACGCGGTGCGCAGCGCGGCCTCCATCACGCCGCCGGTCGAGCCGAAGATGGTCGCGGCCCCGGTGCTGGCGCCGAGCGGATCGTCGAAGCTCTCGTCGGGCAGGGCCTCGAAGTCGATGCCCGCCCGGCGTACCATGCGGGCCAGCTCCCTCGTCGTCAGGGCGTAGTCGACGTCGAAGTACGGCGAGTCCTTCCCCCCGTGGTCTTTCCACCATTCCCAGGCGCTACGCATCTCCGGCCGCTTGGCCTCGTACTTCTTGGCGGTGCATGGCATGATCGACACGACGACCAGCTTGGACGGGTCGACGCCGGCTTTCCGGGCCCAGAAGGTCTTGGCTATCGAACCGAACATTTGCTGGGGCGACTTGCAGGTGGAGACATGGGGCAGGAGCGCTGGGTAGAAGGTTTCGATGAAGCTGATCCAGCCCGGCGAGCACGAGGTGATCATCGGTAGCGTCCCACGCTCGCCGATACGCCTGAGCAGCTCCGAACCTTCCTCCATGATGGTCAGGTCGGCCGAGAACTGCGTGTCGAAGACCTTGTCGAAGCCGAGCCTCCGGAGCGCGGCCGCCATCTTGCCGGTGACAAGGCTGCCCGCCTGCATGCCGAGCGCCTCACCGAGCGATGCGCGTATCGCCGGCGCGGTCTGGACCACCACGGTCAGCTCGGGGTCGTTGATGGCGGCGAACACCTCGTCGGTCTCGTCGCGCTCCGTCAGGGCCCCGGTCGGGCAGACGACGGTGCATTGACCGCAGGAGACGCAGACCGACTCGGACAGGGGGCTGTCCAGGAACGGCGCCACCCTGGAGTTGACGCCGCGGCCGGCGAAGTCTATGGCCATGACCGACTGGGTCTCGCGACAGACGGCGATGCAGCGGCCGCAGAGTATGCACTTGTCGTTATCGCGCAGGACGCCCCAGCCTGCCTTGTCCGGCTTGGCCTGCTTCTTGGTCCGCGGGAAGGCCTTGGCACGCACGCCGAGCAACTCCGCCGCCGCCTGCAGCTCGCAGCCGCCGTTCCGGAGGCACGAGAGGCAATCGTCGGGATGATTGGCCAGGAGCAGCTCGACGACGGTACGCCGGGCCTCCATCACGCGAGCGCTGGCCGTGCGTACCCTCATGCCCGGCGCGGCCGCCTGCACGCAGGAGCGCACGAGGCTCTTGGCGCCCTCGACCTCGACGACGCAGAGGCCGCATGAGGCGTTCGAGCTGACACCCGGCAGGTGGCAGAGGGTCGGTATCCTGACGCCAGCACCGCGGCAGGCCTCGAGTATCGTCGTCCCTTCGCGTACGCTCAGCTCTCGGCCGTCGATCGATAGGCTAAGGGTCTTGGCTTTGGTTCCATCCATGCTATCCTCCGATCATCGCCATGGGCTACGGGCGTCGGCCCTGATGTCGCAGCGCAGGCAGCGCGCGCACTCGAGCAGGGCCTGGTCTCCGGAGTATCCCTGGGATATCTCCTGGAAATTGCCCCGGCGTTCCTCCGGCGGCACGAGCCTCGAGCGGTACATGCCCGTCTTGACCGGCTCCGGCGGTACGGCCATCGAGTGGCCGAAGTCCTTGAATAGCTCGCCGAACGCTTCGCGGCCCATGAGCTCGGCGTCGATCGCCTTGGCGACCCGCTTGCCGAGGCCCATAGCCTCGGCCGCCGTGGCCGGCCCGGTTACGGCGTCGCCTATCGCCCATACGGAGCCCGAGGCCTTGCCGGTCAGCCTGTCGGTCTCGATCCGTCCGTCGCTGGTGGTTGTAACGCCGTCGGAGGCGACGAACGAGGAGTCCACCCGTTCGCCGACCGCCACGTAGACGTCGTCGCAGGGTATGTCCACGGTCCGGTCGGTCTCGACCGGCTTGGGTCGGCCGCTACTATCCATGCCTCCCGGCCGCATTACCCTGAAGCGAACCGCCTTGACGCGCCCTCCGTCGCCGAGGGCCTCGAGGGGCTGCAGCATGTACTCGAAGCGGATGCCTTCCTCCTCGGCGCCGGCCAGCTCGACCACGTTGGCCGGCATGCTCTGCTTGGCGCGCCGGTAGGCCACGGTAACGTCGCAGTCCAGCCTGAAAAGAGTCCTGGCCGCGTCGATGGCGACGTTGCCGCCGCCGATGACCAGGGCGCGCCGGCCTCGCCTCGTCGCCTTGCCCATCGAGAACGCCTCGAGCCAGGCATAGCCGGCGTGTACGCCGTCGAGCTCCTCGCCGGGTATCCCGAGGCGCTTATCCGCCTGGGCGCCTATGGCGACTATCAGCGCGTCGTACTGGCTGCGTAGCGAATCGAAGCCCACGTCCCGGCCCACCATCGTGTTGTACACGAATTTGACGCCGAGCCGCTTCCATAGCTCCAGTTCCTTGTCGAGCACGTCCTTGGGTAGCCGGTAGGTCGGGATGCCGTAGCGCAGTATGCCGCCGGCCTTGGGCTTGGACTCGAAGACCGTGACCTCGTGGCCGAGCCTGGACAGGTAGAAGCCGGCGGCGAGGCCCGCGGGGCCCGAACCGACGATGGCTATCGAGCGTCCCGTGGGCGGCTTCCTCTCCTTGACGAGCTTGGCCCAGACGTCCTTCTCCCGCCCCATCTTGTACATCGTGTCGGCCAGGTAGCGGTGGATCTCGCCCTGGGCTACCGGCTCGTCGAGTGTGTCGCGGCGGCAGCGCATCTGGCAGTGGAAGTGGCAGATGCGCCCCATCGAGCCGGGTAGCGGGTTGTCGCGCAGGGTCAGCTCGAACGCGTCCTCGATGCGGCCGTCGCCGAGCAGGGCCAGGTAGCCGGGTATGTTCATATGGAGCGGGCAGGAATTCTCGCAGAGCGCCTCGAACAGAGCCTCGCAGGTACCGCCCTCGCAGCGCTGCTCGACGATGTGGCTCTCGTATTCCCGCCGGAAGTACTTGAGCGTGGTGAGCACGGGGTTGGAGGCGGTCTGGCCGAGTCCGCAAAGCGAGGCGTCCTTGACGACGCGGGCGAGCCTTTCAAGCTCAGCGAGGTCCTCGAGCCGGCCGTCGCCGCGGGTTATGGCGGTCAGGATGCGCAGCATCTGCGACAGGCCTTCCCGGCACGGCGCGCACTTGCCGCACGACTCTGCCGAGGTGAAGCCGACGAAATAGCGGGCCACGTCGACCATGCAGTTGTCCTGGTCCATGACGACCATGCCGCCCGAACCCATGATAGCCCCGAGCTCGGCGAGCGACTCGTAGTCGACCCTGACGTCGAACAGCTCGGCCGGGATGCAGCCACCTGACGGGCCGCCGGTCTGCACGGCCTTGATGCGCTTCCTCGCGCCGGCGCCCTCGCCCATGCCGTAGACGATGTCGCGTAGCGGGGTGCCGAGCGGTAGCTCGACGAGCCCGGTGTTCTTGACCTTGCCTACGAGGCTGAAGACCTTCGTACCCGGGCTCTTCTCGGTGCCGATGCCCGTGAAGTACTCGGCGCCGCGCGCGACCACGACCGGCACGTTGCACCAGGTTTCGACGTTATTGATGTTCGTCGGCATGCCCCGGTAGCCCTTCTGGGCCGGGAAGGGGGGCCTCGGCGACGGGCGCCCGGCCTTGCCTTCGATGCTGGCTATCAGCGCCGTCTCCTCGCCGCAGACGAAGGCGCCGGCGCCGGTGACAATCCTGACGGCGAAGGAGAAGCCGCTACCCATGATACGCTCGCCGAGGAAGCCGGCCGCCGTGGCGTCGGCTATGGCCTTCTTGAGGCGCTCGACGGCCAAGGGGTATTCGGCGCGCACGTAGACGAGGCCCTCGGCCGCGCCCATCGCGTAGGCGCCTATGGCCATGCCTTCGAGCAGCATGTGCGGGTCGCTCTCTATCTCGTTCCGGTTCATGTACGCGCCGGGGTCGCCCTCGTCCGCGTTGCAGACGACGTACTTGATCGGGGCCTCGTTCTGGCGCATCAGCTTCCATTTCACGCCGGTCGGGAAGCCTGCGCCCCCGCGGCCGCGCAACTTGGCCCTGGTCACCTCGTCGATGACGTCTTCCGGCTCGCCCTCGATTGCCTTGAGGAGGGCCGAGTAGCCTCCGACGGCCGCGTACTCCGCCAGACTCTCGGGATCGATGAGGCCGCAGTCCCGCAGGACCAGTTTCTCCTGGCCCTGGAAGAAGGCAAGCTCGTTCCATTCGGGCAGCGCGTCGAAGCCGTGGCCGTAATCGATCGTGGAGGTCCTGAAGTCCCAACTCGATATCTTGGCCCTGGCCGTCTTCGCCAGCTTGGCGCAGGCCGCGTCGTCGAGGGCGGCGGTCACCAGCTTGCCGGCCTTGGACGCCTTCATGTCCGAGAAGAGCAGTATGGGGAGCCTCGGCCGGTAGAGCATGACCAACGGCTCCTCGGCGCAGAATCCGAAGCAACCCGCCTTCTTGATGGCGACCCTGCCGTCCGAGGCGTCGCGGAGCGCGTCGAACAGGACGTCGGCCCCGTTGCCGATGCCGCAGGTGCCGAGCCCGACGGATATGGTCGGGATGTCCGGCTTGACCGAGCCGAGGCCGCGGGCGGCCATCGCGGCGTAGGAGCGTTTCTTCGTATCGTCGAGCCTCATCGCTTGGCTCCTTTGCGTATCGCGTCGAGCAGTTCGCATAGCCTGCCCTGGGTCATACGCGAGTGGATCGTGCCGTCTATCGATACGACCGGGGCCAGGGCGCATTGGCCGAAGCACGCGACGGTCCTGACGCTGAAGAGCCTGTCGTCGGTCGTGAACGACGACTCCTCGTCCTCCCTGAAGCCGGGCATGCCGAGCCTGGCCGCCGCCTCGCGGAGCAGGTTGAGCGACCCGCGCGTATGGCAGGCGGTACCGCGGCAGACGATGATCGTATGCTTACCCTGCGGCTTCAGGTTGAAGAACGAATAGAATGTGGCGACCGAGTAGACCCTGGACAGCGGCTCCCCGCAGTCCTTGGCCACCTTCCTGAGGGTATCTTCGGATAGATGATCGTATTCGTCCGCTCTCTGGGCTTCTTCGAGAGCGGTGAGGAGGGCTCCGGGGCGAGGCTGGCGGCTAGCGTCTCGAGCGGGCGACATCGTCGGGGACAGAGTATCCATCGATCCTCCCTTACGTATCGCCGCATGGTGCGAAGCATAGTCAGGGAGCGCGTTGCCTTACGATCGAGCGTGGCGATCGATGTAATCATATCCCTTTTTGCCATTTGTGCAAGAAAATAATATAGATAATAAACTATGTACAAGCCAGGTGTCGTTCTTGTTGTTGCACGAACGCTGTTGCCGCAATACACTTGTACCGATGGACGCACGCGACGAGTCATCGCCACGGAAAAAGAGACGGAGCGGCCCGATGCGGACCGACCTCATCGCTCGCGCGGCCGCCCGCACCGAGGAGGTGTTCGATCGCCTCGGCGCGTATTCCTACCTGAGCGCCACCGACAGGGGCGACTTCTCGTACTACAGGACTTTCTACCTCGAAGCGTTGCGGCGGATCGACGATCGCATAGCGGATGGCCGGCTCGAGCCGGTGGACCTGTCCGATTTTCCCCAGGTGATACGCTTCCCGCGTTACGAGATCCGCGCCGCGTTATTCATCGGCTCCTTCGACCCCTTCCAGATGACGCACCTGGCCACGGCGCTCAGGTTCCTCGCCTCGGCCGCCGCCGGAGCGCCCGTCGTGTTCGTCGTGCCCGAGGGCCACGATAACCCGAGCAAGCCCAGGAAGAGCGACTATCGCTATCGGTACGAGCTTCTATCGATGCAGGTAGCCGGAGTCTTCGACCCGCTGATCGTGCCGCTGGACATAGGCGAGGGAGCCGACACCATCGGCATCGTCAGGCGCTTCATCGCGATGTTCCCCGGCGCTCGGGTCTCGATGACCCACCTCCTGGGTTCGGATACGCTGCCGTTCGCGGCGTCGATGCTGCCCGAGGACCTAAACGCATGGCGCCAGGAATCTGAACGTAGGCGCGTCGATTTCACGTACGAGGCCTTCGTCGTGACCAGGGAAGGCTCTCCAGTCTCGGCATCCGACGTCGAGGCGATCAGGAGCCGCGGACTACCTATCCAGGTCGACGATGAGCCCATCGGTACGCCATCCAGCACGGATTTCAGGGAGAATCGGGCGTTTTCAATCGTGTTCCCTACCGAATCGGTGATCAGGCACATGGAGGTGCTGTTCCGGTACAACCTGAACAAGCCGTGGAGCGTGTGCGGCCTGGACGAGGGCCCCGGCCGGACTCGGTAGCCGTACGGCCTAGCGCGCGCCCGCGACTTGAGATAGGATGCTGGCATATAGCGCGCAAGGAGCGGGTCGACTATGAAATTCGTATTCTTCGGAGCGCCTGGAGCGGGTAAAGGCACCATGGCGGCCAGGGCGGCGGTGGCGTTCGGCCTGCCGCATATCTCGACGGGCGAAATCTTCAGGGCGGCCATGCGCGCCGGAACGCCGCTCGGGCTCAGGGTCAAGGCCGTCATCGAATCGGGTGGTCTCGTGTCCGACGAGCTGACCATCGGCCTCGTTCGCGAGCGCCTCGGCGAGGCCGACGCGGCGAGGGGCTGGTTGCTCGACGGTTTCCCGAGGACTCTGGCCCAGGCCGAGGCCCTGGCCGGGTTCTGCCCGGAGGACTTCGTGATCGACCTTGAGGTGAGCGACGCCAAGGTCGTCGAGCGCCTGTCCGGGCGGCGGATGTGCCGCGGCTGCGGGCGCAGCTTCCATGTCAGCCTGATGCCTCCAGCCGAGGAAGGTGTCTGCGACGGCTGCGGCGGCGAGCTCTATGTCCGGGATGATGACGGAGAGGCCTCCGTACGCAGCCGACTCGAGCATTACTACCGCCAGACGGCGCCCCTCGTCGACTTCTATAAGCGTCGCGGCACGCTCGTCTCGGTCGACGGGGAGGGCCGCGCCGACGAGGTCTGGGTCGCGCTCGAAGAGCGGATGCGGGGCCTTATAGCCTCCGCTGAAGCCTGACGGAACTGAACCGACGACGTATACTAGGGAGCGCCGGTCCAACCATCGACGGCGCCCCGGCTAAGAAGGAACGTCTCATGAGCCTGAACCATGCGCTACGCTTCAAGGCCGCCATCGCGGCCGTCGTGCTCGTTTCTACCCTGTCGGCCGCTTGCGCGCCGAGCCGCGTCGGCAAGGAGGATAGGGCTCCGGATCCCGCCTTCGTCGTCGCGCATAGCGACGGCATCGTCTCGCGTTTCGCCGACCTGAGCGTGGTGCTCAGCTCCGGCCGAGACGCCGACGCGCTGCGCGGCGTCAACCCGCTCAGCTTCGAGCCGCCGATAGCCGGCACCGCCTCGTGGAGCGCCGACGGCAGCAGGCTCGACTTCAAGCCGGCGGTCCCGCTCGAAGCCGGCGAGACCTACCGCGCCGTCTTCGACTTCGCCTCCATCGGCGAGCCGTCGAATGGCTGGTTCTCGTTCAGGATCCGGGCCGCCGAGCCCGGGCTGTCGGTGGTGCCGGGCGCCCTCTACGCCGCGTTCGACGGCAGCCTGTCGCTCGACGGCTCGCTCCGATCCGACGACGCGCCGGCCTCGGCCGATGTGGAGCGGCTCGTCTCGGCGACCCTGGGCGGCCGCCGGCTCGACCTGTCCTGGAGCCACGAGGGCGACGGCCTCCACCGCTTCACGGTCAAGCGCATACCGCGCTCGGTGCGCGAGTCCACCCTGACGCTCAGCTGGGACGGCCAGATCATAGGCGCGTCGGCCAAGGGCTCGGAGCGCTATAGGATACCGGCCGAAGGTAGCTTCGAGCTCCTATCGGTGACCGGCCCCGAACCAGGCGAGTCCGCCTGTCTCAGGCTGGCCTTCAGCGAGCCGGTCGACAAGGCCCAGGACTTCCGCGGACTCATTCGGACCTCGTCTTCCGGTACATCGTCGCCTGGCTCGCTGCGCTACGAGAGCGAGGGAGGCCTCGTGCGCGTTTACTCGTCGCTCGGCTGGAGCGAGGAGGTCGGAGTGACCGTGGAGAAGGGGTTGCGAGGCCTATCAGGCGGCGCCATCGCCGTACCGGTCCAGGCGACGGTCCGCTTCGACTGGGAGAAGCCGGAGGTCCGCTTCCAGGCCGGCGGCGTCATCGTGCCGTCGACCCAGGGCACCCGCGTCGTCCTCGAGACCAGGAACCTCTCCAAGGTGGTCGTCGAAGCCCTGCGGGTCTACGGCGATAATATGCTCCAGTTTCTACAGGTCAACGACCTGGACGGGTCCAAGGAGCTCAAGCGGGTAGGCGAGGTCGTCTGGCGGGAGGAGATAGACCTAGGCTGGACGGACGACAAGAAGAACCAGTGGACGCCCTACGCGCTCGATCTGTCGCCGCTCCTGGCCAAGCATCCGGACGGCCTGTTCCAGCTGCGCGTCGCCTTCGGACGCGACCATATACGCTACGTCAGTCCGAACGACCATGCCAGCCTCGGCAAGTGGACCTTCCCGCCGGTGAGCATACGCGACTCGGACGACGACTCGTCGTACTGGGATTACTACGAGACGTGGTTCGACTGGGAGCAGTACTACCGTTACCGCGACGACCCGACTCATCCGGCCTTCTACGTGCAGCGCTACGGCCGCGACCGCACCGCCAGGCGCAACGTGCTCGTGTCGGACGTGGCCCTGTCGGCCAAGCTCGACGTCGATGGAGCCTGGCACCTCGTCGCCGGCGACCTGCGCGGCGCCAAGCCCCTGTCCGGGGCGCGCGTCTCACTCTATAGCTACGCGATGCGCGAGCTGGCCTCGGCCACGTCCGACGCCTCCGGCCTCGCGGTGCTGAAGCCCAAGGCCGGGGAGTCGGCCCAGCCGTACTTCGCGGTGGCTGAGGCGGCCGGCGCCAAGACCGGCCGCGAGCGCGGTTACCTCAAGCTGACCCCGTCGAGCGCCCTCGCGGTCAGCCATTTCGACGTCGGCGGCGAGACCGCCGAATCGGGGGTCAAGGGTTTCATCTACGGCGAGCGCGGCGTGTGGCGCCCGGGGGACGACATGCACCTGTGCTTCGTGCTGTACGATCGCCTGAAGACCCTTCCCGCTGACCACCCGGTCCGCTTCGAGCTAGAGAGCCCGCTCGGCCAGGTCACCAGGCAGGCCACCTATACCGAATCTGTCGGCGGCTTCTATTACATCAAGACGGGTACCGACCCGAGCGCACCGACCGGTACCTGGACGGCCCGCGTCACGGTCGGCGGCAAGAGCTTCACCAAGGCCGTCAAGGTCGAGACCGTCATGCCGAACCGGCTCAAGCTGGAGCTGGACTACGGCGCTTCACCCTACGTCGGAGCCGATCTGCGCGAGATGGGGCTCAAGGCCGCCTGGCTCCATGGCGCGCCGGCGCCCGGACTCAAGGCGGACGTGTCGATGACGCTGTCGGCCTCGTCCAAGGCGCCCGGCGACTACCCGGGCTTCTCGTTCCAGGATCCGCTACGCACGGCCCCCAGCGCGCGCGAGCTGCTCTTCGAAGGTTACCTGGACGGTTCGGGCTCGGCCCGCTTCAGAGTCGACCTGGCGCCCGAGGCTCAGGCCCCTGGCCCGCTTACGGCCAGCTTCCTGTCGAGGGCTTTCGAGCGGTCGGGTCTGTTCTCGAGCGAGCAGTTCTCGGTCGACTTCCATCCGTACCGGCGTTACGTTGGCGTCAAGGTGCCCGAGGGAGACGCGTCCAGGGGTATGCTGCTCACCGACCGCGACCATCCCGTGGAGATCCTGCTCGTCGACCGCGATGGCAAGCCTTCCGGCGACGGCCAGGTCGAGGTGTCGCTCTATAAGCTCGAGTGGCGCTGGTGGTGGGAGAAGGGTAGCGAGAGCCTCGCCGAGCAGGCTTCCGATATCTACAGCAGGCGCATCAGCAAGGAGCTCGTCAACGTCAAGAACGGCCGCGCCTCCTGGAAGCTCAGGATTAACTACCCCGAGTGGGGGCGCTACATGCTGCGCGTCGCCGACCTGTCCGGCTCGAGCGCCGCCACAGGCGCTGCCGCCACAGGCGCTGCCGCCACAGGCGGCAACCATGCCGCCGGCACGGTCTTCTATATCGACTGGCCGGGCTGGGCCGGCCGCGGCAAGGGCGAGGGCGGCGGCTCGGCCGCGATGCTTTCGATGAGCGCCGACAAGGAGCGCTACGACGTCGGGCAGACCGTGTCGGTCAGCTTCCCGTCGAATAAGGAAGGCCGCGCCTTCGTGACGATCGAGCGAGCCGGCCGCGTGCTACGCGAGGAATGGGTCGAGGGCAAGGACGGCACCACCGTCTATAGCTTCAAGGCCACCGCCGACATGGCGCCTAACGTCTACGTGCACGCCAGCTTCGTCCAGCCCCACCTGCAGACCCTGAATGACCTACCGATACGCCTCTACGGCGTCGTGCCGGTGATGGTCGAGGATCCGGCCACCAGGCTCCAGCCGGTCATCGCGGCCCCCGCCAGCCTCGAGCCGATGAAGAAGGCCGTGGTTACGGTATCCGAGCGATCCGGCAAGCCAATGACCTATACCCTGGCCGCGGTCGAAGAAGGTCTCCTCGGCATCACCCGCTATGCCGCGCCGAACCCGTGGAGCGAGTTCTACAAGAAGGAAGCTAGTCTGCTACGCTCCTTCGACCTGTATAAGGACGTGGCCGGCGCCTACTCGGGCAAGCTCCAGACCCTCATAGCTATAGGCGGCTCCGAATTCGGGGACTCAGGCGGCACCCGCAAGGTCAGTCGCTTCCCGCCGGTCGTCAAGTACTTCGGGCCGTTCCTGCTCGAGCGCGGAGCCAAGGCCAGCCACGAGCTCGAGCTCGGGCCGTACGTCGGCTCGGTGCGCCTGATGGTCGTCGCCGGCACGCCCGACGGCGCCTATGGCAAGGCCGAGCTCGAGACGCCGGTTCGCTCCGAGCTGATGGCCTACCTGACCGCGCCGCGCGTGCTCGGCCCCGGCGAGACGGTGACGCTGCCGGTGACCCTGCTCGGCTTCATGGGCAAGGGGGCCGAGGCTACGGTCACGGTCAAGCTCGAGGGCGATGCCGCCGTGGTCGGCGAATCCAAGAAGGTCGTGCGCTTCGCCGAGGAGGGCGAGCAGTCGACCTCGTTCGACATAGCCGTCGCCGACCGGGTCGGCGCGGTCAGCATCCTGGTGGAGGCGGCCGGCCCCGGCGGCCGGGTCTCGAACCAGCGCGTCGACGTGCCCATCCGGTCGGCCTCCGTGCCTGTCACGACCGTCAGCTCCGCCCTGATCGCCGGCAAGGCTACGGCCACCGTCAACGCGGCGCTTCCCGGCATGCCTGGCTCGAACGAGGCCTGGCTCGAACTGTCGCTCGTGCCGCCGGTCGACCTGTCCGGTCGTCTCGCCTATCTCATCGGCTATCCTCACGGCTGCGGCGAGCAGACGGTCAGCAAGGCCTTCCCGCAGCTGTTCCTGGCCGACGCCGTCGCCTTGAGCCCCGAGCAGGCCGAGGAGGCCAGGTCGAACGTCGCGGCCGCCATCACGAAGATGGCGGGCTTTCAGACCGCCTCGGGCGGCTTCGTCTTCTGGCAGGGTTCGTACGACGAGAGCGCCTGGCTGACGGCCTATACGACCCATTTCCTGGCCATGGCCAGGAAGCAGGGCTACTCCGTGCCGGACGCGATGCTCGGCGCGGCTATCGCCAAGATACGCGGGCAAGCCTCCGGCTGGAATGCCCAGGCCGACTATTCGAAGGCCGAGCAGGCCTACCGGCTCTACGTGCTCGCCCTCGCCGGAAAGCCCGACGTCGCGTCGATGAACCGCTTCATGGAGTACGGACCGCACCAGGCCGCGGCCCTGTACCAAGTAGCCGCGGCCTACGCCCTGGCCGGCATGAGCGACCGCGCCAGGTCGATCCTGCGCGACGGGCCTGCCGACGTGACCAGGTACGACGGCATGCGCCGGGTCTACGGCTCGGTGCTACGTGACCGAGCCATCGTGCTCGACGCGTTCAACGCTCTCGGCGACCAGGCCCGCGGCCTGCCGTTGTTCAAGCGCATCGCCGAGGACCTGTCGTCCGGCTCAGGCTACTCGACCCAGGACCTGAGCTACGCGCTGATCGCCTCGCTCCCGTATATGAAGGCGGCCTCGAGCGGCGCGGCTACCGTACGCTATAGCTACGACGGCGTGTCAGGTAGCGCTGCCATCACCAAGGCCATTACCAGGGTGCAGCTACGCGCCGGTGCGGATCCCCTGTCGGTACACCTCGAGAATGCCTCAGGGGCCGCGGTCTATGCCCGCGTCGCGATCACCGGTACGCCCAAGCCGGGTAGCGAGCCGTACCGCTCCGAGGGCCTGCAGCTCTCGGCCCGCTACCTCGACGCCTCCGAGCAATCGGTCGATCCGGCCAGGCTACCCTTCGGTAGCGACATGATAGTCGAACTGGCCGTGCGCAACACCTCGGGTGACGAGCTGTCCGACGTAGCTCTAACCTTCAGGGCGGCCTCCGGTTGGGAGATCGCGAACCTGCGCGTCGGCAAGACCGGTGACGACGGTTCGTCGGGCTCGAGCTACGATTACCAGGATACGAGGGACGACAGGGTCATGACCTACCTCGGCCTCAAGCGCGGCGAGACCAAGCGCTTCCGCTTCTACGTGAACAAGACCTACGAGGGCGAATTCTTCCTACCGGCCTTCACCGCCGAGGCGATGTACGACCCGACGGTGTTCGCGGTGCTGCCGGGCCGGCCCTTGCCCAAGCCCGTCGCCGAGCAGCGGGCCAACCCGAATAGCCGCGGCCAAAGGCCTTGAACCGTAGGCTTGCGCCGATGGCGCTGGCCTGGGCGACGACGGCCGCCAAGGCCCGGCGCGGTGCGACGATAGTTCTGGCCTGGGCGGCCCGGCCCGACACGGCCCCGGCCTTGGCCGGGGCCGCCCTGTTCGTCCTCCTGTTCATGGCGTTCGAGCCGCCGACCCTGGCGCCGGCGGCGTATTCGAGCGCCCTGTACGCCGCGTCGGGCGAGCTACTCGGGGCCAAGGTGGCTCCAGACGGGCAGTGGCGGTTCGAGCCGTCGGGCGAGGTGCCCGAACGCTACGCGGTCGCCCTCGTCGAGTACGAGGACGGGCGCTTCTACGGCCACGCCGGCTTCGACCCGCTGGCCATCGCCCGAGCCGCCAGGCTCAACGCCAGGAGCGGCCGCGTGGTCTCCGGAGGATCGACCGTCACCATGCAGGCCGCCAGGCTGTCCAAGGCTCCCGGGCCGCGCGATCTCGGGGCCAAGATCGTCGAATTATGGACCGCCGTAAGGCTGGAATTCGGCCAAACCAAGGCGGAGATCCTGGCCGGGTATGCCGGCATGGCGCCCTACGGCGGTAACGTCGTCGGGCTCGAGGCCGCCGGTTTCCGCTGGTTCGGCCGGCCTTCCGAGGCGCTCACCTGGGCCGAGGCCGCCACGCTCGCCGTGTTGCCGAACAGTCCCGGCCTCGTGCACCCCGGCCGCTCGCGGGACGAGTTGCGCCGCAAGCGGGACCGGCTCCTGTCCTCCCTGGCCGACGCAGGCCGTATCGACGCCGAGGCGCTCGCCGTCGCCCTGGCCGAGCCCCTGCCCGAGGAGCCCCTCCCCATGCCCGACCTCGCGCCCCACCTGCTTGCCAAGACCGGCCCGGGGCGCACCGTCTCGACCATCGACGGCAGGATCCAGACCGTGGCGGTGGAGATCGCCTCGAGGCACTCGAGGCGCCTCGGGCGGAACGGCGTCGCCAATCTCGCCATCGTCGTCCTACGCGTCGACGACGGTAGCGTCGCGGCCTACGTCGGCAACTCGCCAGGGGCCGGGGCTGACGAGGCCCGCTGGGTGGACTGCGCCGACTCTCCCCGTAGCTCGGGGAGCATTCTCAAGCCTTTCCTGTATGCTGCCATGATCGACTCGGGGGAGCTAGCGCCCGGCCGCCTTGTCCTCGATATACCGACGCGGGTCGGCTCGTACAGCCCGGAGAACAATCTCAAGACCTATTCGGGCGCGGTGCGGGCCGACGAGGCGCTTGCCAGGTCGCTCAACGTGCCCTTCGTCAGGCTGCTCCGCTCGTACGGAGTCGAGCGTTTCGCCTCGCTCCTCAAGCGGCTCGGCTTCTCGACGCTGTCGAGAGCGCCAGCCGACTACGGTCTGCCCCTGATACTCGGCGGCGCAGAGGCGACCCTCATCGACGCGGCCTCGGCCTACGCCAGCCTCGCGCGGATGGCCAAGGCCGACGATCCTGCGCCGCCCGTGCAGTCTGCCGGCGCTACCTGGCGTTCGGGCGACGACGCAGGCGACGGCGCGGGCGACGACGCAGGCTACGGCGCGGGCCGCTCCATGTTCGAGCAGCAGTTTTCGGCCGGCGCGGGCGACGACGCGGGCGACGGCGCGGGCCGCTCCATGTTCGAGCCGCAGTTTTCGGCCGGCGCGGCCTGGCTAACGCTCGAGGCCCTCGTGAGTGTGGCCAGGCCAGGCGAGGAGGCCTCCTGGCAGGAATTCGCCAGCTCACGGCGCGTCGCCTGGAAGACCGGCACCAGCTTCGGCTCGCGCGACGCCTGGGCCATAGGCGCGACGCCGGAGTACGTCGTCGCCGTCTGGGCGGGCAACGCCGACGGCTCGGGCCGACCGGAGCTCAAGGGCACCGACGCCGCCGCGCCCATCCTGTTCGATACGTTCCAGGCGCTACCCCGCTCGGGCTGGTTCGCCGAGCCGGTGCGATCCCTGAGATGGGAGACGGTCTGCGCCGAGTCCGGCTATCCCGCTGGCCCCGACTGCGCGACGACCGATCGCGTACTCGTACCGGCGGCCTCGAAGGCAGACCAACCCTGTCCGTACTGCCGGACGGTATCGCTGAGCGCCGACGGCCGCTACCGCGTCAGGGCGGAGGAAGTCGGCGGCGCGGAACTGCTCGTCGAGAGGCGTTTCGCGTTGCCTCCCGCGGTCGAGTGGTACTATGCTCGGTCGAGCCCGGGCTATCGGCCGCTACCGCCCTGGCTGCCCGGATTTGCCGGAGCCGAAGCTGACGAGATCGAGTTCCTAGCGCCGGAGCTCGGGGCCTCGCTGTACGTGCCGATCGAGCTCGACGGGACGCCGGGCAAGGCCGTGTTCCGCGCGGCCCATCGCGATCGGGCGGCAAGGCTGTTCTGGCACCTCGACGGCGTCTACCTCGGCGAGACGGTCGTCGACCACCGCGTCGAGGCGAGGCCGGCTCCGGGCTTCCATGAGCTGGTCGTCGTCGACGGTCATGGCTCGACCGCCTCGCGGCGCTTCGAGGTCTACGACCGGGAGTAACCGGTCTAGCGCGCCGGTTCGCATCCCCGAGCGGTTCGTGCCTGCCGGGCTTGCGCCCGTCGACTATTCCGATGTATAACCCGCTATGCACCCCATCGAACATTTCAGAGGCCCCGTCCGTCGACGCCGACAGAGCGTCGGTTTGGGCACGCCCGGGGCTACGGGACTTGGGCGCCGGCTCTCGGGAGCCGGACGCACCTAGGCGGACACGCCGCGCCGAGCGCGGTGGGAGGGTCCGCGGGCGATCGTCGGCGGACGCCGATACGATTGACCGAGGAGGCCCCATGGAGATTCGCGAGACCCTTTCGTACGACGACGTGCTGCTCGAGCCCGGATATTCGGCGATCCTGCCCAAGGACGCGAGCGTCCGATCGCGCCTGGCGGGCGAGCTCTACCTGAACGCGCCGATCCTGAGCGCCGCGATGGACACCGTCACCGAGTCTGAGTTGGCCATCGCTCTGGCTCTGCAGGGCGGAGCCGGCGTCATCCACCGCAACCTGAGCCCCGCGGACCAGGCGGACCAGGTCGCCTCCGTAAAGCGCTTCCTGAACTGGATCATCGAGTCGCCGGTCACCGTCGAGGAAGACCGCACCATCCGCGACGTGCGCGCCATCATGGATCGCCACCGCGTCACCGGCCTGCCGGTGATCGGCCCCGGAGGCCGCCTGGTCGGCATCATCACCGCGCGCGACCTGCGCTTCAGGCGCGAGGATGACGCCCTGGTCCGCGACGCGATGACCCGCGACCCGGTCGTCGAGACGGGCGAGCCGACGCCCCGTAGCGCCCGCGATAAGTTCGACGCCCACCGTATCGAGAAGCTGCCCGTCGTCGACGCCGAGGGTCGACTGCGCGGCCTGATAACCGTCAAGGACATGGAGAAGCACGAGCTATACCCTGACGCCGCCACCGATGCCTCGGGTCGCCTCGTCGTCGGCGCGGCCGTCTCTCCTCAGGACTTCGAGGTCCGGCTACCGCTCCTCCAGAAGGCCCGCTGCGACTTCGTCGTGCTCGACACAGCCCACGGCGACACGAGGAGCGTCGCCGAGGCCGTTACCGCGATCAAGAAGCGCTTCGGCGTCCTCGTCGTCGGCGGCAACGTCGCGACCGCCGGCGGGACCCGCCGCCTGATCGAGGCCGGCTCCGACGCGGTCAAGGTCGGCATCGGCCCGGGCTCCATCTGCACCACTCGCATCGTCGCCGGCATCGGCGTGCCCCAGTTCACCGCGGTGCTCGAGTGCGCGGAGGAGGCCGACCGCTACGGCGTGCCGGTGATAGCCGACGGCGGCATCAAGTTCTCCGGCGACATAACCAAGGCCATCGGCGCCGGCGCCTCGACGGTGATGATTGGCAACCTGTTCGCCGGCCTCAAGGAGGCGCCCGGAGCCGAGGTCATCTACGACGGCAGGATCTACAAGGAGTACCGCGGCATGGGCTCGATGGGCGCCATACGCTCGGGCTCGGGCGACCGCTACCAGATAGCCAAGGACGAGACGCCCGTGCCCGAGGGCATCGAGGGCCGGGTGCCCTACAAGGGCGAGCTCCGAGACTACCTGCGCCAGCTCGTCGCCGGCCTCAAGAAGGGCATGGGCTATACCGGCTGCGGGGATATAGAGACGCTCCGCACGTACAGGAAGTTCGTACGGATCACCGGGGCCGGCCTGCGCGAGAGCCACGCCCACGACGTGGCCATAACCCAGGAAGCCCCGAACTACTCGCGGCGATAGGCGATGGATAAGGAGAACGGCATGAACGTAGCGGTTATTGGCGCCCAGTGGGGCGACGAGGGCAAGGGTAAGATAGTCGACTACCTGGCGACCGACGCGCAGATCATCGTGCGTTTCTCGGGCGGCGCCAACGCTGGCCATACCATCGTCAGGGGCGGCGAGCAGTTCGCGCTACACCTCGTCCCCTCGGGCGTGCTCTACCCGGACAAGCGGGTGATACTCGGCACCGGCATGGTCATCGACCCCGAGGCCCTGTTCGCCGAGCTCGGCATGCTCGCCGAGCGCGGCATCGACTGGGAAGGCCGCGTCTTCATCTCGGACCGGGCGCACCTCGTGCTACCGCGCTACCGGACGCTCGACAAGTCCCTCGAGGCCGCCCGCAAGCGGCCAATCGGCACGACCGGCCGCGGCATAGGCGTCGCGTACGCAATGAAGTCGTCGCGCGACGGGGTCAGGCTGGCCGACCTCTTCGACGATAGGCTACTCGAGAACCTCGAGGACGACGATAGGCGCTTCATAGCCGAGTGGCGCGATAGGCTGGCGCCGCTGGCCGTCGACCTGACGCACTACCTCTCCGGCCACCGGAACACGTACTGCCTGTTCGAAGGCGCGCAAGGGGCCCTCCTCGACCTCGACACGGGGACCTATCCCTACGTGTCGTCGGGCATGTCGGGGGCGGGAGGCGCGGCCACCCAGGGCGGCATCGGCCCCAGGCGCCTCGACAAGGTGCTCGGGGTGTTCAAGGCCTACTCGACCCGAGTCGGGAACGGCCCCTTCCCGACCGAGTTCGACGACGGCAGCCAGTCCGCCCTGTGCCAGTTCATCCGCGACACCGGCCGCGAGTACGGCGTGACCACCGGCCGTCCGCGTCGTTGCGGCTACCTGGACCTCGTCGCCCTGCGCTACGCCTGCCTGGCCAACTCGATCGACTCGCTCGTCCTCACGCATCTGGACGTCTACGACACGCTCGACTCCTTCGAGGCCTGCGTCGCGTACAAGGTGCGCGGCCAGCTCGTCGAGCACTTCCCGGCGTCGGTCCGCGACCTTGAGGACGCCGAACCGGTGCTACGGACCTTCCGCGGCTGGAAGCGCTCGCTCAAGGAGGTCCGCGAATACGACGAGCTGCCGCGCGAGGCCCGCGACTACGTCTCCTTCATCGAGGAGTACACCGAGACGGCCATCGACGTCGTATCGGTCGGCTACGACCGCCGCGACACCATCGTCAGGAGGTCGCCGTGGACCAGATCCTGATCCTCGACTACGGTAGCCAGTACACGCAGCTGATAGCGCGCCGCATACGGGAGCTCGGCGTCTACACCGATATAGCGCCGGGCGACGCCGAACTGACGGCCGAGCGGCTGGCCGGCGTCAAGGGCGTCGTGATGGCCGGTTCTCCATGGAGCGTCTACGACGACGGAGCGCCTGAGCCGGATCGGGCCGTCTACTCGCTCGGGCTACCGGTGCTCGGCGTCTGTTACGGGGCCCAGCGCATGACGGCCGACCACGGCGGGGCGGTCGCGACGCTGGCAGACCGCGAGTACGGCAAGCGTCCGGTCAGGGTCGCCGCGCCAGACCCGCTGTTCGACGGCGTGCCGCCGGAGTTCCTGAGCTGGATGAGCCACGGCGACTCGATCGAGCGCCTGGCGCCCGGCTTCCGGGCGGTAGCGGTCACCGACAACGGCATCCCGGCCGCCATCGTCCACGAGAGCCTGCCGCTGCGCGGCGTGCAGTTCCATCCCGAGGTGTCCCACTGCGAGCACGGCACGAGGATCCTGTCCAACTTCGTCTTCGGGCTATGCGGCTGCGAAGGCTCCTGGACGATGGAGCGCTACATCGTCC
This sequence comes from Spirochaetota bacterium, assembly GCA_029560805.1. GTDB lineage: Bacteria > Spirochaetota > Spirochaetia > Treponematales > UBA12059 > SZUA-370. The sequence continues at coordinate 54,717 of JAKQKE010000139.1, forward strand.
AGGAGCGCGAGCGCTTGCTCGAGCGCGTCGGCGCTTCCCCGGTGCTGCTCCTGATATCCGGCGGCGTCGACTCGACGGTGGCGGCGGCCCTGCTTCTCAAGACCCTGGGACCCGCTAGAGTCTATCTCCTGTACATCGACACGGGCCTCATGCGCAAGGACGAGAGCGTCGAGGTGATGCGCACCCTGAACGCGCTCGGGGCCATCCATGTCCGCCGCGCCGACGCCGAGGCGGATTTCCTGGCCGCGCTCGCTGGGCTGTCCGACCCCGAGGCCAAGCGCCACGCGATAGGCGACCTGTTCATCAACGTGCAGGAGCGGGAGGTCGCGCGGCTCGGGCTCGGCGACGACTACTTCCTGGCCCAGGGCACCCTGTATACGGACCTGATCGAGTCGGGCAAGGGCGTCGGCACGCAGGCTCACGTGATCAAGAGCCACCATAACGTGCGTTCGCCGCTCGTCGAGAAGAAGCGCGCCGAGGGCCGTATTATCGAACCCCTCGACCGGCTCTACAAGGACGAGGTGCGCTCGCTCGGCCGGGCCCTCGGCGTAGACGAGTCCGTCGTCACGCGCCACCCTTTCCCGGGGCCTGGCCTCGGCGTGCGCGTGCTCGGCGAGGTGACCAAGGAGAAATGCGACATCCTGCGCGCCGCCGACGACGTCTATATCCGCGAGCTGCGCGCGCGCGGGCTGTACGACCGGATCTGGCAGGCCTTCGCCGTGCTGCTGCCGGTGCGATCGGTCGGCGTCGCCGGAGACGTGCGCCGCTACGGCTGGACCGTCGCGCTGCGCGCCGTCTCGTCGACGGACGGCATGACGGCGGACGTCTTCGAGTTCCCGATGCGCGACCTCCTCGAGATATCCGCGACGATCACCAACCGCGTACCGGAGGTCGGCCGGGTCGTCTATGACGTGTCGAGCAAGCCGCCGGCGACCATAGAGTGGGAGTAGCCTGAAGTATCCCGGTTCCTCGTCGCGCTGCTCGTTCATTTGCCTTTAATAGTAAAATGCATATATTAAATAGTGCGGCGCGACGCCGTCAGGAGGAATCATGAGCAAGTATACGAGGCTTATAACTGTTCTGGTCGCGACTCTGGCCTTCGCGGGCAACGCGGCGGCCCAGGGCCGGGGCCTGCCCAAGGGCGCCACCGTCGTCGACGGCCTGGACAAGACCCGCTACCTCGGTACCTGGTACGAGATAGCCCGCTACGACTTCGCCTTCGAGAAGAACCTGAGCGATACCACCGCTACCTACGCCCTGCGCGACGACGGAAAGATAGCCGTGACCAACCGTGGCTATAACTACCTCAAGGGCAAGTGGACCGAGGCCAGGGCCAAGGCGCGCTTCCGCGGTTCGGATTCCGTTGGCGCCCTCGAGGTGTCGTTCTTCGGCCCCTTCTACGCCGCCTACAACATCATCGCGCTCGACCCCGAGTACCGCTACGCCCTCGTCGTCGGCGACAGCACCAAGTACCTCTGGATCCTGTCGCGCACCACCGAGATACCCGACGATGTCAAGGCCGAGTACCTGGCCATAGCCGAGGGCCTCGGCTATGACCTGACTGCGATGGTCTGGGTCGAGCACACGAGGCATTGAGGCTACGCGAGTGGGTTTTTGGCTTGACTCGATAATTCCGGATAGGTTATAAAATGAACTAAACGG
>JAKQKE010000140.1 GCA_029560805.1 Spirochaetota bacterium
GCACCGCGCTGCCGTCCGACACGACCGCGACCAGGTTGCCCTTGCCGCAGTACTCGTAGACGGCGTCCGGCCTGGCAGCTATCTCGAGGCAGGGCTCGGCGACGCCGGGCGTATAGGCCAGGCTGAGGTCGGCCTTGTCCCTCAGGGGCACCGTGCTGCGTATCTCGAGCTTGCCGGCGTGGTCCTTGTGCAGTTTAAGCGCGTCGTCGCGTAACGACATTGGTCTTCCTTTCAGGCATGGCGCCGATACGAGTTTCTTCCTATTGAATAAAGGTCGGCCCCGTTCGCGTCGACGGCGACCGTTACCGGGAAGTCTTCGACGCGCAGCCTGTAGATAGCCTCCGGTCCGAGCTCGCCGAAGGCGACGACCCGGGCCTCCTTGATCGCCCTGGCGAGTAGGGCGCCGGCCCCGCCTATGGCGGCGAAGTAGACCGCTCCGTTCCGCATTATCGCGTCTATCACGGCCCGGCTCCGCGGGCCCTTGCCTATCATGCCCTTGAGCCCGGCATCGAGGAGCCTCGGAGTATAGACGTCCATGCGCCCGCTCGTCGTCGGGCCGGCCGAGCCTATGACCCTGCCGGGGGCTGCCGGGCACGGTCCTACGTAGTAGATGGTCTGGCCCGACAGGTCGACCGGAAGCGCGCCTCCCCTCTCCATGAGCTCGACGAGGCGCTTATGCGCGGCGTCCCTGCCCGTAAGAAGAACGCCTGACAGGAGCACGCGATCGCCGGCCCGGAGGCTTCTCGCCTCCTCGTCGCCAAGGGGCAGGCTCAGTCGGATCATAGGACGGCCTCCTGGTGACGGGCGGCGTGGCACTGCAGGTTGACGACGACCGGCAGGCTCGCGAGGTGAGCCGGGAAGGTATCGATCCGCACGTCGAGGGCGGTGACCGTGCCTCCGAAGCCCTGGGGCCCGATACCGAGGGCGTTGATCTCCTCGAGCAGCTCCTCTTCGAGCCTCGCTATCCTGGGGTTCGGGTGGCGCTCGCCCAGCTCGCGCAGGAGCGACCGCTTGGCCAGGAGGGCCGCCGTCTCTATCGTGCCGCCGATGCCGACGCCGACGATCACCGGCGGACAGGGGTTGGAGCCGGCCTTGTCGACCGTATCGACGACGAAGCGCCTGACGCCGTCTACTCCGTCGGACGGCTTGAGCATCGCCATCGCGCTCATGTTCTCGCTGCCTCCGCCCTTGGGCGCCAGGGTTATCCTAATCCGGTTGCCTGGCACGACGCGTACGTGGATGACGGCGGGGGTATTGTCTCCGGTGTTCCGGCGCTCGAAGACGGGATCGTCGACGATGGACGCGCGCAGGTAGCCCTGGGCGTAGCCTCGGCGCACGCCCTCGTGTATCGCGGCCTC
>JAKQKE010000141.1 GCA_029560805.1 Spirochaetota bacterium
GGCCGCGGCTATGGCCGCCAGGCAGGCGTCGCCAGCCTGATGGCCATAACGGTCGTTATAGGGCTTGAAGAAGTCGATATCTATCATCAGCGCCGCGAGCGGTTCACCGGTAGCCCCGGCGGCCTGCCAGCGCGCGGCCAGTTCGTCGTTGAAGGCCCTACGATTATGGAGGCCGGTCAGGCCGTCGTGGGCAGCCAGAGCCTCGAGCTTGACGTTGGCGCTCTCGAGCTGGCCCTTGAGGGCGGACAGTTCGCCTACCCTACTCTTGAGCATGGCCCGGCTGGCGTATAGCCTGACCGTGAAGGCCACGAGGCCGGCCGCGACGAGGTACAGAAGGATGGCCCACCAGCGTAGCCACGGCGCCTTGTCGACCTCGATGAAGAGCTCGGTCGCCTCTCCGTCCCAGTCGCCGATAGCCGTGGCGGCCCGCACCTTGAACGAATACGACCTGCCGCCAGGAAGGTTGGTATAGCTGGCGTACGAGCGCGCGCCCGAATAGACCCAATCCTCATCGAAGCCCTCGAGCTTATAGGCGTACTGGACCCTGGTCGGATCGGCGTAATCGAGGGCCGCGAAGGATAACGACAGATGAGGGTCGCTCCAGCCGAGCCTGACTCTGTCGACGAACCACGGCGACAGGCCGGTGTCCAGCTCCTCGTTCAGGCTCTTGATGCTCGTGAACCTGATAGGCGGCGCGTCCGGCGAGCCGGCGATCGCGGCCGGATCGATGACATAGAGCGCGTTGACCGCGCCGAAGTACAGGAGGCCGGAACGCGAGGCGAAGCGGCCCGAGGTGAACTCGCCGTAGCGCAGGCGGCCCTGGTCGGAGAACGGGCGCCACCGGCCTCCGGCCGCGTCGAACACCGACAGGCCGGAGGTCGACACCGCCCAGATCGATCCGTCAGCCGCCTCGACGATGCCGTGTACGATATTCGACTGGAGCCCGTCGCGCTTGGTCCAGTGCTCAAAGGAGTCGCTCTCCTCGACGTACCTGGCCACGCCGCCGCCGCTTGTCGATACCCAGAGCCTCCCGAGCGAGTCTACGTAGACGTCGCGTAGCGACCGGGACGGTAGCTTGGAGCGGTCCGTCTTCGAAGCCTCGTAGCGGACGAAGCGCCCGTCGCCCTCGTAGCGGCACAGGCCGGCGTTCGTCGCGGCC
>JAKQKE010000142.1 GCA_029560805.1 Spirochaetota bacterium
GGCCGCGGCTATGGCCGCCAGGCAGGCGTCGCCAGCCTGATGGCCATAACGGTCGTTATAGGGCTTGAAGAAGTCGATATCTATCATCAGCGCCGCGAGCGGTTCACCGGTAGCCCCGGCGGCCTGCCAGCGCGCGGCCAGCTCGCTATTGAAGGCGCGGCGGTTGAAGAGCCCGGTCAGGCCGTCGTGGGCGGCCAGGGCCTCGAGCTTGACGTTGGCGCTCTCGAGCTGGCCCTTGAGCTCGGATAGCTCGCCTACCCGGCTCTTGAGGGCGGCCCTGCTCACTGATACCCGGATCATGATGACCACGAGGATAGCTATGCCGACGTACAGGAGTACGGCCCACCAGCGTAGCCACGGCTCCTTTTCCACCTCGATCAGCAGCTCGGTCGCATCTTCGCCCCATTCGCCCATGGCGGTGTCCGCCTTGACCTTGAACGAGTAGGTCCTGCCGCCCGGCAGGTTGGTGTAGCTCGCGTAGGAACGCGAGCCCGAATAGACCCAGTCGTCGTCGAAGCCCTCGAGCATGTACGCGTACTGGACTCTGGTCGGGTCGGCGTAGTCGAGGGCCGCGAAGGACAGCGACAGGTGCGCGTCGCTCCAGCCTAGCCTGACCCTGTCGACGAACCACGGCGACAGGCCGGTGTCGAGCTCCTCGCTCAGGCTCTTGATGCCCGTGAAGCGGACCGGCGGCACGTCGGGAGAGCCGGCGATCGAGGCCGGGTCGATGGCGTAGAGCGCGTTGACGGCGCCGAAGTACAGGAGGCCCGACCGCGACGCGAAGCGCCCGGAGGTGAACTCGCCGTAGCGCAGGCGCCCCTGGTCGGAGAACGGCCTCCATCGCCCTCCGTCGTCGTCGAACACGGACAAGCCGGAGGTCGACACGGCCCAGATCGATCCGTCCGCCGCCTCGACTATACCGTGCACTATGTTTGACTGGAGCCCGTCGCGCTTGGTCCAGTGCTCGAAGGAGTCGCTCTCGTCGACGTACCTGGCGACGCCGCCGCCGCTCGTCGACACCCAGAGCCTCCCGAGCGAGTCTACGTAGACGTCGCGTAGCGACCGGGACGGTAGCTTGGAGCGGTCCGTCTTCGAAGCCTCGTAGCGGACGAAGCGCCCGTCGCCCTCGTAGCGGCACAGGCCGGCGTTCGTCGCGGCC
>JAKQKE010000143.1 GCA_029560805.1 Spirochaetota bacterium
CTACGCCCTGTCGGAGATCGGCAACTCGGATCCTGACGGCAGGCTCAACGCCGGGCGCATGGCGGACGGCGGCATCCTCGTAGCGGTAGACGGAGGACCGTCCCTCAGCGTCGTCGCCAAGGGCGGCAGGCTCGAGACCAGGAAGGGCGAAGCGCCGGAGAACCGCGCGCGCATGGCCTTCAGCGGCGTCGAGGAAGCGGGCCAGCTACTGCGCGGAGAGCTGAGCTCGTACCTCGCGATAGGCACCGGCAAGCTGTCGCTCGGCGGCTATACGCCTAGCATCGACCACATGAACAAGATACTCGGCCTCGTGCCGCGGTACCTGAGCTAAGGAGCGTCGACGATGAACACCTACACCTATCCCAAGAGCCGCGAGCTGTTCGCTAGGGCGGCCAAGGTCATACCCGGCGGCGTCTACGGCCACCTTGGCCCCGCCGAGGGCTGCTTCATGCCTATCGACGCCTATCCGCTCTTCTCGTCGCGCGCCTCGGGACCCTACTTCTGGGACGTCGACGGCAACCGCTTCATAGACTACATGTGCGCCTACGGGCCGAACGTCCTCGGCTACAACGACCCGGACGTCGACGCGGCAGTACGGGAGCAGCTCAAGGAAGGGAACTGCGTCTCGTTCCCGTCGCCCAAGCTGGTCGAGCTCGGCGAGCTGATGGTCGACACGGTCGACATGGCCGACTGGGCCTTCTTCGCCAAGAACGGCGGCGACGCGACCAGCTTCTCGCTGATGATCGCGAGGGCCGCGACCGGGCGCAAGAAGGTCGTGCTGACGCGCGGCGGCTACCACGGCGTGGCGCCCTGGACGCAGAAGGCCGGCCACCCCGGCGTCACACCCGAGGACGTCGCCAACAACCTGTACGTCGAGTTCGGCGACTACGAGGCGCTCGAGCGCCTGTTCGCCGAGCAGCGCGGGCAGATAGCCTGCTTCATGTCGACGCCCTACCACCACCCGGTGTTCGAGGACAGCCGACTGCCGCCGGACGGCTACTGGAAGAAGGTCCGCGAGCTGTGCACGCGCGAAGGTGTCGTGCTGGCGATCGACGACGAGCGTTGCGGCTTCCGCCTGGACGTGCGCGGCTCGGACGCCCACTACGGCTTCGAGGCGGACCTGGAATGCTTCTGCAAGGCTCTGGCAAACGGCTGGAACATCTCGGCCATCTGCGGCAAGGACTGGCTGCGCGACGCGGCCGGCTCGGTGATGTACACCGGCTCGTACTGGCTGTCGGCTGCGCCGATAGCGGCGGCTATAGCCTGCATAGGCAAGATGCGCTCGATGGACGTGGCCAAGGTCTGCGCCGCCAAGGGCCGGAAGCTGACCGACGGCCTGGTAGCCGCGAGCAGGCGGCACGGCTTCGACCTGCGCGTTACCGGCGAGCCCGCGATGTGGTTCATGCGCCAGTCCGACGATCCCGACTTCGTGCTGCACCAGGCCTGGGTGGCCGAGTGCGTGCGCAGGGGCGTGTTCTTCACGAACCACCATAACCTGTTCATCAACGCCGCGCTGTCGGACGACGACATAGCCTTCACGCTCGATGTCGCCGACGAGGCCTTCGCCCAGGTGGCCAAAGTCGACCCGCGCGCGGCCGGAAAAGGGAGGTAGACAATGGCATTAACGACCGAGGAGAGGCGACGCCTCGAGGACAAGGCCCATGAGCTGCGGCTCCTGAGCGTCGACACGATCGCCTGGGCGGGCTCGGGCCACGTCGGCGGCTCGATGTCGGCGATGGACATCATGACCATCCTGTACCACAAGTACATGCGCGTCGACCCCAAGGATCCGGCCAAGCCGGACCGGGACCGCTTCATCCTGTCCAAGGGCCACGTCGGCGTCGGCTACGCGCCGCTCCTGGCCGACCTGGGCTATTTCGACAAGGAACTGCTCAAGGAATACAACCATACCGGCAGCCCGCTCGGCA
>JAKQKE010000144.1 GCA_029560805.1 Spirochaetota bacterium
CTACGCCCTGTCGGAGATCGGCAACTCGGATCCTGACGGCAGGCTCAACGCCGGGCGCATGGCGGACGGCGGCATCCTCGTAGCGGTAGACGGAGGACCGTCCCTCAGCGTCGTCGCCAAGGGCGGCAGGCTCGAGACCAGAACGGGCGAGGCGCCGGAGAACCGGGCGCGCATGGCCTTTAGCGGCCTCGAGGAAGCCGGCCAGCTGCTACGCGGCGAGCTGAGCTCCTACCTGGCCATCGGCACCGGCAAGCTGTCACTCGGCGGCTACACGCCGAGCATCGACCACATGAACAAGATACTCGGCCTCGTGCCGCGGTACCTGAGCTAAGGAGCGACGACGATGAACACCTACACCTATCCCAAGAGCCGGGAGCTGTTCGCGAGGGCGGCCAAGGTCATACCCGGCGGCGTCTACGGCCACCTCGGCCCCGCCGAAGGCTGCTTCATGCCGATCGACGCCTATCCTCTCTTCTCGTCGCGCGCCTCGGGGCCCTACTTCTGGGACGTCGACGGCAACCGCTTCATCGACTACATGTGCGCCTACGGGCCGAACATCCTCGGCTATAACGACCCGGACGTCGACGCGGCAGTACGGGAGCAGCTCAAGGACGGCAATTGCGTATCCTTCCCGTCACCGAAGCTGGTCGAGCTCGGCGAGCTGATGGTCGATACGGTCGACATGGCCGACTGGGCCTTCTTCGCCAAGAACGGCGGCGACGCGACCAGTTTCTCGTTGATGATCGCGCGGGCCGCGACCGGCCGCAAGAAGGTCGTACTGACCCGAGGCGGCTACCACGGCGTGGCCCCCTGGACGCAGAAAGCCGGCCATCCCGGCATCACTCCCGAGGACGTGGCCAACAACCTGTACGTCGAGTTCGGCGACTACGAAGCGCTCGAGCGCCTGTTCGCCGAGCAGCGCGGGCAGATAGCCTGCTTCATGTCGACGCCCTACCATCATCCGGTGTTCGAGGACAGCCGTCTGCCGCCGGACGGCTACTGGAAGAAGGTCCGCGAGCTGTGCACGCGCGAGGGCGTCGTGCTGGCGATCGACGATGTGCGTTGCGGCTTCCGCCTCGATCTGCGCGGCTCGGACGCCCACTACGGCTTCGAGGCGGACCTGGAATGCTTCTGCAAGGCTCTGGCAAACGGCTGGAACATCTCGGCCGTCCGCGGCAAGGACTGGCTGCGCGATGCCGCCGGCTCGGTGATGTACACCGGCTCGTACTGGCTGTCGGCGGCGCCGATAGCTGCGGCGATAGCCTGCGTCGGCAAGATGCGCTCGTTGGACGTGGCCAAGCTCTGCGCCGCCAAGGGACGGAAGCTGACCGACGGCCTCGTCGCCGCAAGCAGGCGCCACGGCTTCGACCTGCGGGTGACCGGGGAGCCGGCGATGTGGTTCATGCGCCAGTCCGACGATCCTGACTTCGTGCTACACCAGGCCTGGGTAGCCGAGTGCGTGCGTCGTGGTGTGTTCTTCACGAACCACCATAATCTGTTCATCAACGCCGCGCTGTCGGACGACGACATCGCGTTCACGCTCGAGGTCGCCGACGAGGCCTTCGCCCAGGTGGCCAAGGCAGCCCCGCGCGCTGCGCTGAAAGGGAGGTAGGCGATGGCTCTAACGAACGAGGAGAGGCGACGGCTCGAGGACAAGGCCCACGAGCTGAGGCTCCTTTGCGTGGATACGGTAGCCTGGGCTGGCTCGGGCCACGTCGGGGGCTCGATGTCGGCGATGGACATCATGACCATCCTGTACCACAAATACATGCGCGTCGATCCCAAGGACCCGGCCATGCCGGATCGAGACCGCTTCATCCTGTCCAAGGGCCACGTCGGCGTCGGCTACGCGCCGCTCCTGGCCGACCTCGGCTACTTCGACAAGGAACTGCTCAAGGAATACAACCATACCGGCAGCCCGCTCGGCATGCACCTCGACGCGAACAAGGTGCGCGGCGTCGAGGCGTCGACCGGCTCGCTCGGCCACGGCCTGGCCATAGGCCTCGGCCTGGCGCTCGGCGCCAGGCTCAAGGGCGAGGGCTGGAAGACCTTTGTGCTCCTCGGCGACGGCGAGTGCGACGAAGGCGAGGTCTGGGAATCGGCGATGGCGGCGGCCCACTTCAAGGCGACGAACCTGGTCGTCATCGTCGACCGCAACCACTGTATGATAGACGGCCCGACCGAGGACGTGATGGCCCTCGAGCCGTTCGCCGACAAGTGGCGGGCCTTCGGCTTCGAGGTTATCGAGGCGGACGGCCACGACTTCGACGCGCTGGCCTCTGCGCTCGACCGCGCTACCGCCGCGACCGACAAGCCCGTGGTCATCATAGCCGACACGATCAAGGGTTGCGGCATCGACTTCATAGCCGGCGACTACAAGTGGCACTACGGCGGATTCGACGCTGACAGGCTCGGCCAGGCCAAGGCCAGCCTCGAGCGCTACCACGAGTCCAGGCTGACGAAAGGAGCCGAACGATGAGCGGCTTGACTTTTACGATGCTCGACACGGCCAAGATGTCGACGGCTGAGATATACGGGCAGGCGCTATGCGAGCTGGGCGAGGAGCACCCCGAGATAGTCGGGCTGTCCGCCGACCTGGCCAAATCGACCAAGATAGGCGCCTTCAGCGACAAATTCCCCGACCGCTTCTTTAACGTCGGCATAGCCGAGCAGAATATGTTCGGCATGGCCGCGGGCCTGGCCAAGGCCGGCTTCATGCCCTACGTGTCGACCTTCGCGATCTTTACCGCCATGCGCGGCCTCGACCAGGTGCATACCGACATCTGCTACCAGAACCTCGACGTCAAGATGATAGCGACCCACGCCGGGCTGTCGTTCGGCCAGGCGGGCACGACGCACCATTGCACCGAGGACATCGCCATCATGCGCTCGATGGCCAACCTGACCGTCGTCGTTCCGGCGGACGGCATCGAGACGGCGCACGCGGTACGCGCGGCCTACGATCGCAAGGGCCCGGTGTACATACGCATCAACCGCGGCTTCGACCAGGTTGTCTATGACCAGCCGGACTACGGCTTCGAGCTCGGCAAGGCCGTGACGATGCGCGACGGTACCGACCTGACCGTCATAGCCTGCGGCTCGACCGTCTGGCGCGCCGTCGAGGCGGCCGCGATGCTCGAGAGGTCCGACGGTCTCAAGGTGCGCGTGCTCAACATGCATACGATCAAACCGATCGACGCCGAGGCGATCGAACGGGCGGTCAGGGAGACGAGGCGGATCATCACCGTCGAGGACCATAACGTCGTAGGCGGGCTCGGCAGCGCCGTCGCCGAGGTCGCGGCGGGCACGGGAAAGTCGTTCAGCTTCAGGCGCCTGGGCGTGCCCGACTGCTTCTCCATCATCGGCCTGCACGAGGACCTGCTCGCCCACTACGGCATCGACGAGAACGGCATCGCCGCCGC
>JAKQKE010000148.1 GCA_029560805.1 Spirochaetota bacterium
GCGGAGGACTTCCCGATACCGCTCGTCGGGGGAGCGGCCGCCGACGAGCTGGCCTTCGAGGCCACCTACGTCGCCTCGGGCGCCAGGATGTCGTCCGACGGCCTCGTGCTGCTCGTGCTCAGGATGAAGGTCCCGTTCTACTACGACCATTTCGTCCATTGCCGCCCCGCCGGCTCCTCCATGGTCGTGACGAAGTCGGAGCCGTCTCGCCGCGTGGTCTGGGAGATCGACGGAAAGCCTGCCGCCGCGCGCTACGCCGAGCTTCTCGGCCTGCCTGGCCCGGAGGCAGTCGGGGTCATGGACTTCTCGCGGCGCCCGTTCGGCGTCACCATCGGGGACACGGTCTACGTCAGGAGCCCGAACGCGGTCGTCGACGGAACGGGCCTGCAGTTCTATTGCTATATCGAGGCGGGCACGACCGTCAGCCTGCTCGAGCCGGGCGATATACTCGAGAACGCCAGGGAAGCCCTCGGGGAAGCGAACCGGCGGCTCGGCGAGGTACGCGGAGCGCTCCTGTTCAACTGCGTGCTGCGGTACCTGGAACTCAAGGCCTCGAGGTCGACCGACGCCTTCAACGATATATTCGCGGCCGCGCCGTTCATCGGGTTCAATACCTTCGGCGAGGAGCTATTCACGCACCACAACCAGACGCTGACGGCGATCTTCATCGGGAGGTAGGAAGATGGACGCGACGAAGCCCGCTATCGCCGGATCGGAGCGGAGGACGCTCCATTACCTGAACAGCAAGTTCAAGGCATCGATATTCGAGGTCGTATCGCGCAGCGAGCTGCTATCCGCGACGGTCGCGGGGCTCAACAGGCGATTCCTCGATATGACGGGACTATTCAAGCGAGTCGGCGTCTCGCTCAAGGCCAGCATGAGCGCGTTCTCGGCAACCTTCGACGAGGCGGGCGCGCGCGTCGAGGAAGCCGACCGGAGCTTCTCCTCGATCGAGTCCGTCTTCGACGAGGCGTACTCGCTGAGCGAGGCGCTCAGGAAGGAAGCGGCGAACGCGGGGGAGCAGCTGGCGGTCATCGACGACATCGCCGAGACCATGAGCATCCTATCGCTCAACGCGTCCATCCAGGCCGCGAGGGCCGGCGGCGCCGGCAAGGCCTTCGCCGTCGTGGCGGCGGAGATCAGGCGGCACACGGTCTCGACCAAGGAGTCCATCGAGCGGACGGGCAGGAGCGTCGATTTCCTCGTGAGGACGATAGCGTCGCTGGCCGCGGACATGGACAGGATCAGGGACGAGGTGAGATCCGGCGCCCGCGTCATGAAGGAGCTCGTCGAGATCATCGAGCGCGAGCGCGTGGAGCTTTCGTCGGTCAACGCGGACCTCGAGGCCGTCGACCGGGGCTTCGAGGACTACGAGGCCATCAAGGCGGCCCTGGAGCGCATGATCGGGCAGTCGGCGGTATCGAAGACCGAGATAGAGCGCATCCTGCTCTCGTACCAGCGCCATCTCGACGCGATCGAGCGGACATAGCGCCGCGGGGCCGCGCCGCGTTTTTTTCTTGCGGCCTCGCGCCGCCGCGTATATAGTCGTATTCCCATGATAGAAAGCGATGTACTAGTCATCGGCGCCGGCCTGTCCGGCCTGACCTGCGCCGCGCTGCTCGCCGAGCGCGGACTATCGGTACGGGTGCTCGAGGCCTGCGCGACGCCCGGCGGCTCCTGTTCGTCCTTCAGGCGCGGAGCGGTCACCTACGACCTCGGCGCGGCCCTGCTTTTCGGCTTCGACGGCGGCTTCTCTCCCCACCGCTACCTGATGGACGAGCTCGGCGAGCCCGTAGACGTCTACCGCCACGAGGCGCCGTACAGCGTGCGCTACGGCGAGCGCCGCATCGTGTTCCATCGCGACGTGAACCGCTTCATCGACGAGCTGGCGGAGGCCTTCCCCGGCACCCGCGACTCGCTGCGCGCGTTCTACGACGAGCTATACGCCCTCCACCCGCTCATAGCCGGCTCGTCGGCCTCGTACGTGCCGCCGAGCGAGATGCGGCTCAAGGACCTGGCGCCCGCCAAGGGAGCGGACCCGCGCGACTCGCTCAAGGCGCTGACCCTATTGGCCAAGAGCGCCGAGTCGCTCGCCCGCAAGCACCTGCGCGACGTGTCGCTGATACGGTTCTTCGACAAGCTGACCTCGACCTACTGCTACACCACGATGCCGGAGACGCCCGCGGTGCTCGCGGTCACGATGTTCGTCGAGAACCACGAGGGCGGGGCGTACTCGATAGCCGGGGGCCCGGCGATGCTCGCCGGCCGGCTCGAAAAGGCCGTGGAGGATCGCGGCGGCTCGATCGAGTACGGCGCCCCCGCGAGCCGTATCCTGTTCGACGGCCGGCGCGCGGTCGGGGCCGCGACCGAGGACGGCCGCGAGTTCCGCGCGCGCGACGTGGTCTTCACCGGCGCGCTGTCGCAGCTGGCTTCAGGGCTCGTGCCCGAGCGGCTACTGCCGAGGCGCTGGAAGAAGCGCGTCCTGGGCTACGAGATGACCTACCGCAACTTCATGGTCTACGGCACCGTCGACAGGGCGGCCCTGCCCCCCGACGCGATGCCCATCGAGGTGTTCATCGACAACAAGGAAGCGATCGACGAGGGCGACGTCACGCTCTACCTGGAATCTCTCGAGGACCCGAGACTGGCTCCGGAGGGGCGATGCTCCTTCATGCTGCTCGGGCCGACATTCTCCGCCTGGCCCGCCCCCGGCTCGGCCGCCCATCGCGATCCCGCCTACGAGGCGGCTAAGCAGGCCGAGGGCCGGCGCATCCTGGGCCTCGTCGACCGCCGCTGGCCCGGCTTCGCGGCCGCCGTCGGCGACGCGGTGCTGGCCAGCCCGACCACCGTCGAGCGCTACCTGCGCAAGCCCGGCGGCGTCGTAGCGGGGCCGAAGCAGGCGCTCGGGCAGGCCCTGCTCAAGCGGCCGGGCGCCCGCTCGCCGTGGCCCGGGCTGTGGTTCGCTGGAGAATGGACGACGATGGGCACCGGCACGCCGGCGGTGACCGTCTCGGGCATCGGCGCCGCCGACCGCGTGCTCAGGAAGCGCGGTCTGCCCGAATTCCGCAACGCGCCGCGCCAGCGTTCGGCGGTGCGCGTGCTACCGGCCGGGACGCCGGGCAACGT
>JAKQKE010000058.1 GCA_029560805.1 Spirochaetota bacterium
CTTGGGCGGGAAGCCCTCGTCGAAGGCGAGCGCCTCGGCCGGGTCGAACATGAAGGCGTCGCTCTGCTTGGCCTTCCAGTCCGTGCCGCCGAAGAAGCCTGGCCTGAGCTCCAGGACGAGCAGGCCGAGGGGGTGCTCGCCCGCCAGGTCGCTCACGCGGTAGTCGACGCCGTTCCTGAAGCCGTGCTTGCAGTAGTTATGGGGGTCGCCGTAGATGACGATGGCCGGGTACCCCATGGCCTCGGCCATGGCCCCGGTCTTGCCGATCAGCGCCGTGCCGACGCCCTTGCGCTGGTAGTCGGGGTGGACGCATACCGGGCCGAAGGAGACTATCGGTACGTTCTCCCCGTCGTCGCCTATCAGGTATGATCTGCTGTACATGATCGAGCCGACGAGCCTGCCGTCGACCTCGGCCACGTAGTCGAGCTCGGGCAGGAAGTCCGGGTGGTCGCGCAGGAAGTCCGGGTGGTCGCGCAGGATATGGCAGAGGTAGTGCTCGTCGCAGCCCGGGACGTAGAGGTTCCAGAAGGCCTCGCGGGTCAGCTCCTCGACGGCGCGGTAATCGTCCTTGGTCTCGGGGCGTATAGTGATGTCCATGATCGTACCTCGGGCCCATTGTACTCCGAAGCGGCGAGGGATGGTATACTGGGCCCCAGCGGAGCCGCCCCATGAAGATCGACCGCCTGCTATCGATAGTCGTCTACCTCCTCAACCGCGAGCTGGCGAGCGCCTCGACCCTGGCGGAACGCTTCGGGGTTTCGACGCGTACCATCCAGCGCGACATGGAGGCGATCAACCTGGCGGGGATACCGGTGATGAGCGTGCAGGGGCCGTCGGGCGGCTACGGCATCATGGACGGGTTCAAGCTGGACCGGCGGCTCGTCTCGCCGGACGACCTGTTCTACATCGTCACGGCGCTCAATGGAATCGCGGGCACGCTCGACGACGGCCATATCGCGGGCGCGCTCGAGACGGTGCGCGGCCTCCTCCCGAGCCATGGCGACGAGGGGCTCAGGCGACGGGCGGAACGGCTGCACGTGGACTTCAGCGCGCTGGGCGGAGGGCCGGCCCAGCGGGACTCGTTCCGCGTCGTGCAGGCCGCGGTCGAGGACGGGCGGCTCCTGGAGTTCGAGTACACGAGCAACCGGCTGGAGTCGACGAGGCGCGTGGTCGAGCCGATGACGGTCGTGTTCAAGTGGCGGGCCTGGTACCTGTTCGGCTACTGCAGGCTCAGGGGCGACTACCGGCTGTTCCGCGCGTCCCGCATCCGAAGGCCCCGCCCGCTGCCCGAGCGCTTCGCGAGGCGGCCTAAGACGTTCGAGGAGTTCGAGCGCGAGTACGACCCGGCCCATACCGGAAGCCTCGTGGAGGTCAAGCTGCGCTTCGCGCCGGAGATGGCCCCCCTCGTCGAGGAGTTCCATAACGAGGAGGACCTGGAGCGCCTCGAGGACGGCTCGATCGTCGCCAGGATGGCCATGCCGGAGGACGGCTGGATGTACGGCTACGTCCTGTCCTACGGCCAGTTCGTCGAGCTTCTCGAGCCCGAGCGCCTACGCGCCGTTATCCGCGACGCGGCCGGGAAAATTCGCTCGTTATACGAATAGGCGGTACGATTAACCCCGACATAGAGGTGTCGTATATCCCGCGTTACCATGCGTCCATCCTGGTTCCAGAAGGAGAGCGAGCATGAGGATCATCGAATGCGCCGAACGCGACGCGCTATCGGTACGCTACCGGACGCCGGTCGCCAAGCTGTCGGAGAGCATGGGTCCCGCCTACGGCGAGATCGCCGGCTACATGGCCAAGAACGGCATCCCGTTCGCGGGGCCGCCCTACGCCATGTACTACAACATGGACATGGACGACCTGGACGTGGAGATAGGCTTCCCGGTAGGCGCCCCGGCCAAGGGCGAGGGCCGCGTGAGGCCGGGCAAGCTACCCGGCGGGCGGCACGCGACCGCCACGCACGGGGGCTCGTACGAGACCATGGCCAAGACCTACGATGCGCTGACGGCCTTCTGCAAGGAGCGGGGCGTCGAGCTCGAAGAGCGCATGTACGAGGAGTACTTGAACAGCCCCGAGGAGGTGCCTCCGGAGAAGCTCGAGACGGTCATCCACTTCCTGCTCAGGTGAGCGCTAGCCCGGCGGCGTACCGTCGCCGCCGGGCTAGTGCTGAAACGCCGAGCATGCTAGTATCGACGTATTCTGTCGACCGCGGATCGTTCCGCGCCTCCAGCCTAGCTAAAAGTGATTACCAGACACCTAGGGCAAGGAGCGGCGTATGCCGATGACCGTTTTCGTCGATTCTATCCTGGAGAGCAACCTCGGGTACGCCGCGCTGTTCATCTGCGTGGGCGTGGGCTTCCTGTTCCTCATGCAGGTGGACTCGGGCGAACCGGGCCCTGGGCTCTGGTCGCTCGGCTTCTTCCTGAACGCGCTCGGCTTCCTGCTCTGGTCGGGTACGGTGGCGATACCGACCGTCCTGTACCTCCTGGCGGGCGAGGTCTTCCATGTCGCCGGCTTCATGATGATGATAACCGGGCTCTATCGGTTCACCGGCCGCGCCTACACGCCGGCTTTCTTCGCGCTCGTCGCCGCCTGGCTCCTGATCTGGGCCGTATCCATCGTCATGCTCCGGTACTTCGTCTACCCGGCGGGCATCGCGCTCAAGCTATTACGGGCCGTACTGTTCGTCGTCGCCGGCTTCATGGCGCTCGACCGGCGCGGGGACGGCTCGCGCTTCGGCAGCCGCGTCGCCGGCTACAGCCTGATAGCCTGGGGCGCGTACACGGTGGTCTTCGCGCTGGTCCGCTTCGATTCCTTGCTCAACCTATTCTACGGCTTCCTGACCGGGCTCCAGGTCCTGTCGGCCTTCGGCATGGTGGCCATGGTCGTCGACCGCGTACAGGCCAAGGCCGAGGCCAGCGAGCGACGCGCCGAGAAGCTCGAGGGGCTCCTGCCCATCTGCTCGTACTGCAAGAAGATCCGCGACAAGCACGACGCCTGGCTACCGCTCGAGGCGTACATCGAGGACCGCTCCGAGGCCGAGTTCAGCTACGGCATCTGCCCCGAGTGCTTCGAGAAGCACCGTCCGGACAAGTAGGGGCGATCCGGCCGCCCTGCGAACTGCGCTTCACGGTGTCGAGAAGCGATGCTATACTTCTCGTACATATAAAACGAGAGGTAAACATGCGGGTAGCCAAGGCATTGATCGGATTGTTGGCCGTATCTATCGGAATCCTATTCCTCCTCGCGATCGGCATCTACTATACGGGCGGGTTGCCGGAAATGCCGGCCGCGGAACGTCTACCAGCCTTGATGAAGGCGATCGTCTCCGTCGTACTCGCATTGCCCTTGCTGTTCCTGGCCGCGTTCATCGGTCGCCAGGGGCTATCGCCGTGGATATGGCCGGCGGCGCTTTTCTTAATAACGGCTCACGCCATCGGAGCCGGGGCCTCGACGGTCATCGAGGCCGGGATCGACCTTAAGACCCTGGCCAGCGTGGACGCGATCGGGCTCAAGCGCCTGGCCGCTTCGATACTCGGCTCGAAGGACCTGATCCTGCTCGCGTACTTCGCCAGGGCCCTCGCTTGGATCCTCCTCGGCGTGGCGCTCAAACCCGTGGCCAGAACCGCGACAAGCGTACGGCCGTTTAGAACGCTCTGCGTGCTGAGCGGCCTCTCCCTGGCCAGCGTCGTCGGAAGCCCCCTGTTCGCTCTCCTCATGCCGCTCTCCTACGTGGCGCTCGGATGGTTCCTCATCGCCAACAGGCTCGGGCTTCACGACGATCGCAGGCTGCGCTATATCGACGACTATCGGCCCGCGTAAGGTACGCCAGAAAATCCCCTCAAGCCAATACAAGGAGTGTCCCATGTTCGGCAAGCGTAAGGAGCCGGCCCACGTCGCGTTCGACGCCAGGGTCAAGTCGTACCTGATCTACCTGGCCTACGTTAAGAACAGCATCTCGCTGTCCATAGGCGACAAGAGCGACTTGTTCAAGACGGCGGAGGATATATCGCGCGACATCTTCGTCTCCATCGAGAAGCTCAAGGCCTCCAAGGTCAACCAGTTCAACGCGCGCGAGGTAGAGGCTGCCATGGCGGGGACGATCAAGCGCATCGACCGGCTCATCGCCGCCGAGATGAAGAAGATCGACAAACTAGTGGTCATCGACCATTCCCGGACGCACTCGATAGCCGAGGCCGTCGCCTCGATGGTCCAGTCGGGTCCGAACCTGGTGGCGATGTCGCGCGACCACGTCGACCGCTTCTTCTCCGTCTCCAAGTTTATCGACCCGCCCGCCAAGCCGGTCGACGTCAAGAAGGAGACGGCTAAGGCGGCCAAGGCCTACGACGACGAACTATATAAGCTCAACCTGAAGGCCTTCTTGGACACGCTCGCGTCGGGCGACGGCCAGGCGATCAATCCTGAGGCGTACTTCAAGGCTGCGACCGTCCTGAACGACACTTTAATATCAGGCGTCGGCGCTCCCGTCGGCGTCGGCGCTCCCGTCGGCGCCGGGGCGCCGGGCACGGCCCATAACGCGAGTACGCCGGCTCCTTCGTTCTCGGCCGAACCGGATGGCGGCTTCCTGGTCTCCTACCGCGATCATCCCGTCGAGGTCGACCTGGCGGTACGCGTCGGCGATTCAGGCGACCGCTTCACGGTCGACCTCCGCGGCCGCCTAGTCGATGAAGGCTCGAGCGTCGATTTCTCCATCGATAAACGCTACTTCGGCTCGAGCCGCGACGGCGTGATGAACGCGTTCAAGCTGCGCATCCTGCTCGAGGAATGGAAGCGGCGCTCGGGAGGGCGCTAAGCCTATACGCGTCGGTTCCGGGCGCGTGACGCCCTCCCCCGGCCGTGCTATGATTCCGGAACCGCGAGACACGACGGCCGAGAGGGAACGATGCTCAAGAAGACGAGATCAGACGCTACGCTGATTAGAGACCTGCCTGACTTTACCCGCTTCATGCCCTTCCTGATGCCGAACAAGGGCGGGTCGGTGATCAACTACGAGCAGGACCTGGACGTCACCGAGACGCTGGATCTCATCAAGCAGGTCAACCGCGAGCTGATCAAGGAGCGCGAGATCCTGACGCTGTTCGGCGTGGTGATCAACGCGGCGGTGCGCGCCGTGGCGATGCGTCCCAAGCTCAACCGTTTCATCTCCGGCTACCGGTTCTGGCAGCGGAACCAGATCCTCGTCAACTTCGTGGCCAAGAAGGAGATCAGCGACGAGGGGCAGGAGGTGAACGTCAAGATCGACCTCAGCCCCTACGAGACCCTCGCGACCACCGCGCGCAAGGTGCGGTCGGCGGTCAAGCGAGCGGTATCGGACGACGGCGCCGAGAACGAGGCCGTCGTCTCGACCATCATGAGGCTGCCGGACCCGCTCGTACGGCTGCTCGTGCGCGGCATGGACTGGCTCGACCAGCGCAACCTGATGCCCCGCTCGATGACCGACTCGGACCCGATGTGGTCGAGCGTCTTCCTGACCAACGTCGGCTCCTTCGGGCTGGACGCGCCCTACCACCACCTGTTCGAACGCGGCAACTGCCCGGTATTCCTGGCCATGGGCAAGGTGCGGGAGGAGCGCCTCCTCGACGAGGAATTCCGCCCGGTGACGCGCAAGATGCTCAGGCTGCGCTACACCTTCGACGACCGCGTCGCCGACGGCGTCTACATGGGCCGCGCGCTCGACCTGGTCCAGCGTTTCGTGGAGCACGCCGACGAGCTGCTGGAACCGCCGATACTCAGCCGCGAACTGCTGGCCGAGCTGCGGCTCAGGGATTACCCTGCCGAGGCCGTACAGGCTCGGGCCGCCGAGGTTCCGGCCGCCGAGGGGGTTCGAGCATGAACGTCAAATTCGTGGCGGCGGCGCTGGCGCTCATCTTCGGGGCGGCGCTCGTCAGGTACTACAGCGAGCGTCGGAAGAAGCGCCAGGACGAGGCGGCGACGCGGGCGGGAACGCTCGAGGGTGGCGCCGCAGCCCCCGAGGAGGGCGTCGAGATGGAGCGCGTGTTCCTCGACGAGGTGGCCGCCGGCAGGCGCGCCCTCAGGATAGCCAGCGTCTACAACCAGTACGACATCATGTTCGTCAAGTCGCTGTTCCAGTCGGAGCAGATACCGTACTACTTCGAGTTCGAGAACATGTCCAAGCTGCGTACCGGCATACCCGTGTTCAGCTTCAACAACGCCCTCCTCAACGTGCTCGAGGACGACTACGACGACGCCTACGCGGTGCTCGCGGCCTACAAGGAAGGACCGCGCGACGGCGGGACGGGCGACGAAGGCCCCGGTGGCGAGGACGCGCGCGGCGTCGAGCGGATACGGAACGCGGCCGAGATCGTCCTCGGAGGCTGGAAGAGCCCGTCGCCCGGGGAACGCGCCATCGAGCTGTACGACCGGCCGAAGACGCCACGGGATCCGAGGAACCAGGAATAGTTTTAGCCTCGCGGATCGCCCAGGCGTGGTATAACGGTCGTGGGAGGACGCCATGCCCGACTATGGAACGCCCGCTGGCCTCGACGAAGCCGAGCTACAGAAACGCGTGCGCCACGATTACCGCCTGTCCGAGGCCGAGGTGGAGGCGCGGCTGCGCGCCGAACTGCCAGACCTAAGCGCGGACGAGCTGCGGCGCTGGTCTGACTCCGGCGCCCTCGAGTGGCGCATGCTGGATGGCGAGAAGCGCTACTTCAACCGGGCCGTCGTCAACCTGTGGCGGCTCTGCCCCGAGGCGCGCGACCGCCGGGCGGCCCACTCCGGCGCCAGGCCTGCGGGGGATACGGGAGTAGCCGGCCTCGAGTTCGACCTGCTCGATCATATGAGACGAGCGCTCGACGCTGCCAAGGCCACGGGTCCGGGCTACGTGAGGCCGATCAGGATCAGGCTCGACTATACGCTGACCGTGCGCCCGGGCGCCGTACCCGAGGGCGAGACGCTACGTTGCTGGCTACCGTTGCCGCGCGT
Organism: Spirochaetota bacterium; assembly: GCA_029560805.1. Taxonomy (GTDB): domain Bacteria; phylum Spirochaetota; class Spirochaetia; order Treponematales; family UBA12059; genus SZUA-370. The sequence continues at coordinate 6,973 of JAKQKE010000058.1, forward strand.
CGGAGGGCAGCACCTCGACCTGGCCATACTCGCCACCGATCCCGCCGACGCGACGGCGGCCCCCGAGGAAGCGCCGCAACGGACGCTGTACCTGGAACGGCCCGCGTCACCGGCCGGCTCGCCGACGGTTTTCTCGGCGAGCTACGAGTTCACGAGCCGCGACTACGCCCCGCTCGTCGATCCGGAGCGGGTACGGCCCACGGATGCATCGACGGAGCTGTATCGCGAGTATACGGCCGAGCGCCCGCCCCACCTGGTCCTGAGCCCGGAGCTCCGCGGCCTCGCCTCGTCCATCGTCGGCTCCGAGGCGAACCCCTACCGCAAGGCCAGGCTGATCTTCGCGTGGTTCGACCGCAACGTGGCCTATACCGCCACGCCGGAGTATTCGACTATCCCGAACCTCTCCGAGTATTGCCTACGCGAACGGCGCGGCGACTGCGGCGTCCAGGCCATGCTGTTCATCGCGCTGTGCCGCGCGGTCGGCGTGCCGGCGCGCTGGCAGTCCGGCCTGACCCTGCTACCCGGCAAGATGAACCTGCACGACTGGGCGCTGTTCCACGTCGAGCCCTACGGCTGGCTACCGGCCGACCCGTCGCGCGGCTTCAGGGACACGGACGACGAGGAGCTACGCTGGTTCTACCTCGGCGGCATCGACGCGTTCAGGGCCGTGGTCAACGACGACTACGGCCGCTCCCTCCATCCGCCCAAGCGCTTCGCCAGGTCGGAGCCGGCGGACTTCCAGCGCGGCGAGGTCGAGTGGAGCGGCGGCAATCTGTACTTCGGCGACTGGGACTACGAGTTCGGCATCGAGTACCGCGACCTCGATAGCGGGGGCGCCTAGCCCGGCCTTCCGGCTTCGTTTACGGGCTTCGTTTGCCCGCGGGCTACCGAAGCGGTATCCTTCGCACTAGGGAGGTAATGAAGGTGACAAAATCGCTCGTGTTCATCGCGTGGTTCCTCTTGCCCGCCATACCAGCCGCGCTGTACGCGGCCTCGGCAGGCGGATTCCCGGACGCCTATAGCGTCTCGGTCGCCCTGGGCGCCTACGCCTACGCGCTTCTGGCCGCTCAGCCGGCCCTGGCCGCCAGGCCGGCCTTCATCGTCAAGGCTATCGGCGCAAAGGGAAGCGCCACCCTGCACGGCGTCGCTCCGGTCCTGGCCCTCGGCCTGGCCGCCGCCCACCGGGCGCTCAAGCTGGGCCTCGGCTTCGAGGCCGGTACGACCCAGGCCGTCATCGGCGCGGCCTCGTTCTGGTTCCTGGTCGCGGCCTCGGTCGCGGCCGTTATCCTGCTCGCCGCCTTCGGCGGCGCCCTCGGCAAGGCGCTCAAGCCGCTCAGGGCCTGGGTAGCCGAGCGGCTCGGCCTGAACTACAAGGCCGCGAGGGCCGCTCATGGCCTGGCCGCGCTGGCCGTCGTCGCCCTGTTCGTCCACCTGTCGCTCGCCTCGAGCTCCGACCTATCGTTCAACCCGGCCGGGCCGGCCTGGCTGGCCGCCTGGACTCTCGTATCGTTCGGCGTATACGCGCGTTCGCGCCTGTCGGCGAGGAGCGCGGGAAAGGCATCGCGATGAAGCGCGTCGTTTTTATCATGGTAGCGTTGATGGCCGCGGCGTCGGCCGCCTCGGCCCAGGACTTGGTCCGGTCGTCCGCCGCGCCGTCCGTCGACGGGATAGCCGCCGCGGGCGAGTACTCCACCTGGTTCGAGCGCTCGGAGATACGGGTGGGCCTGTCGCTATCGGCCGACGGCTCGACGCTCTACGTCGCCGTCGACGCGCCGACCGCCGGCTGGGTAGCCGTCGGCCTCGGGTCGCTCAAGATGGACGGCGCCTACATGGTGCTGGCCTACGTCGAGGACTCGGGCACGGTCTTCATCGGCGAGGAGACGGGCTACGGGCGCTCGCACCGGCCGAACGCGGAGAAGCGGCTGCGAGCCTCGGCGGTACGCGAGGCGAACGGCCGCACGACCCTCGAACTCGCCCTGCCCTCCGCGGGCCTCGCCGACGGCGCGAGCCTGAAGGCGCTGTTCGCCTACGGCCGCAGGGACGACCGGATCACCAAGCACGTCCGCTACATCACGGCGGAGTTGCCCATCGTCCGCCGCTAGGAGCGCGCCGGCTAGACCCTGGTGTGCACCCACTTGCCGCCTCGAAAGCGTATAGCGATCAATCCGAACCGTACCACCTGGTCGGCGAGCAGGGCCAGCCAGGCCCCGAACAGGCCGAGGCCGAGGAGGTGGATGAAGGCGTAGGACAGGGAGGGCCTGATGATCAGGATGCCGGCGGCCAGCGATATGGCCGGATAGAGCGAGTCGCCGGCCCCGCGGAGGGCGCCGGCGTAGATCTGGAACGACGACTGGAAGGGCTGGATGAAGGCGACGAGCAGCATCACGCCGGAGCTGATGGCGATGATCGCCGGCTCGGCGGTGAACATCGCGACGAGGGAGCGCCTGAAAACGAACATCAGGACGCCCATGACGGTCGACACGACGGCGCCCAGCTTCTGGCAAGCGCCCGAGGCCCGCCGCGCGGCGTCCGGGCTGCCCCGCCCGAGCGCCTGGCCGGCCAGGCTGGTCGCCGCTATGCCGAAGGCCTGGCCGTTGACGAAGGATATATTCAGGATCGACAGCACGATCTGATGGGCGGCGAAGACCTCGGTACCGAGCGCGGTGATGGTGATCGTATAGATGACGAGCCCCGCGCGCAGGGCCAGCTGCTCGGCGGCCGAAGGCAGGCCTATCCTGACGATGCGCTTGAGCATCGCCGGGTTCGGCACCAGGTTCTCCCTGGTCAGGCCGAAGGACGCGAAGCTGCGCTCGCCTGAGCGCCGGCGGAACAGCGCGTAGACGGCCATCGCGCAGGCGGCGCAGTTGCCTAGCACCGTGGCTATCGCCGCGCCCGCCACGCCGTGGGCCGGGAAACCGAATTTGCCGTAGATCAACAGGTAATTGAAGATCACGTTGACGACATTGGCGACGATATTGTACTGCATCGAGGTCTTGGCGTCGCCGACGCCGCGCAGCAGCGCGGTGATCGCTATGGGGAGCGTCGTCGGCACGAAACCCATCATCAGTATCCTGAAATAGCTCGTGGCCGCCTCGACGGTGTCGGGCGCCGCGCCCATGAACAGCACCATCGGCCTGGCCAGGAGGATGCCTGGCACCGTCAGCGCGCCGGCGGCCAGCAGCGCCAGTATCACCGACTGGGCCGAGACCAGCTCCGCCGACGCGCGGTCGCCCTGGCCCTTGAACCTGGCGACGAGCGCCGTCGAGCCGACGTTGAGCGCCACGAACATGGCGAGCATGATGAACTTGGGCTGCGTGGTCAGGCCGACGGCCGAAATGGCGTAGGCGCCGAGGCGGCCCACCATGATGGTGTCGACCAGGTGGGTCAGCGAGGTGAGGAGCAACTCGACTACAGACGGAGCGGCGATAGCCAGGACGGTCCGGTACAGGGGGGAAAGGCGCATAGACAATGCTTGACTATATAGCCGAAGCGCTCGGCGCGGCAAGCGGGCGCTTAGGCGCGGTTAGCCTCGGCCACGATCGCGGCGTGGGCCGCCTCGACCGAGGCGAGCGGCACGGCTTCCCGATAGGTCCTCATCGCGCGCAGCCTGAGCCCACGAAACGGGCTCAGCGCCCTGATCAGGCGGCGTTTCGTGGCGGGGTCGACACCATGCACGGCGAAGGCGATGGCATCGAGTCCGCACCTGGCCATCAGGGCGCGTAACTCGACCTCGGGCATGGACGAAAGATCGTCGATCGTTGAAATCGTCATGCTTTCCCCCCTCGGTTCCCGCGCTGGAGCGGAACCTCATAAGCATAGGCTCGTCGCCGTCCGGCCGCAAGCGGGTGCTCAGGCGCGAGGCAGGACCAGGCTGAAGCGGCAACCGCCCTCGGGTCGGTTCTCGAGCGAGCAGGCGCCGCCGTAGCCCGTGGCTATGGCGTGGGCTATGGCCAGGCCCAGCCCGGTATGTTCGTCGGCGGCGGCCGCCGGGCGGTCCGAGTAGAAGCGGTCGAACGCGCGGGGCAGGGACGCTGGATCGGCGCCCGGCCCGTCGTCGTCCACCTCGACGAGGTAACCGGATAGCCCGGACAGGGAGCCAGCCGACAGCCTGACGGTCACGGTCGAGCCGACCGGCGAAAAGGACACGGCGTTGTCCACCGGATTGGACAGGAGCTGCGTCAGCCGGTCGGGGTTGGCGCGGACCAGAGCCGGGCCGTCGACCCGCGCATCGAAGACCACCCGGACCGTCGGGTAGTCCTTGTGGGGATAGCGCGACAGGATGAGCGGCGCGAGCTCGGCCAGGTCGACGAGCGAGGCCTCCTCGTCGTCCATCCGGTTGTCGATGCGCCCCAGCTCGCGCAGCCTGGACAGGAGCCGTTCCATGCGCAGCTCCTCATCGCGCACCCGCAGGAGCAGGCCCCGCACGCGGGCGTTCCCGGACGCGAGGCCACTCGCAGGGTCGCCAGCCGGATCGCCGGCGTCGTCGTCGTCGCCGCCAACGTCGTCGCCGCCCGGCTCGGACAGGGCCAGCTCGACCGCGCCGCGTATAGCCGCCAGCGGGTTCTTGAGCTCGTGGAGCAGGTCGGCGGTAAAGCCGTCGATGAAGCCGATGCGGCGCTCGAGCCGCGCGGACAGGTCGGACAGGGAACGGCTCAGGTCGCCTATCTCGTCCTTGCGCCGTAGGCCGGTGAAGCGGCCACGGAAACGCCCCGAGCGGTCGAGCACGCCCTCGGCCTGGCGCTTGAGCCGCACGATCGGCACCGTGATGGTCATCGACAGCGCTACGGACAGGAGGAGGGCCGCGGCGAGCGAGAAGACGAACACCTTGATGAGCTCGAGGCGGACCTCGTAGAGCCGCCTGAGTATGCCGTAGGTCGAGCGCGAGACGAGCACCGCTCCCCGTACCTCGTTCGAGGCGGAACCGAAGACCGGTATGGCCGAGTACAGGTTGACCGACACCTGGCCGCCGGTCGAGAGACGGGTGATCGAGCCGTAGCGGCCCGCCAGCGCCGCCTGGACCTCAGGCCCGAGCAGGGTCGCGGCGCCGGAGTAGAACTCCCCGGAATCGTACGACTCGCCGGGCGGCAGGAGCCAGCGCCTGACGGCGTTGATCGGCGAGACGAAGGTTCGGTACAGCATGCGTTCGTTGGCCTTGCGCGAGGCGGCTTGGGCCTCGGCGCCCGGCGCCGAGCGCGGCTTCGCGGCGGCCGGCTCGGCGGCGGAGTCGGCGACGAGGCGCCCACCCGTGTCGACCACCCTGATCCTCGAGTCGACCCTGGCGCCGAGCCGGGCCAGGATCGCCGTCGACTCGGCCGCGAGGTCGACGCCCGCCATCGCCGAGGCGAACACGCGGCCCTGCTGGATCATCGAGGCCTCCTGCATCTCCAGGAGCTGCTTCTCGTAGGTGTCCAGATACAGGAGGCTGGCGAGCGGCAGGAAGACGAGCAGCAGGTTGAAGGCCAGGAGGCGGACCGAGAGCCGCCCGAGGAACGGCCGCCTCATCGCGCCCGGCCGCCTTCGCCGCCCAGGCGATAGCCGAGCCCGTAGACCGTCTCGATGCCGTCGAAGCCCGGGTCGACGGCGGACAGCTTGGCTCGGATCCGCTTGATATGGCTGTCGGCCGCCTTGTCGTTCGGCCAGGCGTCCTCCGGGAAGGCGGCCCGCATCAGCTGCTCGCGCGTGCGCACCGCTCCCGGTAGCTCGGCCAGGTTCCAGAGCATGCGGAACTCGGTCACGGTGAGCGCCGCCTCGCGGCCGTCCCAGCGCACCAGGTAGCGCTCGTCGTCGAGTTCCAGCCTGCCCGCCCGCAGGCCGTACGCGGCGGCGACCCCGGTTCCAGGCTCCGGAGAGGCTCGGCGCAGGGCGGCGCGCACCCTGGCGGTCAGCTCCCGCATCCCGAAGGGCTTGCACACGTAGTCGTCGCCGCCCGACTCGAGGCCGAGCACCCGGTCCAACTCGTCGTCGCGCGACGACAGGAAGATGATGGGCATCGTCGACTCGGCCCGCACGCGCCGGCACAGCTCCATGCCGTCCATCCTGGGCATCATGATGTCCAGGATGGCCAGGTCGGGCCAGCGGCGCCTGAAGGCCGCCCAGGCCTCCTCGCCGTTGGCGTACTCCTCGACGGCGTAGCCCTCGCGCTCGAGGGCCAGCCGTATCGTCTCGCGTATGTTCTTCTCGTCGTCGACGACTGCTATGCGATTCATCAACCGCGAGGATAGCACGGCCCGTCGGCCGCGTGAATCCCCGGACGGCCGGGAACCGGGCGGAAGCCGGAATGCTGCCACCTTCCGGCCACCCTGCGGCCCGATTGGCGGGGTAGCCTCTCGCAAGCCCCCCGGAAGGAGCCACTATGGACGGTATACGAAGAATCACCGGCAGCATGGGTTTCAAGGCGGCCCTCATCGCCTTTTTGGTATTGGTCATGCTGATCCCGATGGGCCTGGTCAGGCAGGTCGTCGGCGAGCGAGCCGATCGCGCCGAGGAGGCCGCGGACGAGATAGTCGAGTCCTGGGGCGGCGAGCTCAGGCTGGCCGGCCCCCTCCTCAGGATACCCTGCGTACGCGCCGACGAGGCGATCCGGCGCGGAGACGGCGGCGCGGAGACCGTCGAGCGCCGGACTACGGCCTTCGACCTCTGGGTAGGCCCGACCGACCTCGGCCTGAAGGCCGAGGTCGCGAGCGAGACGAGGAGCCGAGGCGTCTTCGGCGTGCCGGTGTTCTCCGGCCCGGTAGCCTTCGAGGGCCGCTTCGACGCGGCCGAGGCGCTCGGTAGCCTGCGCGACAACGAGGCCGCCATGCTCGGCGAGGCCGAGCTGGTCATGGCCATCGAAAGCCAGAAGGGCCTGCGCGGTATCGACGGCGCCACGTGGGGCGGGAAGCCGCTCGCCTTCAGGCCCGGCGACGCCGGTCTCGGCCTCCTGTCGGGCGGCGTCAAGGCGGCGGCTCCGCTCGAATCCGGCGCCGGAGCGGACTTCGCGCTGACGGCCTCGGTGCAAGGCGGCCGCCGGCTCAGGCTACTGCCGCTCGGCTCGTCGACGTCCGCGACCGTATCGTCCGATTGGCCCGCCCCGTCGTTCCAGGGCGAGTACCTACCGGCCAGCCGTGGTCTCGGCGACGACGGCTTCTCCGCCACCTGGCGAGTCAGCGACCTGAGCCGCGGCATCCCGTCGTATTGGCGCTCGGGCGAGCTCCCGCGTGGCGCGATGGACCGCTTCTACTTCGGCGTCGACTTCTTCGAGCCGCTCGACCGCTACGCGCTTTCCGAGCGGGCCGCGAAGCACGCCCTGTTGTTCGTCGTCGTGCCGTTCATGACGCTGTTCCTGCTCGAGCTGTTCGCGCGTCGGGCCGTGCATCCGATCCAGTACCTGCTGGCCGGCGTGGCGAACCTGGTCTTCTACCTCCTGCTCCTGTCGCTGTCGGAGCAGGTCCCGTTCGGGGCGGCCTACCTGATCGCGGCCTCGGCGACGGGTGGCCTGACCTTCCTATACTCGTGGTCGACGTTCAAGGATCTCCGCAAGGCCTGGTGCATGGCTCCGGTGATGGGGCTTTCGTACCTGTACCTGTACGCCGCCCTGCGCTCGGAGGACAGCGCCCTGCTCTTCGGCGCGATAGGCGCGTTCGCGGTGACCGCGCTCGTCATGTTCGTGACGAGGGACGTGGACTGGTACGGCTATATGAAGAAAGCCCCGGGCCTTGCGGCCCGGGGCGACGATGGAGCCTCGGAGTAAGGCTCGGGCTACGCCTCGCCCTCGGCCTTCGGCCGAGCCTTGGCCAGGGCCTCGGCGGCGGCCGGGCCGGACTCGACGGCCGCGACCTGGCTGAGCTCCTTCTCGGAGAACAGCCGGTCGGAGTCGAGCACCGTGATGAACAGCTCGTCGCGCTTGGCTATCGCCTTGATCAGCGCCGAGTCGACGCGCATGCCGAACTTGGGAGCCGGCTCGAGCTCGGCGTCGTCGAAGCGCACGACGCTCTTGACCGAGTCGACCAGCACGCCGACCACCGACAGGCCGTCCTGGCCGCCCACCTCGATCACGACGATGTAGGCCCCGGCGCCCGAGCCGAAGTCCGCCGCCGGCGAGCCCATGGCGAACTTCTTGCGCAGGTCCATGATGGGGATGATGCTGCCGCGCAGGTTGATCACGCCCGCGAAGTGCTCCATCGAGCAGGGCAGCGGGGTGATCTTGACCAGCGCCAGCACCTCGCGGGCCTTGACCACGTCGAAGGCGTAGTCCTCGCCCGCCAGGGTAAAGCGTAGGTACTGGTGGGAGCCGGCCGCCTTGTCGCGATCGGTCTCGTTGGCTTGGCTCATGCTCAGAACCTCTCGAATTCGTCGTCCTCGGCGTCGCGCGCCAGGGGTACGATGGCGGTCTTGGCGCCCCTGGGCTTAGCCTCGGCGGGCTTGGCGACCGGCTTGGCGGCCGGCTTGGCCGCTACTGGAGCCTTCCGGGCCACGGTCGCCACCGGAGCCGGGGCCGCCTCGGCGCCCGACCTGCGACCGGTCTTGAGGAAAACCACCTCGTCGCGCATGGCCATGGTCTGGGCGGATATCTCCTCGGCGGTCGAGGCCATCTCCTCCGATCCGGACGCGTTCTCCTGGATCACCGAGTTGAGCTGCTGGATCGCCGCGTTGATCTGCTGCACGCCGCCGGCCTGCTCGCCGGAGGCCGCGTTGATCTCGGAGACGAGGTCGGCGGTCTTCTGGATGTTCGGCACGAGCTCGGCGAGCATCGTTCCGGCCTTCTCGGCTATGCCGACGCTCGAGCGCGACATCTCCTCGATCTCCTTGGCCGCCGTCGAGCTGCGCTCGGCCAGCTTCTGCACCTCGCTCGCCACCACCGCGAAGCCGCGGCCGTGCTCGCCGGCCCTGGCGGCCTCGATAGCGGCGTTGAGCGACAGGAGGTTCGTCTGGGTGGCTATGGCCTGGATCACGAGCACGCGCTCGGAGATGTCCTTCATCGCGCGGACCGTCTGCGTGACGGCCTCGCCGCCCTCGCGGGCGTCGGCCGCCGACTTGGTCGCTATCTTCTCGGTCTGGC
>JAKQKE010000192.1 GCA_029560805.1 Spirochaetota bacterium
GAGGCATCTCTTGGTATCCTGTCGTCAAAAGGGAGGCTTTATGGACAGGAGGCTGAGGATACTCTCGGAGACGGGTCGTCTCCGTCGAGTCATCGTGCACACTCCCGGAGCGGAGATCGAGGCGATGCGCCCGAGCCGCGCTGAGGAGGAACTCTACAACGACATCATCCCGCTCGAGGTGGTCAAGCGCGAGCACTCGCAGCTCAAGGGCTTCCTGGCGAAGGTCGCCGAGGTCAGTGAGCTGGGTGACCTGCTCGTCGACGCCCTCGGCTCGGCTGATAAGCGCGAACGATTCGCGGCCATGCTCGCCGATCACTACGGCGCGGCCCACCGACTGGCCGAGCTCGAGGCGATGGACGCCGGATCGCTCGCCAAGGCGTCGATAGGCGGCCTTCCGGTCAGGCACGTCAGGCTCGCGAGCTACGTTCGCGGCGCCGAGTTCGATATACCGCCGCTACCGAACATGTACTTCATGCGCGACGCGGCCATGGTCTACAAGGACAAGTCGATCTCCTCGGCGATGCGCTTCCCGGTGCGCCGCGCCGAGTCGTTGATCAACCGCTTCGTATTCGAGAACCACCCCGATTTCAAGGGCGGCGGGCGCCTGATAGACGGACCGGCCATGGTCGGGGACGGCTTCTCGATCGAGGGCGGCGACTTCCAGGTCGTCCGAGGCGACGTCGTCGTCATCGGCGTATCCGAGCGCACCAGCGCCCGGGCGATCGACGCGGTGGCCGAGGCCATCGTCGGCTCGTACGGGGAGCCGGTCACGCTGTTCGCGGTGCTGCTGCCCGTCGCCAGGGCGACGATACACCTGGATATGGCCTTTACCGTAATCGACCGCGACGCCTGCCTGGTCTACGCGCCGGTGATGCTCGGGCATAACCGGGCCCGGGTCGTCAGGATAGACGCCGCGCCGGGCAAGGAACCGCGCCTCTCGGAGCCCGAGTCCCTGCTCGCCGGCCTCACGTCGGTCGGCGTCGACCTGAAGCCGGTCCTGACCGGCGGAAGCGATCCGCTCATGCAGGAACGCGAGCAGTGGCTATCCGGGGCCAACTCGTTCAGCTTCGCCCCGGGCAAGATCATCATGTACTCGTGCAACGTGCGCACCCTCGAGTCGCTTTCGGCGGCCGGCTTCGAGATACGCTCGGCGTCAGATTTCACCGCCGGCGGCGAGGATCCGCTGTCCTTCAAGCGGCTGGCCGTCGGCTTCGACGGCGTGGAACTGGCCCGGGGCGGCGGCGGCGCCCGCTGCATGACCTGCCCGGTCGAGCGGGAGGACTGAACCCCCATTCCCGCCTCCGATACTAAAAAAAGAACGCTCCCTCGCGGGAGCGTTCTTCGTATCGACGCGCTGGCGTCAGCCCTGGACGATAGCCTCGGTCGGGCAGACGGAGGCGCAGGAGCCGCAGTCGATGCACTTGGCAGCGTCGATGGCGCGGGCGCCGTTCTTCTCGCTGATGGCCTCGACGGGACACTCGGGCTCGCAGGCGCCGCAGTTCACGCAGGCGTCGGTAATCTTGTATGCCATGGTACAATCTCCTTAGATGGCTTGATGTGCCTCGATACTAGCATACGACTAAAAGCCTCGCAAGATCGTCAGCCAGTTAAACACCTAGCCTGGAGCCTGGACGTTAGACCCTCCATGGCCCAGCTGGCCCGCGATGAAAGCGGCCACCTCGTCGGTGCCAGGACGCATATGGAGCTCGGTCAGATTTTCGGCGCAGACGCGTAGCCTATCGTCCTCGACGACCGCCCGCATCGCCCTGATGAACGAGAACGGCGTCGGACAGTACATGCCTATATTGTAATCGAGCGCGAAGTTGATGATGTAGCGGTCGTTGTAGGTCGACCACTCGGTGAACACCATCGGCTTCAGCAGGAAGATGGCCTCCATCGCGGTCGAGGCTCCGGCCTTGCCGACCACCGCGTCGGAGGCGGCTACGAGCTCGTTCATGTTGCGTGCGTAGCCGATCGAGGCAATGCGCGTCCTCGACGACAGCCGCACGAGCCGGTCCATGCGAACCTTGGTCCGACGGTTCTTGCCCGCCACCGTGATGACGTTCAGCGGCAACTCGTGCCTGGCGAGCGCCTCGACGTACGAGAAGACCTTTCCGATGCCCTGTCCGCCGGCTGAGACGAGTAGCGTCGTGTTCGCGGGATCCAGGCCGAGCCGGTCGAGTATTTCGTCGCGGTCAGCTTCGACGCGCATGAAGCGCTTATTGATGGGGAAGCCTATGAGGCGGATCTTCTCGGGGGGTATGCCGTGGCGCAGGAGCCGGTCCCGTGATCGGTCGGTAGCCACCAGGGTATAGTCCGAGCCCTTCTCGGCCCACCACGAGTAGCCGTCGAAGGGGTCGACGACGTAGGTGACGAGCCTGAACGCCAGGCCGAGCTTCTCCCGGGCCTTGACCGCGATATAGGTGCATAGCGGGTGGGTCGAGAAGATCAGGTCTGGTCGGTAGCGGTCGATATAGGCCATGCCCTTGACGACGAATTCCCTGAACAGCACATCGAGGTATTCTTTGCGCTCGCCGGCCAGCTCGACGAGGAGGTAGCCGATGCGCGCCGGCGGCGGGAACGCCAGCGAGAAGTCCCAGGAACGCTTGAGGAGCTCGTCGGCGCCGATCGCGCCGCTCTCCCTGGCCAGGTCGACCACCTCGACGGCGAACGCGCCGGGATAGTCCTCTTCGATGGCGTCGCGGACGGCCAGGGCGGGATTCTTGTGGCCGAAGCCGCACTCGAGCATGGCCATCAGTATCGTAGGCTGGCTACCCATACGGTAAGGATACTGCCGCCCGAGCCCCTAGTGAAGCGGAAAGCCGACGACACTTGCCCCCGTGGCCCGCGATCGTACATACTCCTCCATGGAGGGCGCATGAAAGAGCAGC
>JAKQKE010000235.1 GCA_029560805.1 Spirochaetota bacterium
CTACCGGCGTACCCGTCGAGCGCCGCCACCTCGATCACGGCGGCCTCCTCAGCCGACGTCTCGGCGACCTACTACACCACCGGCACGAGCATAACCTTCGCCTGGGCCGGCGCCGACACGTCCTCGGGCATAGCCGGCTACTACGTCGACGGAACCTTCACCGCCGACACCGATGGCTCCGCGAGCGTGCCGCTCGCCGCGTCCGCGACGGCGCACGTCGTCTACGTCGTCGATAACGCCGGCAACGAGTCATACCGCCTGAACATCACCGTAACCCAGGATACAGACAAACCGACCATCGGTTCCGACTCCCTCGTCGACGCCGACTACCCAACGGTAGCGCTACGGACGAACGGAACCATGACACTTACCTTCACACCGACCGATACCGGTAGCGGTATCTCGCGCTACACAGTCGAAGGTGCGTGTAGTAGCGTAGCAGTCACGAGCGGCCTCACGAGCGGCTCGCCAGTAGAGAGAGGTCTTTCAGGTATAACCGCATCCGGGGATATAGTGCTCACGGTGTACGACGGCGTCGGCAATAACGAGACGAAGACTTACACGGTTACCTTCGACAATAGCCCGCCGGCTAACGTTACCGGATTCACTGCTACCGCCAACGCCGGTTCAAGCATTACGCTGAAGTGGACCGACCCGACCGCCTCCGACTTCGATCATGTACACATTTCGTGGACGATCAATGGATCGGCCGGATCGAGCGCCGATATCGAGGCAGAAGAAGAAGAGTATACGATAAGCGATCTTACTGAAAATGATGTCGTTGTCTTTACCGTATCGACCGTAGATACCATAGGCAACGCCAGCTCCGGCGACGTTATGGGAGGGAGCACGACGGTCCTCGCGTCTCGCTACTCATCCCAAACCTCATCTCGAGCTTCGCCTACCGCCTCCACCGCCTTCACCGCCTTCACCGCCTCCACCGCGGCCGCCGCGGCCGCCACGACCTCCGCCCGCCCGGGCTCGCGGGCGATTACATCGCCGAAGGCGACCTCCCCCGAGACCAAGTCCGCCTCCTGGGTAACGCCTCCGACGCCCGCCGGCCGGGCCAGGTCCGAAGCGGTGAGCGCGACGACGGGAGCAGCCAGGGCGGACGCCTCGACGGCCGCGCGCGCCGCCGCGTCGAGCCGCTCCGAGGCCGCGGAAGCGAAGGCTCCGACGACCGCCGCGACGGCGTCCGACGAGCCCGATGCTACGCCGCCGGCGACCGTGGTAAGGCACTCGACTGCCCAGTCCGTTAGCGCGGCCGGCGGTTCAGGCGCCGCGGCGACGCCCTCCAGCGCCGCTTCGAGCGTGGCCTTCGCCGGCTCGACGGTCGGCGGTCCCGCTACGGCAGCCTTTAACGGTTCCGCTCAGGCGGTGGCCGACGGCCCCGGCGGCTCGAATGCCGAGGCCGCGCCTACGACAAGCGGCCTGGGCATGCCATCCGACACCCCGGACGCGCCTCGGGCGCCCGATGGAACGGGCTCCCGCCGGCCGGTTCAGGCCGTGATGCCAGGCAGAGGCGGCTGCGGACGCCGCGACGAGGAGACGGAAGGAGACGAGCGATAGTATCGTAAGTCTTTTCCAGTTAGGGTTTTGAAACGGTGTCCGATCCGCGCTATACTATGCGGGTCGACCGAATAATCGACCGGGGCGGCCATGCGGCGCCTCCGAAAGGTGAAGCGTATGAGTCAGAAACGTGTATGCATAGCGGCGGCCTTAGCGCTCGCCGCCACGATCGGCGCCTTCGCCGCGCCGGTCGTGGTCGCTTTCGTCGACGGCGACGCCCAGGCTCTCGCCGGAGGCTCGTGGAAGAGGCTCGACTTCGACGACAAGCTCGACTCGGCCCAGTCGGTCAAATTGGCGGCCGGCGCGGTACTCGAGCTGCGCTCGCAGGCCGGCTCGACCATCGCCATAGCCGCGCCGGGCACCTATGTGATCGACGCCCTGTTCAAGCCCAAGGCCGAAGCGAGCGCCCTTTCGACGGTGGCGGGTAAGCTCGAGAAGCTGGCCAAGGGCGGCCCGGCCGACCAGACAGTGGCGGGCGTACGCGGTTCCGAGGCCGTCGTCGCCAAGGGTACCATGTGGGCCGGCGGCACGGTCGAGGCCGACGAGGCCGCCAAGGCCGCCTTCGAGGCGGCGAGCGTCGGCGATCACGCCAAGGCCTACTCGCTATACATGGATGCCTTCCAGCTCTACGTCGACGCATTCGACCCGACCGGCGCGGCCCGCGTGGCCTACAGCGCCTCGCTATCCGCTATCGCCTTCGGCTCGGGCGCCCGCGCGCTGGCCGCGCTCAGGTCCGCCTCGCCCGAGGACGCCGGAGCCCTGCGAAGCTCGTACGCGCTGGCCTTGGCCGCGCTCTCCGCCCGCTACGGAGCCGCCCCCGATGCCAAGGCCCTGCTCAAGAAGGCCATAGACGGCGGCTGGTTCGACGACCCAGCCTCGCTGGCCGACGCCAAGAGCCTACTCGCCGGGCTCTAGCGTTCGAGCCTCCGCCTCGGAACGAAGGCCGCCTCCAGCCCGGCGGCGGCCTTTCCTTTCCGCCCCTCGATGCTCGCGGCCGTCTTCGCGTGCCGCCCGATAGTCGTTATACTCATCGTCGATGGACCATAGCGACGATACGCCCAAACCGATAGACGCCCACTTCCACGCGGACGACCTGTACGCGGTCGCCCCCGTCTTCGTCGACGAATACCGGGAGCTCGGCGTCCTCGGCCTCGCGTCGGTGCACGACGACGCCGGCTTCGAGGCGACTCGGCGGATCATGGCCGGGTCGCGCGCCGCGCCGGTGTCGTTCGGGCTGCACCCGCAGCTACCGGTGATGGACGGGGCGGACGCGCTCGCCGCCCGGGCGGCGGCTGGCGATATCGCGGCCGTAGGCGAGTGCGGTTTCGACTTCTACGGCGACTCCCCGGCGACGACGAGGACGCCCGAGTCAGAGGCCGTTCAGCGGGCGGTCTTCGAGTACCAGCTCGAGCTGGCCGAGCAGCGCGGCCTGCCTATCGTGCTGCACCTGCGCCGAGCGGACGACCTGCTCTTCGAGTACGCCGGGCGCCTGGCCCGGCTACGCGCGGTGATCCTGCATTCCTGGCCGGGACCTGCCAACGAGGCTCTCGATTTCCTCAAGCGCTGCCCGAGCGCGCTGTTCTCGTTCGGCCTCCCCCTGTGCAACGGCAACAAAAAGGCTGCCGCGAGCGCCGCGGCCCTGCCGGCCTCGGCGTTGCTGACCGAGACGGACGCCCCCTACCAGCCGCCTCGGGCGCCCGCGTCCGAGGGCGGACGGCCCCTGCGCGCCTGGTCGACGACAGGCGACCTCGCCGGCGTGGTCGCCCGTCTGGCCACGCTACGCGGAAAGGACGAGCGGTCCGTGGCGGCCGCCGTCGAGGCTAACTTCAGGGAGGCGTTCGGCCATGCCCTTCGATGAGCGCACGAGGATACTGCTCGGCGACGAGGGGGCCGACGCGCTGGCCACCGCGCGGGCCTGCGTGTTCGGCCTCGGTGGCGTCGGCGCCGCCGCGGCGATGGACCTGGTCCGCGCCGGCGTCGGCTCGCTCGTCGTCGTCGACTTCGACGCGGTGAGCGAATCGAACCTGAACCGCCTGTACTTCGGCTACTCCGGCGAAGTCGGCCGGCTCAAGACCGAGGTCTTCGCCGACTACGCGGCGAGAGTCAACCCGGAGTGCCACGTCGAGGCGATAGGACGCATCGTGCACGGCGCCGAGGCCGCGGGCATGATCCCGGCCGACTGCGGCGTCTATCTGGACTGCATCGACACGCTCAACCCCAAGGTCAACCTGATGGCCGCCCTGGCCCGCGCCGGCTTGCCCTTCGTATCGGCGATGGGCACGGCGGGGCGCCTGGCGCCGGAGCGGCTCAAGGTCGGGCGGCTCTGGGACGCGACCCACTGTCCGCTCGCCTCCGACGTGCGCAAGCGGCTGCGGCGCCTGGGCTTCGGCCCGCCGGGCGCCTCGCTCGCGGCCCTTGGCGACGTCGGGGTATCGATGCCGGCCGCCTTCGAGTGCGTATGGTCCGACGAGCCGCCGGTGCCGCCGGCCATGCCGCCCGACGGTAGCCGCCCCGGCGACTGCCCGGGCGGCGTGCGCGTGCGAGCGGTACAGGGCTCGGGGCCCTTCGTACCCCAGGCGGCCGGGCACCTGCTCGCCAGCCTGGCGGCGCGGCGGCTCCTCGGAAGGCGCTAGTCGGCGCTAGTCGGCGTTAGTCGGCGCCCGCGATGAAGTCGAGGAGGCTCCGCTTGAATAGCTCCGGATCCTCCGCCATGACCGAATGGCCGACCGAGTCGAGTACCAGTAGCCTGGAGCCCCGGTAGGCCGCGGCGGTCTCCCGGGCCATAGCCTCCGTGATGATCGAATCCTTGCGGCCCCAGACGACCATGACCGGGCCGGTATAAGCGCCTGCGCGGCCGGTATAGTCGAAGCGCGCCAGCGCGCGGGCGTTACCCGAGAACGCGTGTGGGGCCATCGCCATGGCGTCCTCCGTCAGCTCGTCGAGGAAGGCCGGATCGTCCATCGTCGGGGTTACCGCGGCGAGAGCCTGGCGCATCATGTCGCGATTGGTCCGAAACAGTTCGATGTACGGGTAATGCGCTTCCGGCGTGACGAGGCCCGACGGCGCCGCCCCGTCGACGATGACCAGCGCCCCGGGCAGCTCCGGCCGGCGGGCCGCCATCGCCATGACCACCGCGCCCCCGAGGCTGTGCCCGACGACGATCGGCCGCTCGAGCCCGAGCGCCTCGATGAAGGCCGCCAGGTAGTCCGCGTACAGGTCGATGTCGGCCGTATCGAGCGCGTCCGACCGGCCGAAATTGGGCAGGTCCGGCGCAATGGTGCGGCTACCATTCAGGTTCATCGCCTTCTTCCACCAGCGGCTCGAGCCGGTGTTGCCGTGCACGAGCACCACGGCCGGGCCCGAGCCCGACTCGACGTAGTACATGCTTTTTCCCAGTACGGTTACCGTCTTCTGCACCATAGTCTCCTCCATGATCCGGGACGAGGAACAGGCCGCGACCACGACTATCGCCGGAAGCGCTACGAACGCCACGAACGCGACGAACGCCACGGCGATCCAGGCTCGTCCCGCGAAACGCGTCACGGCCCGGCGGCCTCGGACAGGAATCCGAGCAGCAGGCCGAACAGCTCGTCCGGCTTCTCGATGGCCAGCGCGTGGCCTGCCCCGGCAACCTCGACATAGCGGGCGCCCGGCACGCCGTCGGCTATGATCCTCGAGTAGCGCGGCGGCTTGAGTATATCACGGTCGCCGACCACGACGAGGCAGGGGCACGCGACGCGCCCGAGGTCGCGGGTCAGGTCGATGGCCAGGAACGCGTCGCACAGCCGCGCGAAGCCCTCGAAGTAGTCCCTGGGCAGGGCGGCGACCGCGTCCTCGCGCGCGGCTATCGCGTCGCTGCGAGCGGCCAGGTACTCGGCCGAGTAGGTCCAGGGCACGAGGGACTTGTAGAAGGTCCGGGGGTCGGCGAGCGCCGCCGATCTCCAGCATTCGATGGCGGCGCGGAGCACCTCGTCGTACTCGCTCACGCCGTCTATCGCGGCGACGCCCGCGCATCGTCCAGGGTAGTCGCGGGCGAAGGTCAGCGCGACCTCCGCCCCGTAGGAGGTGCCCACGGCCACGACGCGGCCCAGGCCGATGGCGTCGAGTAGCCCCGCGAGGTCGTGCGCGTGGGCCTCGAACGAGTACGGCCCAGTCGGCCGCTCGGACAGGAGCTGCCCCCGGAAGTCGTGGAGCAGGACGCGGTACCCGGCGGCAGCTAGCCGCTCGGCTACCGGCCGCCAGTGGGCGATCGACATGCCGATGCCGTTGAGCAGCGCGACCGTCGGCGGCTCGCTCCGCTCCCCGTCGGCGGCCCCGCTCGCCGCGGCCAGGATCGAGTACTCGAGGCCGATCCCGTCGACGATCACGCGCGCCACGGCTACAGCCCCAGGTAGGCGGACACGACGTGGGGGTTCTTGGCCAGGCCCTCGGCCGTGTCCTCGAGCAGCACCCGCCCGTTCTCGATCACGTAGCCGCGGTCTATGGCACGCAGGCTCTCGCGTACGTTCTGCTCGGTGACGAGTATGGCCACGTCCTTCTTGAGGACAGAGAGCCGGTCGAACACCTCCGCCACGATCGACGGCTGGAGTCCGAGCGACGGCTCGTCGAGAATCAAGAGGATCGGGTTGGCCATCAGCGCGCGGCCTATCGCCACCATGCGTTGCTGGCCACCGGACATCGTGCCGACGAGCTGCCTGTAGCGCTCCTTGAGTATCGGGAAGAGGCTCAGCACCGTGTCGAGCTGTTTCTCGATGATATCCCTGCCGCGCGGCACGTAGGCCGCCCCGAGCTCCAGGTTATCAGCGACGCTCATGCCGGGAAACAGCTCGCGCTCCTGCGGCACGAGGGCTATGCCGGCCCTGGCCACGAGGTGCGTCGGGCGTCCGCCTATGGGCGCCCCTTCGAATTCGATAGATCCGGCCCACGGCCTGACCA
Organism: Spirochaetota bacterium; assembly: GCA_029560805.1. GTDB lineage: Bacteria > Spirochaetota > Spirochaetia > Treponematales > UBA12059 > SZUA-370. Next base: position 6,505 of record JAKQKE010000235.1, read on the forward strand.
TGCCCATGATCGCATTGATCAGCGTGGTCTTGCCCGCCCCGTTCGGGCCGAACAGGCCCACCGACTCGCGGCCCACGGACAGGTCCACGCCGCGGAGCACCCGCAGCTTGCCGTAGCCAGTCTCGAGCTTCTTGATGTCCAGTATCATGCGGCTCCTCCGAGGTAGGCCTCGATCACGCGGGGGTCCTTGGAGACCTTCTCGTACGGTCCCTCGGCTATCAGCTCGCCGGCCTCGAGCACGATCACGCGCTGTGTCAGCTCGCGGATGACGCCCATGACGTGCTCCACGACCCCGACCGCCATTCTGCGCTCGCCGGCGATGCGCCTGACGGTCTCTATCATCTGCTTGGTCTCGTCGCTGTTGAGCCCGGCCATCACCTCGTCGAGGAACAGCACCTCGGGCTCGTTCGCCAGGGCGCGGGCTATCTCCATCTTCTTGATCTCGAGGATGGACAGCTGGGCGGTATCGCGGTCCAGCCCGCCCAGGCCTAGCTCGTCGCAGATGCCCTCGGCCGAGAGCCTGGCCTCCCTGAGGCTCTTGCCTCGACTGAAGACGGCGCCGACCATCACGTTCTCGAGCACCTTGAGGTTCTCGAGCGGGTGGATCAGCTGATAGGTCCTGGCTATGCCCAAGCGGCTACGCTCGTGGGCCGGCAGGTAGGTGACGTCGCGGCCCTTGAACTCGATCCGCCCGGAGCTCGGCATCAGGATGCCGGACACCAGGTGAATGAAGGTCGTCTTGCCGGCGCCGTTGGGGCCGATGATGCCGAGGATCTCGCCCTCCTCCATCGCGAAGCTCACGTCGTTGACGGCCACGAGGCCGGAGAAGGCCTTGGTCAGGCCGGTCGTACTCAGCTTGCTCATCGCGCGCCCTCCTCGGCGTCCGACCCGTTCGAGGCCGAGCCCGGGCTGCCCGCCCCGCCGGCCTTGCGTATCGCCTTCCGGGCCAGGCCGAAAAGGCCGTTCGGCATGAATAGGATGACGATGATGATGATCACGCCGTAGACGACCAGGTGGCCGTACGGGATCTTGAGCTTGAGCCATTCGGACGCGATGCCGAGCAACACGGCGCCGGCCATCGGCCCTATCGTGCTGTGGATGCCGCCGAGCAGGGCCATCGCGAGCGGCAGCAGCGTGAAGTTGGCGTCGAAGGCCGTGTCCGGCGTCGTGAAGCCGTAGGACTGCACCTGGATCGCGCCCATCATCCCCTGCAGGGTCGAGGTGACGACGAAGGCGACGAGCAGGTACTTGAAGATGTCGATACCGTTCGACCGCGCACTCGTCTCGTCGTTGCGGATAGCGGTCAGCGCCAGGCGCAGCTTGCTCCTCTCGAAGTACCAGGACGCGCCTATCGTGACGGCCAGGCCTCCGAGGCACAGCCAGTAGAGGGCGGACGCGTCTCCGCCGAAGATCACCTCCGGCAGCACGACGCCCTCGGGCCCGCCCGAGAAATCGTGCAGGTTGTGCATGATTATCCTGAAGATCTCCATCAGCGCGAGCGTGGTGATGGAGAAGTACATGGCGCGCAGCCTGAGGATCGCGAAGCCGAGGGCGAAGGCCACGAGCCCGGCGACCAGCGCCGCGAAGGCTATGCTCAGGAGCGGGTCCATGCCGCCGCGGAGCACGGCCAGGATGGACGCGTAGGAACCGAGGCCGAACAGGCCGGCTATGCCGAACGATATCTGCCCCGAGCGCAGTAGCATGTCCCAGCTGACGGCCAATGCCATGTAGGTCATCACGCTGCGCGCGACGTTCAGCGGGTAGGCGCCCAGGAAGGCCGGGAAGGCTATCATGATGGCGGCCGCTACGGCCGCCGCAATATACGCGCCTCGTATCTTCATGCCTTCTTCCCCCTGATCGAGCGTCCGAGTATCACCGTGATGATCAGGACGAAGAATACGATATCGGCCCAGCCGCGCAGGCCGCGGAAGGCCTTGAGCAGGTTCTCCGACACGCCGAGCAGGATGCTGGCGCCGAGTATGCCCGGTATGTTGCCTATGCCCGCCATCGCGACGAGGCAGAAGCTCTTCATCGTGTACGGGCTGCCCACCGTCGGGAACACGGCCGAGCGAGTGATGAGCATCGCGCCCATCATGCCGACGAGGGCGGTGGCCATCGCGAAGACGAAGCCGTAGGTCCTGTCGACGTCGATGCCGACGATGGCCGCCCCGCGGGGGTTCTGCCCGACGGCCACGGCGGCCTTCCCGGCCGTCGTCCTCGTCAGGTACCACCGCAGCCCGACCACCATGAGCAGCGCAGCGCCGAGGAACACGAAGTTGTAGACGCCGAACGACAGCTCCCCGATATCGATCGACGCCGAGACATAGTCGAACGACAGCTTGCGGGTCTGCGACGTGAAAAGCAGGTTTGCTATCTGGGTCATCGATATGCCCAGCCCGAAGGTCAGTATCAGCTGGTTCAGCTCGGGAGCCTTGAGCGTCTGGCGTATGGTCAGCTTGTAGACGACGAAGCCGAGGCCCGCCGTCACCGCAGTCACCGGCAACAGCGCCAGGTAGGGGTCGATACCCAGCGACTTGCACAGCAGGTAGGTCGCGTAGGCCGCCACCATCAGGAACTCGCCGTGCGCCAGGTTGACTATATGCACGATCCCGAGGATCAACCCCATCGGTACGGCGATGGAGGCGTAGAGACCCGCCGCCTGGAGGCCGTAGATGAGTACGGTCGGGCGCCAGGCGAGTATAATCACCGCGGCCGCCGCTATCAGCGCGACGACCAGGGTCGTCTTCCGTTTGTTCACCATCTCTATACCTTTGGTCGATGATAGTCCGCCGGCCCTTACGGGCCGGCGGCCTTGGTTCAGTACCCGATCGTCACCCGGTCACTTCCACTTCGGGAAGGGATACACGGGCTTGGCAGTCGCGGCCTCGAACGGCCAGATGACCTCCTGGCGCCCGTTCTGCCACTGCAGGATCTTTTGGTTCTTGATGCCCTGGTGCTTGATGATGTTCGACGGCGTGAAGGTGATCGTCTCGCCGAGAGGCGAGGCGTACTTCGTGGCCTCGAGCGCCTTGATCACCGCGGCGGTCTCGGTCGTACCGGCGCGCTTGACCGCGTCGGCATAGATGTAGACTGCCGAGTACGACAGCGGGGCGAAGTACGTGGCCGGCTCGACCTTGTACTTGGCCACGAAGCCGTTGTAGAAGGCCTTGCTGACCTTGCTGACGTCATTGATCGACGGAGCCCACATACCGTAGAGCATCACGTTATCGGACAGCTTCGACGCGCCGAAGTCGACCGGCCATCCGGGAGGCGCTCCGAGGTAGATACCGGGGGTGAACTTCATCGCCTTGGCCTGCTCGAGCATCGGCAGGGCGTCGGCGTCGTAGCCGGCCCAGAGGAAGAGGTCCGGCTTGAACTCCTTGGCGGCCTCGAGCACGGCGCCATAGTCGCCGCCGCCGAGGGCGGCGCTCTTGAAGGAGGCGCCGTCTATCGAGTAGCGCTTGTCGGCGCCGAAAAGCACCTTGGTGGCGTCGAAGGACGACTTACCGAAGGCGCCTTCCTCGTACGCGAGGAAGATCTTCCTGATCTTGACCGCCGGGTACTTCTTCTGGATCTCGTCCCAGCCCTGCGCGTAGCTAGCGCCCTGGTTGTAGTCCCAGGGATGCAGGTGGAAGTACCAATTGGCGTCGGGGCCGAGGGCCTCCTCGACCTTGTACGAGGCCGCGCCGGTCGCGATGACGATCTTGCCGTACTTCTTCATCGCGGGTATCTGGCCGAGCGCGACGCCGGAGGCCATGCCGCCGATAAGGGCGTCGACGCCGTCCACCGTTACGAGCTTCTCGACGGCCGCGGCGCCCTTGTCGGCCTTTAGCTCGTCGTCGATGACGATCAGCTCCAGTTTGCGGCCGAGCACACCGCCGGCGGCGTTGATCTCGTCCACGGCCTGCTGGGCGGCCATGCTGCCCTGCTTGCCGGTGATGTCGCCGAGCGGCCAGGTGCCGCCGAGCTTGATGGTCCCGCCCGACTGGGCGAAGGCGGGGACGGCGAGGCAGGCGACCATGAGGATCGCGAGCGCTTTCTTCATTACTGTCCTCCTTGAACCTGACGGACGCCTACGCGCCCGAATCTATACGTGACGGGCCGCGGCTGCCGTGCCGGCGCGCCCCTCGAAGCCTTGGCTACAGGGTCAATCCCCCGTCGACGCGGAGCACCTGCCCGTTGACGAAGGAACCCTCGTCACAGGATAGGAACAGCACGCCGTTGGCGATGTCCTGGATCTCGGCGAGCCTGCCGAGCGGAGTACGCGCGATGATCGGCTCGAGCACCTTCTCGGGAACCGTCTCGATCATCGGGGTACGGGTATAGCCGGGCGACACGCAGTTGGCCCGGATCTTGGCGCCCTTGCGCGAGAACTCCCGGGCCCAGCCCTTGGTCATCGCGACGACGCCGCCCTTCGTCGCGGCGTAGTTGGTCTGCCCGATGTTGCCGTCGAGCCCGACGACGCTCGATATGGAGACGATGGAGCCGGACCCGCCCTCCATCATCACGGGGGCCACGTACTTGGTCATCAGGAACGGCCCCTTCAGGTTGACGTTGATGACGGCGTCCCAGTCGGACTCGGTCATCTTCTGGATCAGCGCGTCCCGGGTGATTCCGGCGTTGTTGACCAGCACGTCGATGCGGCCATACTCGGCCTTGGCCTTGGCGACGAAGGCCTCGACAGCGGCTCCGTCGGCCACGTTGACGACCTCGCCCTTGACGCAGGGAATGTCGCGCTCGAGCGCGGCTAGTTCGGCCTCGTTCATATCCAGGGCCCATACGCGCAGCGCGCCCTCGCGGGCGAAGGTCTCGACGATGCCCCTGCCTATGCCCCGAGCGCCGCCCGTTACGACGCAAACCTTACCCTTCATCCTATCCATGATCGTGCTCCTTATATGCGTCCGCCGGCGCACGGCGGCGCGGCATTATTCGATCCAAGGCCCCCAGCGGACGACGCTGGCCGCCCATACGAAACCGAGCCCCGCGCCTACGAGCACGACGTAGTCGCCGTCGCGTATCCGCCCATCGCCGAGGCCGAGCCGAATCGACAGCAGCTGGTCGTTCTGGCCCAGGTGGCCGTACTGGTCCAGGTAGGTCGACCTCGACTCGTCGAGGCCGAGCTCCGCGAGTATCCCGTCGTGAGCGCTGCGCTTGAAGTGCAACATGGCGAGGTAGCCGATGTCGGCGCGGCCGAGACCACCCGACAGCTCGAGGGCCCTGTCGATGACCGCGTAGAAGTTTGGCATCGTCCGCTCGCCGAGCTTGGCCTTGAACCCGGCCTCGTCGGGTATGGAGAAATGCGCTCGCTCGAGGTCGCCGGGCCGGGGCGGCCAGGCTTTGGAACCGAGGGTCGGCACCACGCAGTCGAGGCTCATCGAGCCATCGCCGCGGAACGACGAGCCGAGGATGACGTTCCGGCCTGAGTTCTTCCTGAGCACGCAGGCCGAGCCGCCCGAGCCGATGTCCATCATCCAGCGGGTCGTCGGCTCCGAGAGGTCAATCAGGTCGTTGTTCCGGTAACCTGAGACGAGGAGCACGGTATCCAGGTCGTCCCGCGCGAGCATCAGGCTCTTGGCCACGTCGAGGGCGGCCATCATCGAGCCGCACATAGCCTCCATGTCGAAGCTCCAGGCTCCGGACGCGCCGAGTTCGTTCGCCACGTACAGGCCCGCCAGCCAGCATGGATAGTCTTTATGTTGGGCGCCGCACCACAGCACGAGGCCGAGATCCTTGCCCTCGACGCCGGCGTCCGCCAGAGCGGCCCGTGCCGCCCTGAGGCCCATGACGGCGGTCGTATCGTCCGGGCCGGCGACCGGCTTACGGCGCACGCCGAATTTCTCGGCTACGACAGCCTCGGGCACGCCGGTCGCCTTAGCCAAGTCGGCCGCGCTCAAGAACGTATCGGGGACATACGTACCGATACCGATAACACCGATATGCATCATCACTCCTCGGTAAAGGTGAATCTTCTCTCATTTACTTATTAGTCAATTTTCACGATACGTCAAGCAAATTCGCAGTACTTTATGGCACCAGCCTCGAGTCTTCATGGTATCTAGCGAAATTACTTGCCACAATCGTGTTGCAATCCTATAATTCGGCTTGTTACTGTGAATCGTCTCTCATTTTAGTTCAGAGGAGCACTCCAATGGTTCAACGAGGCGCCGATACCCAACGCAAGCTCGTGGAGACGGCGATAGCCCTCTTCGCGTCGCGCTGGTACTCGTCGATATCCGTGGCCGAGATATGCAGGGCCGCGGAGCTGTCGAACGGCGTCTTCTATAGGTATTTCCCAAATAAGGAAGCCATCTTTTTCCATATCCTCGACGATGTGATCGTGCGCATCGCGGCCGCCCTCGAGCGGACCGAGGGCGGCGCCATAGAGGAGCGCATCAGGAGCATGACCGAGATACTCGTCAGCTTCTCGGCCGAGCATCCGGACCTGATCACGGTATTCCGCGAAGGCCAGTATCGTTACTTCGAGTACGAGCGCAGGCTGACCGAGACCTACCGGCGCATACTGTCCAAGACACTCGGCCGCCCGGCGGGAGTCGCCGAGTACCTCGTCGGCATAGGCGGGCCGCGCTTCGCCGCGGTGCGGTCGGCCCTGCAGGGCGTAAATATATCGACGGCCGCGCTGGCGGACATGGCGGCGAACGGCCTGTTCCCGGGCCTGGACTGGGATCCCGAGCGGGTCTTCGGGATTACCATCGCGCCACCGGCGATACGCCTCGAGGAGTCGAGTCGCGACCGCCTGATGAAGGCGGGCAAGCGGCTGTTCGGGGAGCGCGGCTTCCACGCGGTCAACATCCACGAGGTAACCGACGCGGCGGGCCTATCGGTCGGCGCGTTCTACAAGCATTTCGACAGCAAGGAAAGCTTCTTCCGCGAGCAGATCGCCTCGGCCGGCAAGGAGGTCAGGCACTTCATCGCGTCGAACCTGACACCTGGCCTGAACCGGCTCGAGGAGGAGATGCAAGGCATGTTCCTGTTCGGCGTGTACCTGTCGCTCGACCGATGGTGCTACAACATCGCCCGCGAAGGCGAATTCGTGGCGTTGCCCACGGTCAAGGAGTATTACGCCGCGTTCAAGCGGGGCTACGAGCGGCTCGGGGCCGCTGGCATGGACCAGGAGGCCGTCGCCTCGGATCCGCTCTACCTCGACAGCGCCGCCGAGTTCATGATGGGCCTGTCCCACTACTACGGCCTCGAGGTCGCCTTCGACGAATCGCCGCACAACGCGCGGGCCATAGTCGAGGGCGTCGGCGAGTACCTGAGCCACGGCCTGGCGCGGCGATCATAGCACGGCATGGAGGATGGACGATGGCTAAAGCGAAGATACTCGGCACGGGCGTCTATGCGCCGGGGGCGCCGATCGGCAACGGGGAGCTAGCGAGGCTCGCAGGCATCGAGCTCGACGCAGCCAGGCTCGAGGAGAAGATCGGTATCAGGGCCAGGCACATCGCCAGGTTGCGAGGGCTCGACGAGAGCACCGCCGACTTCGCGGAGCGCGCCGCCCGGTCCGCGATCGCCGACGCGGGCCTGGCGCCGGACGACCTCGACCTCGTCATCGTCGGCACCGACACGCCAGAGTACGTTAGCCCCGCCACAGCGATCCTGGTGCAGGGCCGACTCCAGGGCGGGCAGCGCGACACGGCGGCCTTCGACGTTTCCGCCTCGTGCGCCAGTTTCGTGACGGCCCTGGACGCCGCGGCCAGGATGATGGCGGGCGACCCGGCGCTACGCCACGCTGTGGTCGTCGGCGTGTATAACATGCCCGCCCACGTCCGGAACGGAGACGCTTTCGGCTGGTCCATCTTCGCCGACGGCGCCGGGGCCGTCGTCCTGTCCAGGACGGACGACGACGACCCGTCCGGGTACATAACCGGCAAATTCATCGCTGACGGCACTCAGTGGGACTACGTCGGCGTCTACGCCGGCGGCACCCGGAAGCCCGTGACCAGGGAACTGCTCGACGCCGGGGCCTACGGCCTCGAGAACCTGAAGCGCCTGCCGGGAGACCGCAACCTCAAGCTATGGCCGCCGGTCATCCGTGCTCTGTGCGACAAGGGTGGCGTAGGGCTGGAAGACGTGGCCGGCTTCGTGATGACCCAGATCAACCGTAGCGTCATCCTGGAGGTCATGGACGAGCTCGGTAGACCGCGGGAGCTCGCCCCGCTGGCGATGGATCGCTACGGCTATACAGGCTCGGCCTGCGTACCGATGGCCTTCCACCACGCCATCAAGGACGGACGGATACGCCGCGGCGACCCGATAGTCTTCTGCGCCTCGGGTGCCGGCCTGGCCGTCGGCGCGAACCTGTTTACGTATTGAGAATGTAATGACTTCCTGCCTCTTCTCATCGCAGTCGCTTCGTTCGCTTTCGAAAAGGAGGCCCTATATGTCCAGATGGGACGATGAATACCGCTCGAGGCTACGCCCGATAGACGAGGCGATCCAATGCATCGAGTCGGGCTACGACGTCGTGGTGGGGCAATGCGCCAGCGAGCCCCAGGGCACGATGGCGCGGCTGCATATCCTGGCCCCCCGAGTCCGCGACGTGCGGGTGTTCTCGGTGCTGACGCTCAAGGCCTACGACTTCTACCTGAAGCCGGAGATGCAGGGCCACTTCGAGCTGGCCAGCTGGTTCCACGCCCCGGGTTCGCGGGCCGCGCTCAAGGCCGGGACCGGCACGGTCACCTTCGTACCGAACATGCTGCACCGCGCGGCCACGGACCGCATCCACGCGAGGCCGCCCGAGGTCTTCATCGGCACCTGCACCCCGCCGGACCATAACGGCTTCGTCAGCCTATCGCTCGGCATCACCTACGAGAAAGACATACTCGAGGCCGCCAGGTACGTGATACTCGAGGTCAACCCGCGGCTGCCGCGGACCCTCGGCGACACCCACCTGCACGTCAGCCAGGTCACGTACTTCGTCGAGCACGAGCAGGAGGTCCCGAGCCTGCCAGCGCCCGAGCCGAGCGAGACCGACCTGCTCATCGGCCGGTACATAGCCGACCTGGTCGAGGACGGCTCGACCATCCAGCTCGGCATCGGCGGCATCCCGAACGCCGCCGCGCTCGCGCTCCGCGGCAAGAAGGACCTCGGCGTCCATACCGAGATGCTCGTCGACTCGATGATGGAGCTCTACGAGATGGGCGTCATCACCAACCGTCGCAAGTCCCTCAGGAAGGACAAATTCGTCGCGACCTTCGCGATGGGCAGCCGGAAGCTGTACGACTGGCTCGACGACAACGTGGCAGTCGACTTCGAGCGCGGCCGCTGGGTCAACGACCCGGCGGTGGTCGCCCGGAACTCGCGCATGGTGTCCATCAACACCTGCCTGACCGTCGACTTCACCGGGCAGGTGGCCAGCGAGTCCATCGGCGCCCAGCAGTACTCAGGCACCGGCGGCCAGTCGGATACGGCCCAGGGGGCGGTCGCCGGTTTCGACGGCCTCGGCAAGTCGATCATCGCCTGCTACTCCACCGCCAAGGGCGGTTCGCTGAGCACCATCGTGCCCACCCTGCCCGAGGGCAGCGCCGTGACGCTCCACCGCTCCTTCGTCGACCACGTCGTCACCGAGCACGGCGTGGCCAAGCTTCGCGGCCGCACCGTCAGGGAGCGCGCCCTCGCGCTAATCGCCGTCGCGGCCCCGGAATTCCGCGACGAGCTCAAGTCCCAGGCCAAGCGCCTCGGCTACATCTAGGCCCGCCCGAGATGGCGCGATCAAGGAGACCATTATGTCGAAGGTATCGATCGTAGGAGCGTATAACACCAGGTTCGGCAACCTGGTCAAGAAGGACAAGGAGACCGGCGCCGTCTCCGACCTGGCCAGCCTCTACGAGCTCATGCTCGAGGCCGGCCAGGGCGCCCTCACGGACGCGGGCGTCCAGGCCGACGAAATAGGCGGCGTCTGGGTCGGCTCGTGCGCGCCCGGCCTCTTCGCGAACCAGGAGCACGTCGCGGCCTTCGCACCCGAGATCGACCCGGCCGGGCTACGGTTCAAGCCAATGACCCGCTGCGAGGACGCCTGCGCTTCCGGCTCGGTGGCGCTTTACGACGCGCTGTACGCCGTCGAGGCCGGTCGCGTCGGGGCGGCCCTCGTCGTCGGCGTCGAGAAGATGAACCTACTCGACACCGGGGGCGTGACCCACGCGCTCGCGACCTGCTCGTACTGGCCGGAGGAAGGCGCGAGGGGCATGACCTTCCCGAGCCTGTTCGCCGAGTACGCCAAGGGCTACCGCGACCGCTACGGCCTGGACGACGCCGCGCTCGCGCGCATGCTCGCCAGCGTCGCCGCCCTGTGCTACCGCAACGGCCTCGAGAACCCGCTGGCCCATTTCGGCAAGGGCGGCCCGTCCGACCGGCTGGGCCTGGTCAGCGCCGAGGCGATTCTCGCCCTGCCTCCGGAGAAGAACCCGATGATAGCCGAGCCGCTGCGCCTGCACGACTGCTCACTGGTCACCGACGGCGCCGCGGCCGTCGTCATCGTGGGCCCGGGCCATCCGGCGGTCAAGCGAGGCCGCGCCGTGCGCATCGCCGGCGTCGGGCACGCCAACGAGCGCATCGCCATCTCGAATAGGAAGAATATGTACGAGCTGCAGGCCGCCAAGCGCGCGACGGCTCTGGCCTTCGCCGAAGCGGGCATCGGCTCCGGAGATGTGGACATAGCCGAGGTCCACGACTGTTTCACGATCAACCAGCTCCTGTGCACCGAGGCCCTCGGCCTGTCGGTCGATGGTCGCGCGGGCTACGACTACCTGGATGGGCGCTTCGGCCCGGACGACGAGGCGGCGGTCAACCTATCGGGCGGGCTCAAGGCCAAGGGCCACCCGGTCGGCGCCACGGGCGTCTCGATGCACGCCCTCGTCTACAAGCAGCTCGTCGGCGAGGCCATCGGCCTGGCGCCGTCGAAGACGCCAGAACTAGGGGTGACGCTGAACGTCGGAGGCAGCGCCGCCACGAACTGCGTCACCGTGCTGCGTCGCGAACGCTAGGCGAACGCTAGGCGAACGCCATCCCGTGCCTAGCCGAGGCCCAGCTCCGATAGGGCGACGCGCTCATGCCCGTCGCGGCCGACGACCGTCTCGGCGCTGTACAGCGAGTCGAGCACGGCCGCCTCGACGCAGTCGGTGGCCGCCCTGAAGAGGGGGTCGAGCAGATCCTCGTGGAGCGTCGCCCGCGGGAGCGGGCCGCCCCCTGGCGGCGGATCATGCGGAACGGTATAGGCCGTGGAAAACGCCAGTGCCAGCTCGCCCGAGCCCCCGCCGATCACAGCGCCGGTTCGTGCCAGGCCGGAAGCAGCGCGCATGCACAGCCTTCGTAGCTGGCGCGAGTCCAGGGGGGCGTCCGTAGTCAGGACGACGATGACCGAGCCATCGCCGGGACTCCCGACGCCGGAGCCGTCGATAGCGGCCGCGCGTATCCGCGCGGCCGCGGGACCGCCGAGCGCCTCGATCTCCTTTCCGAGGAGCCTACCGTGAACCACGAAATCCGACAGGCGGCCAAAGTTGGTCAACGTGAGCGTGCCGACGGTATACGGCCGTCCATCGGCCAGCGCGACGCGGCTGGCGGTGCCGATGCCGCCCTTGAGTCCGTAGCAGCTCATGCCGCGGCCGGCCCCGACGGAGCCCCTGGCGAAGGCTCCGGCCGACGGGCCGCCGGCGCCGATCCGCAGCGACGCCTCCCGGGCGAACGAGCCAGAGCGGGCGAGCCGTATAGCCTCCGCTACGTGTTCCCTCGTCACGGCCCTGCGGCGCATGTCCGACAGGTAGCCGTCGTTGCACTCGAGCGCGACGACGTTGGCGCTACCGGTCTCCCGGGCGATGTCGGGGTTCTCCGCTAGTAGCAGGTCGAGGGCGCCGTCGACGCAGGCCGACATCGCGAAGGTATTCGATAGCAGGATCGGCGACTCGACGACGCCGAGCTCCTCGACCTGCAAGAGCCCGACCGACTTGCCGAAGCCGTTGAAGACCCGGCAGGCGGCCGGCGCCTTGTCGCGGAAGAGGTTGCCCGCATGGGGTAGCACCGCGGTCACGCCGGTCTGCAGGCCGCCGTCGGCGATGGTCGCGTGCCCGACCGAGACGCCGGCCACGTCGACGATGGAGTCGGTCGGGCCCGCGTCCCGGGTCATGACCCGGAGCCCCCGAGCGCCGACTCGACGATGCGGTCGTCGGCGATGTACGGCAGCGTTATGGACCCGGAGCCGGAATAGACCTCGTTGTACTCGGCGCAGGTCGCCACGGCGTGCTCGTTGCGGGCCCAGGAACGTCGGGCGACCCCGCCCATCACGTCCCAGGGCATCGCCATCGAGATGATGGCGTCGACTCGCTCGGAGCCGTCGAGCACGAGCCCGAAACCGCCGTTGACGCTCTTGCCTATGCCGACTCCGCCGCCGTTGTGCAGGGCGACGAGGCTCATGCCGCGCGCCGCGTCGCCGGCGAAGTTCTGAACGGCCATGTCGGCCATCACGTTGGAACCGTCCTTGATGTTGCTCGTCTCGCGGAAGGGGCTATCGGTGCCGCCGCAGTCATGGTGGTCGCGGCCGAGCATGACCGGGCCGATCTCGCCCTTCTTGACCATGTGGTTGAACTCGAGGGCAATCTTGGTACGGCCGATCGCGTCCTGGTACAGGATACGCGCCTTCGTGCCGACGACGAGCCTATTCTTCTCCGCGTCCCGTATCCAGGCCCAGTTATCGCGGTCCTGCCCGCGTCGGTTCGGGTCGATGCAGGCCATCGCGGCGGCGTCGGTCTTGCGCAGGTCCTCGTCCTTGCCGGACAGGCAGACCCAGCGGAACGGCCCGTAGCCGTAGTCGAACAGTTCCGGCCCCAGGATGTCCTCGACGTAGCTCGGGAAGACGAAGCCGTCCTTCTCGTCGACGCCGTTCTTGGAGACCTCGCGCACGCCGGCGTCGTAGACCGCCTTGAGGAACGAGTTTCCGTAGTCGAAGAAGTAGGTACCCTTGCCGGTCAAGCGCCCGATCACGTCGAAGTGACGGCGCAGGCTCTCGTCGACGAGGGAGCGGAACCGGGCCGGATCCTCCGCCAGCAGGCGGGTGCGCTCCTCGAACGAGACGCCCGCGGGGCAGTACCCGCCCTCGTACGCGGCGTGGCAGCTCGTCTGGTCGGACAGGAGGTCGATCCGCACGCCGTGGGAGTCGGCGTACTCGAGCAGGTCGACGATATTGCCTAGGTAGGCGACCGCTATCGGCTCCCCCTTCGAACGGGCCTCCTCCGCCCGGGCGAAGGCGCCGGCCACCGTTTTCTCGACGCGGTCGACCCAGCCCTGGGAATGCCTCGTGACGACGCGGCTCTCGTCGACCTCGGCGATTATGGAGCTGGCCCCGGCTATGACGGCGGCCTTGCCCTGGGCGCCGGACATGCCGCCAAGGCCGGACGAGACGAACAGCTTGCCGCGGAGGTCGCCGTCACGCGCGACCCCCAGCTTGAGGCGGCCGGCGTTGAGCAGCGTATTGAAGGTACCGTGGACGATGCCCTGCGGGCCTATGTACATCCAGCCGCCGGCGGTCATCTGGCCGTAGTTGGCCACGCCGAGGGCCGCCGCGTGGTTGAAGTCCTTCTGATTGTCGAACATGCCTATCATCAGGCCGTTCGTGATTACGACGCGCGGCGCCAGCTCGTGGCTCTTGAACAGGCCGAGCGGATGGCCGGACTCGATGACGAGGGTCGTCGACTGGTCGAGCCGCTCGAGGTACTGCCTGATGAGCCGGTACTGCATCCAGTTCTGGCAGACCTGGCCGGTCTCGCCGTAGGTGACGAGCTCGTAGGGATAGAGGGCCACGTCGAAGTCGAGGTTATTGTCGATCATCACCTGGAAGGCCCTACCCTCGACGCAGGCGCCGGCGTAGGCGTCTATCGGCTTGCCGTAGAGCCTGCCCTCCGGCCTGAAGCGATAACCGTAGATGCGGCCCCGCTCCCGGAGCTCATCGGCGAACTCGGGGGCCAGGCGCGCGTGCCATCGCTCGGGCACGTAGCGGAGGGCGTTTTTGACGGCGAGCGCCTCCTGGGCTCTCGTCAGGCGGGCCTCGCGCCGAGGCGCACGGCGGATGCCGTCCTCGAACACGGGATCGGGCGGCAACTCGTCGAAATCCAGCCTCAGGCCTCCGGCTCTATCGTTCGTGACCATGGTATCTCCTCGCATCGCAGTCTATCCATCATAGCACCCCCGGCGATGGCTGAACAGAACGCCCGCCGGCGATAACCCCTCAGCCGACGGACGCGAATCCCATCGCCGCCTCGGCGGCTGCCAGCGCTGCCCCGTCGGACACGAGGGCTTCGGCGGCCTTGATGTCGTCCTGCATCACGCGGTCCCGCTCGACCATCGGCGCCACCGAGCGCAGGGCGCGGTACGCGGCCCTCGTGGCGGGCGAGAGGCCGTCCGGGCCGCCGAGCAGGTCGATGGCCTGGCACGCGGCCAGCAGCTCGAGGGCCAGCACCGTCCTGGCGTTGCCGAGTATCTCGCGCGCCTTACGTGCCGCTATCGTCCCCATGGAGACATGGTCTTCCTGGTTGGCGCTCGACGGTATCGAGTCGACGCTGGCCGGATGGGCAAGGACCTTGTTCTCGGAGACGAGCGAGGCGGCGGTATACTGCACGATCATGAAACCGGAGTTCAGGCCGCCATCCCGTACGAGGAAGGCGGGCAGGCCGTTCGACAGGGCCGGGTTGACGAGGCGCTCGAGGCGGCGCTCCGACACGTTGGCCAGCTCGGCGAGAGCGATGCCCAGGAAGTCCATCGCGAGCGCTACCGGCTGGCCGTGGAAGTTGCCGCCGGAGATGATGTCGCCGCCCGATGGGTCGTCGGGGTTGGCGAAGATAAGCGGGTTATCGGTCGCGGCGTTCAGCTCCCGCGACACCGCGTCGACGACGTAGCGTATGGCGTCGCGCGAGGCGCCGTGGACCTGCGGCACGCAGCGCAGGGCGTAGGCGTCCTGAACGCGTTCCTGACCCTGCCTGGTCGTATACGACGAGCCGTCGAGCAGGGCGCGGAGGCGGGCCGCGCAGGCTATCTGGCCCGGCTGCCCGCGTACCTCGTGCACGCGCGGGTCGTAGGCGTCGACGATACCGCGTAGCGCCTGCGAGGTCAGCGCCGCCACCACGTCGGCGGTCAGCGCCAGCCGCTCGGCGTCGTAGGCGGCGAGCGCGGCGAGGGCGGTCATGCATTGGGTGCCGTTGATGAGCGCGAGGCCCTCCTTGGCGGCGAGCTCGACCGGTGCCAGACCTGCGCCGGCGAGCGCCTCGGCGGACGACATCCGCCTTCCCTTATAGCAACACTCCCCCATACCGCAGAGAGCTATGGCGACATGGGACAAGGGGGCGAGGTCGCCCGATGCGCCGAGGGAGCCTTTCTCGGGCACCACCGGCGTCACGCCGGTGTTCAGCATGTCGAGCAGGGCCTGGGCGGTGGACAGCCTAGCCCCAGAGTTGCCCACGGCGAGGGCGTTGACGCGCAGGAGCATCATCGCTCGGACCACCTCCTCGGGGAGCGGGTCGCCGACGCCGACCGCATGGCTCATGATGAGGTTCCGCTGGAGCTCGGCGTTGCTCTCCCGGCTGATGACGACGTCGCAGAACTTTCCGAAGCCGGTCGTAATACCGTAGCGTATCAGCGACTCGTCGACGCAGCGCTCGACGACGGCCCTGGAGGCCTGCATCCTCGGGATAGCTTCCCGCGCCAGTTCGGCCTTCGCGCCGAAACGGGCCGCCAGCGCGACGTCGCCTATGGCAAGCCCTCGTCCGTCAAGCACTATAGTCTTCATCGGGAACCTCTTCCGGGCCCCGCCTCGCGCGGGACCGCGTCTCAAGCTGGATCGGGCCGCAGTATACCACGGGGCAGAGGCCGGGGCGAGGCGTCGAGGCGATTCTATCGAGCGCGGCGCTCATAGCCCGAGCAGACTGAACACGGCCGACCAGAATTCGTCCTCGGCGAGTCGTCCCTCGAGCCTGGCCTTGACGAAGGCCCGTAGCTCCGGCGAGAAGGCCTGCCAGTACTTGTCCTGCCAGGCGTCGAGGCCCTCCCATAGCTCCCGCTGCCTCGAGGGCGGCATCAGCCCGAGCGAGTAGTCGACGAAGTCCCTGACCATCATCGCGACGGCCTCGGGCGGCAGGCTGTCGGCCGCTGGAACGTCCCGGGCTCCCGACGAAGGGTCGGACCTGTCGGGCAGGCATTCGTCGAGCAGCGCCTCGATCTGCTCGTCGGTCGCGCCGGGCTCCTTCTGGCGAACGAGGCGGGCCACGTAGTCGCGCAGGGTGTCGCGCAGCCCGTCCAGGCTACGGCCGACGCCCTCCTGGACCGAGGCGGCCATCTTATCAGCCAGGGCGCCGGGATTGAGACCGCCAAGCCCGGCGTACTTGCCCATATCCCGCCGCCTGCGCTCGCAGGCCTTGGCGAGGACCTCGAACTCGGACGGGTCCGCCCGGTTCAGGATGAAGTCGAGCGCCGCTTCCAATTCTTTCCTGGACATAACGCCACTATACCATCGTTCGATCGCCGAGTCTGTCGTCGACCGGGCGACTAGGCGCCCTCCTGGCAAAAAGTCGTCGTTCATACTACGATGGACCGGAGGCCCTGACGGCCCGTCCCATACGCATGAACGGAGGCTCATATGCCGGCAAAACGAGACTTCGGAGTCACCCTGGATCGACGCTCGCCGTCGGAACGGGGAAGGCTCATCGCATACATCAACCTGAAGCTATCGGCACTGGGCCTCCCGGTCTACGGCAAGGAAGGTACCGCGTTCCTTGAGCTGGCCAGCGACATGTTGCTCAACTACCGGGAGAAGGCGCGGCTGCTCGCCGACTATCTCCCTCCGGCAGACGCGCGCATCCAGGCGTTCCTCGACTCGTACCTGGCCGACCTGCCCGACGGCGAGGCGCCTCGCCTGCCCTCGAACACGCTGACGCTCGACCGGTACGGCATGGCCAGGGAGCTGTCGCTGCCGCCGGACGCCCACGAGTACCGCTCTCCCACGATGTCGTCGTATAGGATACGTAACGGTATCCTCCATAATCCCAAGAACGACCGGCGCACGACCAAGGGCGTCTTCCATATAGCCGAAGGCGGCCTGCCGGTCCCGCTCGACAAGCTGGCCGTGCCCAAGCTAGCCTTCGCCAGAATGCTTACCGCCGCGCTGGCCCCCCCGGATGAACTCCTCGTCCTACCGTTCACGGCGCAGGAGGCGGAACCAGCCCGCTGCTTCCTGTCCCTCCTGATGCGGCCTACGGTACGGCCCGAGGTGCCCGGCCTCTACGAGGAACGGTCGATGGAGACGCGCTTCTTCGCCCCGGCCTCGCTCGCGGCCAACCTCGACTTCGTCGAGAGCATTTTCGGCAACTCGGGCGACCCCTACGTCTCGGCCAACGACGCCGCGCTCGACCCGCTCCATTGGTCGGGCCACACCGGCTGCGTCATCCTGGCCACGCACCTGGTCGGCATGCCCAAGAAGGCGCTCGGCCTGCCATCCTGGGACGAAGCCACCGAGCGCCAGAGGCGCGACGGCATGGCCTGGAAGGATCCGTCCGAACCGTACAACGGCGGCCAGCCGTTCAAGCTCTGCGCCCGCGACGAGCGCGGTGTCATCGTCACCATCATCGCGGATAACTACTTCGGGTACTCCAAGAAGGAGATCAAGACGCAGATCTCCTACTCGTCGAACCTGCTCGGCCTGACCGAGGAGGAGCACGCCGGTGGCGCCCTCGTGCTGCCCAGCTTCAATCTCGGCAACCGCTTCGTGCCCGACACCAACCTGCGCTCCAAGGGCCAACGCTTCGACGACGTGGTGCGCCTGCTCGGCGACCGCATCGAGCTACGGCCGGAAGGCTACGCGATCGACGCGGTCTTCCCGAGCGTGGTCTACCTGCCCGAGGACGCCGTACTGTCCATCGACGCCCAGAAGGCGACCTGGCGGCGCGACGGCGTCGAGCAGAGCCTGCGTATCCTGCCCGGCGAGACCTACGTGCACCCGACCGGCTACCGCATCGCCATGAACCAGCACCCGAAGACCGGCGCCTGGCGGCTCGTGGGCACCCAGGCCGACGGCCTCCTGTGCCACAAGCCGTGCACGGTCTCGGGCGGCGGCAAGTCCGAGATCTCCAAGCAGATCACCGACGCCATGAGCGACGGCCCCATCGTCACCGGCGATTTCGCCGCCGACATGGCCATGGTCAGGGAGGTCATCGAGTATCCCTACGGCACCCGCTTCAAGGATCCCGGGGAGAACCACGGCTCCGCCAGCCGGTCGATCCTATCGGACAAGCGTTCGCTCGGTAGCGTCATCAAGCTGCTGTCGCCTTCCGAGCTGTACACCGAAGCGTACAACGCGTGGCTGGCCTCGATCCCCGAGCGCGTCAAGGCGCTCGTCTTCCTGGTCAAGCGCTTCTACCGCCCGGAGTGGGGCGACGACTGGGCCGGCCATTTCTCCACCGACGTCGTCAACGGAGCGGCCGGCAACGTGGTCAAGTACGACGGACGGCCGGTCCAGGGTTCGTATCTGCGCGTCGGCTTCACGCCCGACGGCGCCAGGTCCATCCACAAGCTCAGGCAGGACTACATGCCGGCCGCGAAGATCCAGTGGGAGGACGACATCACCGCCTCGGTCGTCGCGCCGGCGTCCGCCCTATCGGGCCTGCCCGACGACGTCCGCGGGGCGTCGGTGAAATTCGTCAAGAATTGCGAAGCCAGGTTCTTCCAGCGGCCCGACGACGCCATCCATCGCGGCTACGACAAACAGGCCGAGGCCGACATGGCGCGGCCGGACAACTTCATCTCGAACTTCGAGCCGCTGTCGCGGGCCAAGGCCAAGGAGATGGTCGAACGCACCGTGGAGCTGTCCGAGTACACCGAACCCATGCGCGAGATGATAGTCGGCGCCGAGAGCGACGACAGGTTCCGCTGGTTCGTCGTCTCGTCCAAACCCCGGCTCGTGGACGGCAAGCCGTCGAAGAACCCGCGCTACCTGCAACTGGACCGCAACTACGCGGAGCCGCTCGAACGCTACCTGGCGGACGTCGGGGCCAGGCTGTTCCGCATGGTCAAGTCCGACGCGCCGGTCTATTACCCGGTCGGTGCCATCCTGCCCGGCAGGCGCAACAACCCGCCCGAGCCGGAGGCGGGCATCAGGCCGCTGGCCGTCTACGGCCCGGTTCATTATCAGGAACTGCCCGAGCTGTTCATGGACTTCATCTGCTCCCTGACCGGCAAGAGCCCGTCCACGACGGGGGCCGGATCCGAGGGAGCGCTGACCAAGGGCCCGTTCAACTCGCTGACGCCGACCTCCGACCTGAACAACGCACTGCTCGGCTTCATACTCGGGGGCTACGATGGTTTCTCGACGGCCGCCGGATACATAGGCCACAAGTACCGCGTCGAACACGACATCTCGCTGCTCGTGCCCGAGCTGTGGGCCAGATTGACTCCCGAGGAGCGCGACCCGGCCTTCCTGATCGAGAGCGGCTACCTCGAGCGCGTCGAGGACTTCGAGCATGGCGGCCGAACCGTACCCGCGGGCCGCCTCGGCTGGCGCGTCACACCGCTGTTCGCGTCCCACTTCCTCGGCCGCATCTTCGACGCCCCATCGTCGGTGTTCCCCGAGGAGGTGCTCCGGCCCGAGCTGCAGAGCCTCGAGTACTTCGCCGACGGCGTGCTCAACATAGCCGAGGCCCAGGAACGCGTCGCTCGCGACTACCTCCAGGATGGTTCGATCGAGGCGGCCATCCCGCCGCTCCAGGCCATCCTGCGCGTGATGGCGGACGGTTCCTGGAACGGCAAGGGTCTTGACGACCCCGAGCTACGGCGCTTGTTCGATCGCGACTACGTACTTGCGTCCGACTGGTACGCCGCTCGCCTCGAGGCCTACGCCGAGGCCGAGCGATCGAGGCTACGCGAGGGCGTCGCCTACCTTGAGGAATTCCTAGGCTCGCCTCGCGGCCGTGACGAGCGCGACCTCGCGAAGGCCCGTCGCGAGCTGACGACCGTCCAGCAGAGCCTCGAGCGCGCGTCGCGGCCCGAGTATGCCGCCTCTCTCGTAGGCACGATCGGCGTCGACCCGCTGTTCCGCTCCGGACTGGGAGCCGGACGATGAGGGCGACGCTGCTGATCGAGAACATCGGCGAGCTCGCGACGCCCGTCGGTTCGACTGCGCGCCAGGGCGCCGTCATGCGCGAACTACGGATAGTCCGCGACGCGGTCGTCGCCGTCGATGTGGAGACGATCGCCTGGGCCGGTCCGGCCTCCGAGCTACCGCGGCTCGAGGGGCCGCCGCCGGCCCGCCTCGACGCGCGCGGCCGAGCCGTCGTGCCGGGCTTCGTCGACTCGCACACGCATTTCGTCTTCGGGGGCTACCGCGAAGACGAGTTCTTCTGGCGGGCCGAGGGCCTGCCGTACATGGAGATCCACGCGCGCGGAGGCGGCATCGCCAACTCGGTGCGCGATACCAGGGCGGCCTCGGCCGAAGAGCTGACAGCCGCCGCCGCCGCTCGCCTCGAGAGGATGCTCGAGCTCGGCGTTACCACCGTCGAGGGCAAGTCTGGCTACGGCCTCGACCTGGAGACTGAGCTTCGTCAGCTCGAGGTGATGCGGCTACTCGACTCCAGGCAGCCCGTCGATATCGTATCGACTTACATGGGTCCGCATTCCGTCCCGGCCGAATTCAAGGGAAACCCGTCCGGCTACATCGACTTCGTCCTACGCGAGGTCATGCCCCGGGTCAAGGAAGGCGGCCTGGCGCGTTTCTGCGACGTCTTCTGCGAACGTGGAGTCTTCGAACTCGACGACTCGAGGCGCTTCCTCGAGGCGGCCAAGTCCATGGGCTTCGGCGTCAAGTTGCACGCCGACGAGATCGTCAGGCTCGGGGGAGCCGGGCTAGCCGCCGAGATCGGCGCGGTCAGCGCCGATCACCTTCTCAAGGCTTCCGAAGACGATCTCCTGGCCATGGCAGAGGCCGGCGTCGTGGCGACCTGCCTGCCACTTACGGCGTTCAGCCTACGGGAGCCGTACGCCCCCGCCAGGGCGATGATAGACCGAGGGCTGGCGGTCGCGGTCGCGTCGGACCTCAATCCCGGCTCGTGCTACAGCCAGGCCATCCCCCTCGCCGCGGCCTTGTCGGTGCTGTACATGGGCATGACTATCGAGGAGACGCTGACCGCGCTGACCCTGAACGCCGCCGCCGCGCTCTCCCTGGCAGGCGACCGGGGCTCGATAGAGGCCGGCAAGCTGGCCGACCTGCTCGTACTGGACGCCCCGTCGTACCGCCATCTGGCGTACCATGTGGGCATGAACGTCGTCGGCACCGTCGTCAAGCGCGGCAAGGTCGTCAGCGTCAGGACCTAGCCGCCCTGAACAGGCAACGAGGAGCATCATGAGCGTTTCAACGAAGGCGGCCGCCGCCCTGGCGTCGATCGAGGCCGCGATGGCTTTCGACCCGGGCGGCCGAGGCCTATGCGGCGACCCGCGGTTACGCGTCGCGCTACGGGGTTCTATCCGGCGGGCCGCGTCCAGGCTGGCCGGGGCCGACAGGGTCCTGATCGTCACCGGCTTCCTCATCGAGCGGGCCGGAGTCGGCGAGAGCGATGGCCCGCCTGGCTCCGCCGTTTTGGCGAGGGCCTTAGCCCTCCTCGGCAAGGACGTCCGTATCGTCACCGACCTCCACTCGGCCGCCTTGGTCGAGGCATCGGCCGCCGCGCTCGGCTCGAGGCCTCGCGTCGTGACGCTGTCTCCGGGCGATGGCGAGCTCGCCTGCCTCGCCATCCTGTCGAGCTTCCGCCCGGACGTCGTCGTGGCCATCGAGCGGCCAGGCAAGGCGGCAGACGGCGGTTTCTACTCGATGCGCGGCTCCGACATGCGAGCGCTCGTACCCGACACCGATGCGCTCGTGTCCAGGGCGTCCGACTATGGCGGCGTCTCCGTCGCCATCGGCGATGGAGGCAACGAGCTGGGGCTGGGCTCCATCGGGGCCATCATAGACGAGCGCGTCCCGCTCGGTTCGACGATTCGGGCAGTAACGCCCGCCGACGCGCCTATCGTAGCCGGCGTGTCCAACTGGGGCGCTTACGGGCTCGTCAGGGCCCTCGAGCTGCTGGCGCTCGAGGGCGGCCGGACGATTTCACTCCTCCACGGACCGGGCGACGAGACGGCCATGCTCGAGGCTGTAGCGGCGGCGGGCGGCGTCGACGGCTGCTCGGGTCGTCGCGAACCGACCGTCGACGGCCTCGGCCCCGAGTCGAACCTGGCGGCCCTCGAGGCCATTCGCGCCGCGTCTTCCATCGAAGGCGAGGAGACTATCGATGCCTAGAATAGACCTGAACTGCGACCTGGGGGAAGGCTTCGGCGCCTACTCCATCGGGGACGACGAGGGCGTGCTTCGGTACGTGACCTCGGCCAATATCGCCTGCGGCTTCCATGCCGGCGACCCGTCGGTCATGGAGCGTACGGTCGCGCTGGCCGCGTCGGCAGGCGTTTCGATCGGCGCACACCCGGGCTTCCCGGATCTCCTGGGTTTCGGACGGCGCGAGCTATCGGCGAGCGCCGACGAGGCGCGCGCGATGACGCTCTACCAGATAGGCGCCCTCGGGGCCTTCGCCAAGGCTCGAGGCGTCGCGCTGACGCATGTCAAACCACACGGCGCGCTGTACAACATGGCGGCCAAGCGCGCTGACCTCGCCGCCGCCATAGCCGAAGCGGTGGCCGCCTACGATCCGGCGCTGATCCTCGTCGGCCTCTGCGGCTCGGAGCTCCTCAAGGCCGGAACCGCCGCGGGCCTCCGTTGCGCCGGCGAGGCCTTCGCCGACCGAGCCTATCGTGCCGACGGTTCACTCGTACCCCGCGGTATCCCGGGCGCCGTCATCAAGGATCCGGCCTCCTGCGCCGCGAGGGCCATCAGCATGGCCACCGATGGCTTCGTGACCGCCTTGAGCGGCGAGCGGGTCATGCTGCGCCCCGACACGATCTGCCTCCACGGCGACGGCGACGGGGCGCTCGAGCTGGCCGAGGCCCTATCCACGGCCCTCAGGGAGGCCGGCGTCGAGCTCCGGCCCCTTTCGCACACCGATGCCTAACCTATCTCAGTTTGAATGCATCCCTCTCGGCGACGACGGATTGCTCGTCAGGCTCGGGGACGTGCTGTCCGAGGAGCTGAACGAGCGGGCGCGTTCGCTCGCGGACGCCGTAGAGGCCGCCAAGGCCGACGACCCGGCCGACGACGGCATCATCGAGGCGTCTCCCGCCTATACGTCGGTGTTCATCGACTTCGACCCGCTCCTCCTGACCCACGCGCAGGCCGAGGCCTTCGTCCGGGCGTCGTTGTCCGCCGTCTCAAGCGGCGAGGCTCGAAGGGTCGTCCGGGTACCTGTGGCCTACGGCGGCGAAGCCGGCCCTGACCTGGCCTCGATAGCCGCTGAAGCGGGCCTATCGGCCGACGAGGTCGCGTCCATCCACTGCGGCAGGGACTATCCGGTGTACATGCTGGGCTTCGCGCCAGGCTTCCCCTACCTCGGAGGGGTCGACGAGCGCATAGCCTCTGGCCGTCTCAAGACGCCCCGCCCCAGAATACCGGCGGGATCCGTCGGAATAGCCGGGCGTCAGACCGGGGTCTATCCCTTCGACAGCCCGGGCGGGTGGAAACTCGTCGGCCGTAGCCCGATACGCCTCTTCGACGCGTCGATGGACCCGCCGGCCACCTTAAGACCGGGCGACTTGGTACGCTTCTATCCCGTCAGCCTCGACGAGTTCGACGCCATGAGCCGCGGACCTGGCGGCATAGCCGAGCATCGCGAAGGTCCGAGCGGCCCGACCGACCCTCTTGAGCGCGCGGCCATACGCGTCGTCAGGCCGGGTCTCTCGACCACCGTGCAAGACCTCGGTCGACGCGGGTACCAGAAATACGGCGTACCCGTCTCGGGTGCCATGGACCACCGGTCGGCTAGCCTGGCCAACCGGCTCGTCGGCAACCGGGCGACCGATGCCTGCCTCGAGACGACCCTGATCGGTCCATCACTCGAATTCCTGGCCGACGTCGAGTTCGCGGTAACCGGGGCGCCATCCGCCATGACGCTCGACGGCGCGCCGGTACCGATGTACGAACGCGTCCGCGCAAGGCGCGGCTCGGTACTCGAGATGCCTCCGGTCTCGCGAGGCGCGCGGTCGTACCTCGCCGTGGCCGGAGGCTTCGCGATCGATCCGGTTATGGGCTCGCGTTCCACCTACGCGCGCGCCGGGCTCGGCGGGCTACGCGGCCGCCGCCTCCAGACGGGAGACCTGCTCCCGGTCGGACCCGCGCCGGCGCGCCTCGCGGATGGCGATGGGCGTCGGGAACCGGACAGCTCCGGCTCGCCGGCTCTCCAGCCGTTCGCGTCCGGAGAGCCGGCGCGGATCCGCGTCGTCTCGGGGCCCGAAGCCGACGCCCTCGGCCCCGATTGCCTCGCCGCCTTCACGACGCGCGAGTATCGCGTGTCCGCCGACTCCGACCGCATGGGCTACAGGCTCGAGAGTGGCGAACCACTACCGATGCGGGGATGGGGCGATCGCGAGATGCTGTCCTCGGCGGTGAACTTCGGCACCGTCCAGGCGCCGCCGAGCGGCAGTCCCATCGTGATGATGGCTGACCGCCAGACCTGCGGCGGTTATCCGAGGCTGGCCAGCGTGATCAGCGCCGACCTCGGCGCGCTGGCCCAGGTGCCACCCGGTGGGCGCGTACGCTTTGAGCTGGTATCAGCCGCCGAAGCGAGGTCCGCGCTACTCGAGCGGGAACGCGAGTCAGAGATGGCGCTCATCAGCCGCGGGCCAGCTCGCGTCGCCCGTCGCTTCGCGGTGACCGTCGACGGAGAGCGTTTCGACGTCGCCGTCGAGCCGCGTTGATCCGCTCCCCGAGTTCACGAGAAAAATGGAGGATCATCATGGATACGAGGCTCTTGGATGGAAAGGCGGCTCGCCTGGCCGTGCGCTCGGGCGCATGGACTGGTCCGACGGCCGGCCTGGCCACCGGCTACGCCCAGGCGAATTTCGTCGCGTTGCCTTCGCGTTACGCCTTCGACTTCCTGCTATTCTGCCAGCGTAACCGCAAGGCCTGCCCGGTGCTTGACGTCTGCGAGGCCGGGTCGACGACGGCCGCGCGGGTGGCCGCGGACTCGGACGTGCGTACCGATATCCCGCGCTACCGGGTCTATGAGCGCGGCCGCCTCGTCGCCGAGCCGGGCGACCTGCTCGACGATTGGGACGACGACTACGTGTCGTTCCTCATAGGGTGCAGCTTCACGTTCGAGGGTGCGCTTCTCGCCGCTGGCTTGCCGGTACGGCACGTCGAGCAGGGCAGGAACGTGCCGATGTACCGTACGAACCGTCCCTGCGCCGGAGCGGGCCCTTTCTCCGGTGAACTGGTCGTCAGCATGAGGCCGATGCCCGGTTCGATGGTCGCCGAGGCCTACAAGGTCACGGGGCGCTTCCCCGAGGTGCACGGCACGCCGGTGCACGCCGGCGACCCGGAAGCGCTCGGGATAGTGGATATAGATGCGCCTGATTTCGGAGACGCCGTGGATATACGGCCAGGTGAGGTACCGGTATTCTGGGCCTGCGGCGTTACGTCCCAGGCCGCCATCATGAACGCCGCCCTCGAGCGGGTGGTGACCCACGCGCCAGGCCACATGTTCGTCACCGATAGGCGCGACGAGGAGCTGGCGTCGATGTGAGCCCGCAAGGCGCCTAGGCCGACTCACCGCTAGCGGTGCACCTCGGCCTCGTCGCGGCGAACACGACCAGAGCCGCCATGATGAACGCGAAGGCGGCCGCCTTGGTCGCCGATAGCGTCTCCCCGAAGACGAACAGGCCGAGCGCCAGCTGCAGGGTCGGCGATATGTACTGGAGGAATCCCATCCTCGATAGCGGCACGCGCTTGACTCCCTCGGCGAAGAAGAACAGCGGCAGGGCGGTCACCGCCCCGGCCAGCACCAGCATGGACGTCTCGATGCCTCCGGACCGACCGAAGGCCCCGCGACCGGCCAACTCCTCGAGGATCAGGTATCCGAGCGCGAACGGCATGACGGGCGCCGTCTCCATCGCCAAGCCCGTCAGCCCGTCGAGGTTCGTCAGCTTCTTTATCAGGCCATAGAGCGAGAAAGTGGCGGCGAGCGACAGCGCTATCCAGGGCAGCTTGCCGTACGATACCGTCAGCACGGCTATCCCGACCGCCGCGATCGCGCAGGCCGCCTTGATACCCCGGTCGATCTTCTCCTTGAACACGAAAGAGCCGAGGGCGACGGAGACGAGCGGGTTGAGGAAGTACCCTATGCTAGTCTCGACGATATGTCCGGCGTTGACGGCCCAAATGTAGATACCCCAGTTCAGGCTGACGAGGAAGCCGGCCGCAATCGTCGCCGCCAGGCGCTTACGTTCGCGCAGTAGCTCTGCCATCAGCCGCCGCTTGCCGAGTAGCAAGGCCAGCACGAAGGTCAGCGCGAAGGCCCAGGCTATGCGATGCATCAGTATCTGTAGCGACGGCACCGACGACAAACGTTTCCAGTACAGCGGGAACAGGCCCCAGAGCCCGTAGGCGCCAATGCCGAATAGCATCCCGACGGACTCGGTTCGAGCCCTTCCCGGCCTATCGTCACCCATGGTACCTCCATATTAAAAAAAGGAGGCCGCTAGCGAGCGGCCTCCCCGTACGACGCGGTCCGCGCGCCGCCTTATTTCTTGTTAGCGATCGTAGCCTTGCACATCTTGCAGATCTTGGTCTTCTGCCCCTCGATCTCCTGCTCGTACATCAGCTTGACGCCGCCACGCTTGCAGACCGGACAGATCCCGCGACCGCCGTCGGGCTGATCGGCTATTCCCTTACCGCGATGGGCCTTGGACATGGTGCTTCCTCCCTTACTCGGCCGACTTGGCCGATTCGGCCGACTTGGCCGATTCGGCCGACTCGGGCTCGGACTGCTTGGCCGCTGCGGCCTTCTTCGTCGCTCGAGGCGACTTGGCCTTGCCGTCGGCCTTGGCGTCAGGCTTCTTGGCCTTCGAAGCGGCCTTGGGCTCGGCCTTCTTAGCCTTCGCCTCGGGCTTCTTCTTATCGGCCTTCTTGTCGCCGTCGAGCTTATGGTCGACCAGCTCGAGCACGACCATGCTGGCCGCGTCCTGGTCGCGGAACCCGATCTTCAGGATGCGGGTGTAGCCGCCGTTGCGGTCCTTCATCCTGGGGCCGATGTCGGTAAACAGCTTGGCCAGAATCGCCTGATCGGTGATCTTCTCGCCGACGATGCGCCTGTTGTGGACACTGTCTTCCTTAGCCCTGGTGATCATCTTCTCGGCGACCCTGCGGACCTCGATGGCCTTGGCCTTGGTCGTGACGATCCGCTCGTGCTTGAAGAGGACGGTAGCCATATTCCGGAGGAGAGCCTTACGATGAGAGGCGTTCCGGTTAAGCTTATTGAAGCCCTTCTTATGGTTCATGGATATCTTCCTTCTGCTTCTCCAGCTTCAAGTGCTCCCTGAGCTCGGCGTAGTCGGTCATGCCGAGGCCCAGGTTCCATTCCTTGAGGCGGTCCTTGATCTCCTGCAAGGACTTCTTACCGAAGTTCCTCGTCTTGGCGATATCGTCCTCGGTCTTGCGCGTCAGGTCGCCGATAGTCTTGATGTTGGCGTTCTTGAGGCAGTTCGACGAACGTACGGAAAGCTCAAGCTCTTCGACCGGGGTGGTCAGGATGGCCTTGATCTTCTCGTCGAGCTCGTCGCTCTCCTCGTCCATGTTCGGCTCACCCTCGTCGAAATTGACGAAAATCGAGAAGTGATCCTTGGCGATCTTGGCCGCCTCGGCGAGCGCGTCCTCCGGCTTGAGCGTGCCGTCGGTCCATACCTCGAGCACGAGCTTGTCGTAATCGGAGCGGTGCCCGACGCGCGTCGGCTCGACCGAGTAACGCGCCTTGCTGACCGGCGAGAAGATGGCGTCCATCGGTATGGTACCGACGATCTCGATGTACTTCTCGTTCACCTCGCTCGGTACGTAGCCGCGGCCGAGGTCTACCTGGAGCTCCATCTCGAGCTTAACCCCGTCCATCATGCTCATGATGTGGGTCGTGGGGTTGAAGACCTTGAGCGCCTTGTCCTTCATCAGGTCGGCGCCTTTGATCTCGGCGGGACCGACGAACTCGTAGACGAACGTCTCCTGCTCCTCGTCGTCGGGTAGCTGCAGGCGTAGCTGCTTCAGGTTGTTGAGCAGCTCGATGGTGTCCTCGGAGACCCCCGGTATCGTCTCGAATTCTGACGAGACGACATGCTGGACGCCGTCCTCGTCGTGCCTGGTGATGCGCACGGCGGTGATAGCGTAGCCCTGTATCGACGAGAGGAGGATGCGGCGCAGGGTGTTGCCTATAGTGGTACCGTACCCGGGCTCGAAGGGATATGCGATGAACTTTCCGTAATCAGTAGAGCTCTCGCTCTGCTCGTACGTGATGCCTTTCGGCCTCTTGAATCCCTTGAGCAGGTTCTTTCGCGCCATGTCCACTCCTTACTTCGAATAGAGCTCTACCACGAGCTGTTCGCGGATATCGGCCATGTCGACAATGTCCTGGCGCTGCGGGACGACGTTGAACTTGCCTTCGAGCTTGTCCACGTCGAGCGAGACCCAGGGCATGACGCCGCTCTTCTCGTATTCGGCCAGGGCCGAGAGAAGGACCTTGTTGGTCTTATAGGACTGGTGCACGGTGATCGTGTCGCCGGTCTTTACCTGGTAGGACGGTACGTCCACACGCTTGCCGTTGACGAGGATGTGCCCGTGGAGCACGATCTGCCTGGCCTGCGAGCGGCTCGTAGCGAAACGGAGCCTGTAGACGACGCTGTCGAGCCTGCGCTCGAGCAGGGCGAACAGGTTCTCGCCGGTCTTACCAGGCATGCGCATGGCCTTCTCGAAGGTCAGCTTGAACTGCTTCTCCATGAGGCCGTAAGACCTCTTGAGCTTCTGCTTCTCCCTGAGCTGGACGGCGTACTCGGATTGCTTCTTCTGCCTGGTCTTCGGGTCCTTGCCGGGCGCCATGCGCTTGCGGTTGACCGGGCACTTGTCGCTCTTGCACTTGTCGCCCTTCAGGAAAAGCCTCTTACCCTCGGCGCGGCAGAGCCTGCAGCGAGGGCCAATGTAACGTGCCATTCTTTTTCTCCCCTACCTTACATCCTGCGCGCTTTCGGGGGGCGGCAGCCGTTGTGCGGAATGGGCGTCACGTCGCTGATGCTCTTGATCTTGAGCCCCAGGGCGCCGAGCTGCCGGATCGCGGACTCGCGACCGACTCCCGGGCCCTTGACGTAGACGTGCACTTCGCGGAGGCCCACGTTGAGCGCCTTCGCCACTGCCTGCTCGGTGACCGACTGCGCCGCGAAGGGGGTGGATTTCTTCGCGCCGCGGAAGCCGAGGCCACCGGAGGAGCCCCACGATATAGCGTTACCGTTCAAATCGGTTACGGTGATGATGGTATTGTTGAAGGTCGCCTGGATATAGACGTTACCCTCATATACGCTCTTCTTCTCTTTGCGTTTCTTGGTCTGAGCCACGAGCCCTACCCTCCTTAGGCCTTCTTCTTATTGGCCACGATCTTCTTCTTACCCTTGCGCGTGCGCGCGTTCGTCCGCGTGCGCTGGCCTCGGACGGGCAGGCCCTTCCGGTGCCTGAGGCCCCGGTAGCAACCTATATCCATGAGCCGCTTGATATTGAGGGCCGTCTCCGAGCGGAGCCTTCCCTCGACCTTATACTCGTTCTCGATCAGCTTGCGAAGCTCGTTGACTTCCTCGTTCGACAGATCGTTGATGCTACGGTTCGGGTCAACCTTGACCGTCTCGCAGATCTTCCTGGCGCTGGTACGGCCGATGCCGTAGATATACGTAAGCGCGATCTCGACGTGCTTGTTGGGGAGGTCCACTCCCGCTATACGTGCCATAGGGGTCTACCTCCTCATCCCTGCTTCTGCTTGTGCTTGGGATTGCTCTCGCAAATAATGCGGACGATTCCGTTCCGCTTGATAACCTTGCATTTATCGCATATGCGCTTCACGCTGGTCCTGACCTTCATCGTCGATTCCTCCGTAAGGTACCGAAAAAGTTTTGTACCACGCCCGGGCCGCCCTCGTCTACCATGCTACAGGTTGCGCGACTTGATATGTCCGCGCTTCGTGAGCCCGTCGTGGTGGTGCATCTTGAGCTGCGCCTCCACCTGGGACATGGTATCCAAGTCGACTCCGACTAGAATGAGGAGCGAGGTACCGCCCAACAGGTAGGAAAGCTCGCTCGGGAAATTGAACACGCGCTGCACGATCGTCGGTATCAGCGCTATGAGCGCGAGGTACAGGGCGCCGGGCAACACGATACGGTTGAGTATCTTGGACAGGTACTCTTCCATCTTCTCCGAGCGTATGCCCGGAATCGAACCGCCGTTCTCGCGGATGTTCTTGCTTATCTCCTGCGGATTCAGCGACACCTGCGTATAGAAGTACGCGAAGAAGACGATGAACAGGATGTAGAAGATATTGTACCACCAACCCTCTGGCCGTAGGAAGTACGCGAAGTCGCGCAGCCACTTGGCGCCGCCGCCCAGGCTCTGGGCGATCTGAAGCGGGAACGTCAGCAGGCTGGAGGCGAAGATCACGGGGATGACGCCGGAGGGGTTGATCTTGAACGGAATGTAGGTGTTCTGGGCGCCGTACATCTTGCGACCGACCACGCGCTTGGCGTAGTTGACCGGGATCTTCCTCTGGCCCTGCTGCTCGAAGATGACCAGCACGACCACAGCGACGAACAGCAGCAGTACGAAGATGGCGACGACGGGGTTGACCTCGCCCGAGACCATCTTGGAGAATAGCGCGTACAGGGCGTTCGGTAGCCTGGCCACGATGCCCGCGAAGATGATCAGCGATATGCCGTTACCGATGCCGCGCTTGGTGATCTGCTCGCCTATCCAGATGAGGAACATGGTGCCGGTGGTTACCGTCAGCATGGCCAGCAGCGTATAGGCCTGGGGGCTGATCATGAGCACGTCGGGATGGGTCTTCGCGATGTTCTTGGCGTAGGCGACGAGCGCGAACGACTGGAGTATCGCTACCACGATGGCCCCGAGGCGGGTGTACAACGCTATCTTCTTGCGCCCGCCCTCCTCCTCCGCCATCTTCTTGAGGCTGGGGAACACGACGAGCAAGAGCTGCATGATGATCTGGGTCGAGATGTAGGGCATCACGCCGAGCATGAAGACCGAGAAGTTCTTGAACGCTCCGCCGGCGAAGAAGTCGAGGTAATCGGTGATGCCGCCCTGGGAGCTCACCGACGCGAAATAGCTCTTGAGCGCGCCGGCGTTAATGCCGGGGATCGGCAGGAAGGCGCCGATCCTGAACACGACGAGCCAGGTGAGGGTATAGAGAATGCGTTCCCGCAGTTCTTTTATACGGAACACGTCCGTCAACGCGTTGCCTGCCATAAACCGTTACCTTCTTTCTTGTCGCATTCGCCCGATCAGGGCGTTTCTACCTTGCCGCCGACCGATTCGATCTTGGCTTTGGCTGAGGCGGAAATCTTATCCACGACGAAGGTCAGCGCCTTTGACAGCGAGCCGTTGCCGAGAATCTTTACCGGCTTCTCGGCCTTGCGGACGAGACCCTTTATGGCGAGCGAGACGCCGTCGACGATCTCGCCGGCCTCGAAACGGGCTTCGATGTCGTTCAGGTTGACGATCTGGAAATCGACCCTGAAGTTCTTGTTGTTGAAGCCCCTGTGCGCTAGCCGCCTGTACAGCGGCATCTGCCCGCCCTCGAAACCCGGATAGGTCTTGCCGCCGGAGCGGGACTGCTGTCCCTTATTGCCCTTGCCGGCGGTACCTCCGAGGCCGGAGCCCTGGCCGCGGCCTACGATCTTCTTGCGATGCGTGGCGCCGACGGGGGGATGTAGATTGAAGTCGCTCATTTCTTCTGCTCCTGGCCCGGCGCGTAGGGCCTGACCTCGACGAGGTGCTTGACCGCGTCGACCATTCCGAGTATCGAAGGAGTCGCCTCCTGTACCACGCTCGAGCTTATCTTGCGCAGGCCGAGAGAGCGCACGGTCGCGCGCTGCTCGGGCTTGCGCCCTATAAGGCTCTTCTTGAGCTTGATCACGATCATTTCAGCCATGATTAACCCCACATATCCTTGAGCGCCTTGCCACGGTTATGGGCGACGACGCGGGCATCGAAGATGCCCTCGAGCCCCTTGAAGGTGGCGCGGATCACGTTGACGGCGGAGCGGCTCCCGACGCACTTGGCCTGGATGTCGGTGATACCGCCGGCCTCCATGATCGCGCGGACCGCGCCGCCGGCGATGATGCCGGAACCGGGGCAGGCGGGCATCATGATGACCCTCGAGGCTTTGTACTCGCCGATGACGTCGTGAGGTATGGTGCCGTTCTTCACGGGAAGCTTGACCATGCTCCTCTTGGCCTTGTCGATGCTCTTGCGGATCGCCTCGGTCACGTCGTTAGCCTTGCCGAATCCGTAGCCGACGTTGCCGGAGCGGTCGCCCACCACGGTTAGCGCGGAGAACGAAAACCGCCTACCGCCCTTGACGACCTTGGCCGTACGATTCAGCTTGACGAGCTTCTCGACGTAGATATCGCGGGACCTGTCGTCCCTGTCTCTCCTATCCACGAGTTCCCCCTAGAATTTGATCCCGGCCTTGCGGGTGCCGTCGGCGATGGCCTTGACTACGCCATGATAGTTGTAGCCGTTCCTGTCGAACACGACGGCCCCGATCTTCTTTTCGCCGAGCCTGGCGCCCATCAGCTCCCCGAGCTTAGCGCCGCCCTCTACGGTCGGCTTGGTGCCCTCGAGCGCCTTCTCCAGGGTACTGGCGGCGGCGATCGTTACGCCCGCCTCGTCGTCGATAGCCTGGACGTACAGGTACTTGTTCGACTTGAAAACCGTCAGCCTCGGGCGCTCGGCGGTTCCGCTTATGCTCTTGCGGACGTGGACCTTGCGAGCCCCCCGCCGCCTGATCTTCTCAGATATCTCTTTCGTGCTCATGGCCGTCCCTTACTTCACGCCGGTCTTGCCGACCTTCTTGCGGATGGTCTCGGTCTCGTAGCGGATTCCCTTGCCCTTGTATGGCTCGGGCTTCCGCAGCCCGCGAATCTCGCTCGCGAACTTGCCTACGAGCTGCTTGTCGATGCCCGAGACAACGACCTTCTGGTTATTGCCCTCGATCGCGACCGCAAGCCCTTCCGGGATCCCTACGTACACGTCGCTGGAATACCCGATGCTGAGTACCAGGAGCTTGCCCTGGACCTCGGCCTTGAAGCCGACGCCGTTGATGACGAGGGCCTTCTTATAGCCCTCCGAAACGCCGACTACCATATTCTTGATCAGATTGCGATACAGGCCGTGGAATGCCTTGGTCTGCTTCTCGTCGTCGGCGCGGCCGACGTTGATCACGTCGTCCTTTACGTCCACGGTGACGAGAGACGTGGCGAGCTCTTCGGAGAGCTTGCCCTTCGGGCCTTCCACGTTGACCTTGTTCCCCTGTACGGCGATCTTCACGCCCTTCGGTACCGTTATCGGCAGATAGCCTATTCTCGACATGGCGGTTCCCCTCTTTTACCAGACGGTGCAGATGAGTTCGCCGCCGACCTTCTTCTCGGCGGCCTTCTTACCGGTGGTCACGCCCTCTGAGGTCGAGACGATAAGGGTTCCGTAGCCGTTATGCACCCGCGGCAGACCCTTGTAGCCGGCATAGACCCTTCGGCCGGGCTTGGAGACCTTCTCGATACCGTGGAGAATCGGTTCATTCTCCTCGTCGTACTTGAGGAAGACCCGGATAAAATTCTGGTTCTCCTGCACGATCTTCTTGAAGTTCTTGATGAAGCCCTCGGTCTTGAGGATCTTTACGATCTCGAGCTTAAGCCGCGAGGTCGGGATATCTACCTTCTCGTGGCGAGCCATGCTCGCGTTGCGGACCTTGGTCAGCATATCGGAGATGGGATCGGAAACGCTCATTCCAGTCCTCCTACCAGCTCGATTTGGTTACGCCCGGAATGAGGCCCTCGCTCGCGAGCTTCCGGAAACAAATACGGCACATGTCGAACTTCCGGAGATACCCCCGGGGCCGACCGCATATCTTGCATCGATTCACGTGCCTGGTCATGTACTTCGGCTTCTCGAGCGCCTTCAGTATCATAGCTTTCCTGGCCATTCGATTCTCCCCTACTTCCTGAACGGCATGCCCAGCTTGCCAAGGAGGCTCTTGGCTTCCTTGTCGGTGCGGGCGCTCGTAACGATGGCGATGTTCATACCCATCACCTTCTCGATCTTATCGTAATCGATCTCCGGGAAGATGATCTGCTCGGTAAGGCCCAGCGAGTAGTTCCCGTGGCCGTCGAAGGCGTTCGGGTTAACTCCACGGAAATCCTTGACGCGCGGCAGAGCGACGTTCAGGAGCCTATCAAGGAACTCCCACATCTGCGCCCCGCGGAGCGTGACCCTGCAGCCTATCTCCTGGCCCTCTCGAATCTTGAAGGTCGCGATCGACTTCCTCGACTTCGTCTTAACGGCCTTCTGGCCGGTGATGATGCCGACGTCCTCGACAGCGGCCTCGAGGATCTTCTTGTTCTCCTTGGCCTCTCCGACGCCCATCGACACGATGACCTTGACCACTTTCGGGATCTGCATCGTCGAGGTATAGCCGAATTCACCCTTGAGTTCGGACGCCACTTTATCGGCGTAGATCTTCTTGAGCCTCGGAACGTACGCGTTCTTCTGCTGCTTCTCGGCCATCAGAGCGCCTCCCCGCACTTCCGGCAGACGCGCTTCTTCGCGTCGCCCTCGAGCTTAAACCCAACGCGGGTAGGTCCGCACTTCTTGCAGACGATCATCATATTGCAGAGGCGAACGGGCGCCTCGATCTCGATGATCCCTCCGCGATCGTTCTGGTTCTTCTTCTTCATGGCCTTCTTGACCATGTTGACGCCCTGAACGATCGCCCTTCCCTTGTCGCGATCGATCTTGACGATCTTTCCCTGCTTGCCGCGCTCCCTGCCGGAGATGACCTGCACGAGATCGTCCTTCTTCAGCTTCGTCTTTATCATGACGTCATTCATCGCCCGCTCCTTAGAGGACCTCGGGGGCCAGCGACACGATCTTCATGTAGTCCTTGTCGCGCAGCTCCCTGGCGACGGGACCGAAGATGCGCTTGCCCTTCGGGTTCTTGTTCGCGTCAATGATGACGCAGGCGTTATCGTCGAACCTGATGTAGGTCCCGTCAGGCCTGCGGTACTCCTTGTGTACGCGCACGATGACGGCCTTCTCTATGGTTCCCTTCTTGATGGCGGAATTAGGCAGGGCCGCCTTGACGGCCACGACAATAATATCGCCGATGGATGCGTAACGCCGCTTCGAACCGCCGAGCACCTTGATGCATTGCACCGTCTTGGCGCCGGAGTTGTCCGCGACGTTCAGCTTGGATTCAACCTGTATCATACCGGTCCTCTCCGCCGCTTACTTCGCGCGCTCGACTATTTCGGCCAGGCGCCAGCGCTTATCGCGCGACAGCGGCCGAGTCTCCACGACTCTAACGGTATCGCCGACCTTGGCGTCGTTCTTCTCGTCGTGTGCCTTTACCTTCTTGCTCCGGGTCAAGTACTTCTTATAGAGCGGGTGCAGCTTACGCATCATGATCTCGACGACGATGGTCTTGTCCATCTTGTCGCTGACCACCACGCCCTGCAGGACCTGTTTCTCTTTCCTAACCGTTGCTTCCATGTCCGGCCTCCGTTAAGCCTTGGCGACTGCGCCCGAGGCGCCGCGCTCGCGCTGGCAGATGAGGGTATTGAGCCTCGCGATCTGCCTGCGCATCGTCCGCTTCTGGAGCGGGTTCTCTACATGGCCTATGACCATCTGGAAGCGCAGGTCGAAGTACTTCTTCCTGAGCTCGTCGCGCTTAGCCACGAGTTCCTCGAGCTTCAGCTCCTTGAACGAGTTCTTCATGCGATCACTCCATCTCCATGTCCGCGCGGACGACGAACTTGGTCTTGATCGGCAGCTTGCTGCCGGCGAGGCGCATTGCCTCGGCGGCGGCGTCCCGCGGGACGCCGGACAGCTCGAACATGACCGTGCCCGGCCTGACCACGGCTACCCAGTACTCCGGGCCGCCCTTACCCTTGCCCATGCGGACCTCGAGCGGCTTCTTGCAGAACGGCTTGTCGGGGAAGACCCTGACCCACAGCTTGCCGCCGCGCTTGATGGACCGGTTCAAGGCCACACGGGCGGCCTCGAGCTGGCGATTGGTGATCCACATCGGCTCCTCGCAAACGAGGCCGAACTCGCCGAACGATATGGCGTTACCCGCGGTGGCGTTGCCCTTTACCCTACCGCGCTGCACCTTGCGGTGCTTGACTCTCTTAGGCTGCAACATTTCCTAGCTCCTCGCCTCGCGCGGCCCACGGCTGTAGCCCGGGTTGGGCCCACGCGATCCGCGCTGTCCGCCGCGCTCGGGCCTGTCACCGTGCTCGCGGCGCGGACGGCCGGGCATCAGGCCGGCATCGTCCTTCTTTTCGCCCATCATCGCGTTGTCGCTCTTGCAGATCCACACCTTGACGCCGATCTTGCCGTAGGTGGTGTTGGCCTCCCAGAAGCCGTAGTCGATGTCGGCCCTGAGGGTATGAAGCGGCACGCGGCCTTCCTTATACTCTTCGGTGCGACTCATGTCGGCGCCGCCGAGACGGCCGGACATGCGGATCTTGCAGCCCTGGGCGCCCGCCTTCATCGCGGTGCCGACGGCCATCTTCATGGTCCTGCGGAACGAGCCGCGGCCCTCGAGCTGGCGGCAAACGTTCTGGGCGACGATCTGCGAGTTAGTCTCGACCTTCTTAACTTCCTTGATCTTTATGTTGATCTTCTTGGAAGCGTACTTCTGCAGCTCGAGGCCGATGCGCTCGATATTGGCGCCCTTCTGGCCGATCAGCACGCCGGGCTTCGCGGTATGGATGACGATGGTCACCTTCTGCGGATGCCTGACGATCTCGATCTCCGAGATATCGGCGTTCTTGGCCTCGGGGAGCTGGTACATCCGCTTGCGCAGGGCCAGGTCCTCGTGGAGCGTCTTGGCGTAGTCGCGAGGGTCGACGAACCAGCGAGACTTCCAATCCTTGTTGATGCCGATCCTAAGACCGATAGGATTTACTTTCTGGCCCACCTTACGCCTCCGACCTTGCGATTTCGTCGACGACCACGCTGATGTGGCACATCTGCTTCACGAGCATATCGGCCCTTCCGCGGGCGCGGAACCAAACGCGGCGCATCCTCGGGCCGTCGTTCACCTGCACCTCTTTGACGTAGAGCATGTCCTCGCCGAGCTTCTTATTCTTGTTCAGCGCGTTCGACGCGGCCGAGACCATGACCTTCTTGATGAGCGCGGCGCCCTTCTGGGGCATGTGCTCGAGGATCGCCACGGCCTCGGTGTACGGCTTGTTTCGGACGAGGTCCGCCACGGGCCGAATCTTCGACGGCGACCCCATCAGGTACTTGGCGGTCGCCGGGTAACCGGTAATCTTTGCCATGCTAGCCACCTATCTCCTGTCCGCTTTCTTGTCGGAGCCGGCGTGGCCGCGGAACACGCGGGTCGGCGAGAATTCGCCGAGCTTATGTCCCACGAGGTTCTCGGTCACATAGACCGGTACCCAGCTCTTGCCGTTATAGACCGACAAGGTGAGGCCGACCATCTCGGGGATGATCGTGGAGCAGCGGGAGAAGGTCTTGAGGACCTTCTTGTCGCCCGCCTTCGACGCCTCGATTATCTTCTTGTAGAGGCTCTTCTCAATGAACGGGCCCTTCTTTACTGACCTGGACACGGTTCGCTCCTATCCTTTACTTGCGGCGCTTCACGATGAAGCGGCTCGACGGCTTGTGCGGATCGCGCGTCTTATAACCCTTACAAGGCTGGCCCCACGGGGTGACCGGCTGCTTGTAGCCCTTGCCGCGGCCCTCGCCGCCACCGTGCGGGTGGTCGACGGGGTTCATGGCGATACCGCGCACCCGCGGCCGCTTACCGAGCCATCGGACGCGGCCGGCCTTGCCGAAACGCTCGTTCATATGGTCTTCGTTGCCGACGCCGCCGATCGTGGCGATACACTTCTTGAACACGAGCCGGAGCTCGTTCGACGGCAACTTCAGCGTTACGTAATCGCCGTCCGTACCGACGATCAGGGCTCCAGCCCCGGCGGAGCGGGCGAGCTGAGCGCCCTTGCCCAGGGTCAGCTCAACGTTGTGAACGGTAAAGCCGACCGGGATATTCTCGAGCGGCAACGCGTTCCCGACCTCGGGGGCGGCGTCGGGGCCGCTCAGCACCGTCTGGCCGACCGACAGGCCGGCGGGGGCGACGATGTAGCGCTTCTCGCCGTCGACGTAATTGATCAGGGCGATGTTGGCGGACCGATTCGGATCGTACTCGATGGTCGCGACCTTGCCGGGCACACCGATCTTGTCGCGCTTCCAGTCGATCTCGCGGAGCTTCCTCTTATGACCACCACCCTTGCGCCGCATCGATATGCGGCCGTTCGAGGCGCGGCCGGCGTGCTGCTTCTTGCCCTTGGTGAGGCCCTTGACAGGCTCGTTGCCGACGGTAAGCGCGTCGTTGACGACCTGCACCCGGTGCCTGAGTCCGGGGGTTATCGGCCTAAATGTCTTAATAGCCATAGCGTTCCCCTATTCCTCACGCGCCTTCGAAAGCCTTGATGGTCTCGCCCTTGGCGAGGCGGACGACGGCTTTCTTCCACGACGAGGTGTATCCGGAGCGGTAGCGAAGCCTCTTCGGCTTGCCCTTGACGTTCATGATGGTGCACGAGATCGGGTGCACCTCGAAGAGCCGCTTTACGGCTTCCTTGACCTGGGTCTTGGTCGCCCTCGGGTCAACGCGGAAAACGTACTGTCCCTCTTCGCGCAGAAGGTTCGTCTTCTCGCTGAGGACAGGCTCTATCAGTATGCTTTCGTACTGCATTGCTTCAGCCTTCCTTATTTGTCCGCGTAGAATTCGTTGAGGCTCTTCACCGCGGACTCCATCACGATCACGGTCCGTCCGTAGAACAGGTCGTGAGCGCGGAGGCGGTTATACGACAGGAAGTGTAGCCACGGGATATTGCGACCCGCGCGCTTAACCATCGAGTCGTCGTCCTTCAGGATCACGACGGTCCTCTCAGCCTTGCCTTCGGGGACGAGACCGGCCAGAATGGACGCGAGGTCCTTGGTCTTGCCGCTGTCGACCGAGAAGTCCTCGACGATCTTCATCGTCGACCCCTGCGCCTTGAGGCTCAGGATGCTCTTCATCGCGAGGCGCTTGGCCTTCTTGTTGATCGAGTACGAGTAGTCCCTCGGGTGGGGGCCGAAGACGATACCGCCGCCTACGTAGATCGGCGACTTGACGTCGCCCTGGCGGGCGCGGTGGGTGCCCTTCTGGGCATAGGGCCTGCGGTTGGTGCCGTGGACGTCGGATCGGGTCTTCGTGTCGGCGGTGCCGACGCGGGCGTTCGCGAGCTCGTTGTTGATGGCGTACCAGATAACGTCCTCGTTGACCGGCAGGCCAAACACGTCATCGGACAGCTCGATCGACCGAAGCTCCTTGCCCTGTACGGAAAAGACTTTGCCTTCCATATCAGTCTATCCTCACTTAGCTTTCTTGACGGCCGAACGCACGACGACGACGCAGTTGCGCGGACCGGGGACGGCGCCGCGGATCAGCATGAAGCCGTTCTCGACGTCGACCTTGACCAGCTTCAGGTTCTGAACGGTGACGCGCTCTCGGCCCATGCGGCCGGGCATCTTCTTGTTCTTGAACGTCCTGTGCGGGTAGGTGCTCATGCCGGTCGAGCCGGGCTCGCGGTGGAACTTGGAGCCGTGCGTATTACGTCCGCCTCCGAACCCCCAGCGTTTCACGACGCCCTGGAAACCCTTTCCCTTGCTCACGGCGATCACGTCGACGAAACGCGTACCCTCGAACAGAGATACGCCGAGCTCCTTACCGACCTCGGCCTCGCCCGAGAAGTCGCGAAGCTCGCGAAGAACCTTCGTCGGCGCCACGCCCTCGGGGAACTGGCCAGCGTACGGCTTGGTCACCTGGACCTTCTTCATGTCCTTGTAGCCGAGCACGACGGCGTCATAGCCGTCCTTCTCCGCGGTCTTGCGGGCGACAACCTTGTTCGGCCCTACGGCGATCACCGTGACAGGCATAAGCTTGCCGGCGTCGTCGAAGACCTGGGTCATGCCGATCTTCTTTCCGATCAATCCAATCATCGGTTACTCCTAAGCGTTGAACGGTACGGTACGGAACCGTCCGTTTACTGCTTGATCTCGACGTCCACCCCTGCGGGCAGCTCGAGCTTCATTAACGCGTCCATGACATCGGGGGTCGGGCTCAGAATGTCGATCAGCCGCTTATGGGTGCGCATCTCGAACTGCTCGCGGGCCTTCTTATGCACGTGAGGGGATCGAAGCACCGTATACTTGCTAATCTTGGTCGGCAGCGGGATCGGACCGGAGACCTTCGCTCCCGCCCTCTGAACTGTCGTTACGATGGATTTCGCACTGTCGTCTATAAGCCGAACATCGAAACCCCTGAGCCTGACACGGATCCTGTCTTTCATGTGTCCTCCAAAGATCGCTTGCGCCGGCATCCATCAGGCCGTACCCTGGCGGGCGTGCCCAAGAACCCTGACGCTCGAGGTCGTGGAACCTCGCGCCGCCGTAGCGGAACCCGCTTACGACGGCTACCCGTCCTTCGCGGACGCCACGGCGCCCAGACGAATAGCCCGGGGATTATGCCCTTATACGGAATAAATGTCAAGGCTGTTTGGCGACTCGGGAAGGCGATTGAATCATACAGGAGACTAAAACCATGAAAACACGGAGAAGAAGGACCTAGCTATTGAGAAAGAGGGGCGAGAACCCTATCCACGCCCCTGCTCTCTAGATGTCCCACAGTGCCCCTGGGCCTCAACGGCCAAGATTCGGGAGTTACGTCTTATTTCTCCGTATCGGTCATACCCGCTATGAACTGCTTCTGCATGACGACGACGATGAGGGCCGGCGGTATCATCGCGAGCAGCGTCGTGGCCATGACTATCTGCCATTCGATCTGCACGTCGGCTCCCGACAGCATACGGTTGATACCGATCAGTATGGTGTAGTATTCCTGCTTCGTGGTGATCAGCAGCGGCCACAGGTACTGATTCCAGCCGTAGATGAACTGGATGACGAACATCGCGGCGATCGGCGTCCTGGTCATCGGCAACAGGATGCTCCGGAAGAACTGCATCGGCGTGGCGCCGTCTATCTGCGAGGCTTCGGCTATTTCGCGCGGTATCTGCATGAAGAACTGCCTGAACAGGAATACCGCCGTCGCGGAGACTATCATGGGCAGGATGAGCCCCGCGTAGCTGTTGAGCAAGCCCAGATCCGATATGACTTTATACGTCGGCATGATGCGCACCTCGACCGGCAGCATCAACGTGACGAAGATCGCCCAGAAACAGAAGTTTCGCAGGGGGAACTTGAAGAACACTATCGCGTAGGCCGCGAGCAGCGACACCACGATCTTGCCTATCGCTATGCCGAGGGCCATGATCAGCGAGTTCTTCATCATCGTAAGGGCCGAGGCCCCGAGATTTTTATTTCCCTCGAGTATCGCTCGAGTATAGTTCTCGACCAGGTGCGGCCCCGGCTTCATCGGCATCGGCGCGGCGAGGATATCCGCGCTCGTATGGGTCGAGGCGACGAACACCAGGATGATAGGGAACAGCAATATGACGATCGCTATCCAGAGGTAGAGGTGCGGGGTCAGCCTCCGCAGGCGGTTATGCTCGGTCATCGATCGCTCCTCAATAATGCACGCGCCGCTCGATGAAGCGGAATTGTACGACGGTAAGACCGATCACCATGATCATGAGGATGACCGACTGGGCCGAGGATCCGCCGAGATCCAGGTTGATGACGCCGTCGCGCCATACCTTGTACACGAGAATGCTCGTAGACTTGCCCGGGCCTCCAGCCGTCACCTGATGGATGATCGGGAAGGTCTCGAAGAAGCCGTAGACGAGGTTCATCACAAGCAGGTAGAACGTCGTCGGCGACAGGAGCGGGAAGATGATCTTCCAGAAACGACGCATGGGGCCAGCCCCGTCTATCGCCGCCGCCTCGATGAAGTCGACCGGCACGCTCTGTAGCCCCGCCAGGAAGAAGACGAAGTTGTACGATATCTGCTTCCAGCTCGCGGCCAGGGTGACCAGCAGGAAAGCCTGCCCGGAGTTGAGCAGATGCTGCCACTCGACGCCGAAACGGTTCTTGAGGAACCAGGCGACTATGCCGACGTTCGGGTTGAACATGAACAGCCATAGCACGCCGGCGACCATGGTCGCCACCGCGTACGGCCAGATCATCATCGTCTTATAGAACGACGAGAAGCGTATCTTCTTGTTGGCCTGGGTGGCAAGGAACAGCGCCAGTATCATCGACAGGGCGGCTACGCACACGGCGAAGGCGACCGATACCCCGAAGGATTCCCCGTACGAGTAACCCGGATCGGTGAAGAGCCTGATGTAGTTCTCGAGGCCCACAAAAATGACCTGCCCGCCGAAGGGATCCTGCAGGAAAAAGGACTGCCATAGACCCTGCAACGACGGCCAGAAGAAAAACACGAAGACGATCACCATCTGCGGCAGCACCAGGATATAGGGAAGCCACTTCGCCTTGAACTCGTATTGTTGAACCATGGAGCATCCTGAGGTAAGAATCGAGGGGGCGACACAGCGTCGCCCCCTCGTTACGGAGCCGGATTACTTATTGAGGCGCTCGAAATCGCGAAGCTTGGCGTTGCCCTCGCGAACCATCCTGTCCAGTCCGGCCTTGACGGAGATCTTGCCGGCGAGGATATCCTCCCAGGTCTGATCCTCGATCTCGCGGATGATATTGAAGTTGCCGAAGCGGATTCCCATCGAGTTCGGGGTCGGGGCCTTGTTGAGTAGCTGCTTGATGGCGACCTCAGGGCCCGGGTTCTTCTCGTAGAATCCCTGGGACTTGGTCAGATCGTAGGCGGCCATCGTTATCGGCAGGTAGCCGGTGCTCTGGTGCCAGAACGCCTGGATCTCGGCGGAGGAAAGGAACGAGAAGAAGGACGCGACGCCCTTGTACTCGTCCTTCGACTT
>JAKQKE010000236.1 GCA_029560805.1 Spirochaetota bacterium
TAACCGCTAATTTCACCCCGTCTTGACGGGAAGAAGAGCATTAGGATCGAGCGCATACGGCAAGAGGTCGTCGACCGAGTCGTCGGCTCCCCGGCGAGCGATCTCGTCGAAGACGTAGGTTAGGTACCGTAGCGGCTCGTGGCCGTTGAGTCGCGCTGTCGCGATGATGCCGTAGAACGCGGCGCTCGCGGTGGCGCCCGACGGAGAGTCCATGAACAGCCAGCCCTTGCGGCCGACGACGAAGGGGCGGATCTGGTTTTCGACCAGGTTCGTGTCGGGGCGCAGGAGCGGATGATCCACGAATCGAGCGGCTTTCGGATACTCGCCGAGCGCGTACGAGATGGCTTGGCCGATCAGGGTCTTAGGCGGGAACGCGCCTGCCTTGCTCCGTAGCCAAGCGCCGATCGCCTCGAGTATCGGGGCCATCGCGACGGCGCGCGTCGCGGTGAACGCCTCGTCGTCGAGCTTGCCCGACTCGAGCTTGTCCCGGAGCCGCTTCTCGGTCGCGTAGAGTTGCTTGAGCAGTTCGAGCATCTCGCCTGCGGCGCCCTGCTTCCCGGCCGACTCGAAGGCCTCGAAGAACTTGCGGCGGATATGGGCGAAGCAGCCGACATGGACGACGCCGGGGCTCTGGCCTATGGCCGAATATCCGGCATAGCCGTCGGTATGGAGGAATCCGGAATAGTCGGCCAAGAGCGCGTTCGGCGTGGCGCTCGACCGGCCGGGCCGATAGACGAATGATACGATTGGTCGCTTGTCGCGGTAACCGTAGCGTACCCACATGTACGACTTGCTCGTCGAAGGCTTGCCTGAGATCCGGTGCACCTGCACGGGCGTCTCGTCCATCAGGAGCACCGGCGACCTTCGGAGGTCGCGTTCGAATGCGTCGATGAGAGGCGAGACGCGGAGGCTCGTCGACATGGCGAGATTCGCCAGCGTCGCGCGGCTCATCTCGAGGCCGTAGCGCTCGAGTATCTTCTCGACCCGCGCGAACGGGATCCCATCGGCGTACTTCGCCGCGATGCAGAGCGCTATCGATCGATTGGAGAAGTCGCTTCCCTTGACGATCTTGGCA
>JAKQKE010000244.1 GCA_029560805.1 Spirochaetota bacterium
CGTAGGCGTTCGGCGCGTCGCGGTACATGGCGTTGATGGTCTCGGGCGTCGCCGCGGCGTCGAGGCCGCTCGAGCTGTCGGTCCTGGCGGCTATCGTCACGGCCCATCCGTCGAACTCGGCGTAGCCTTCGAGCGTGTCGCCGGACAGGG
The DNA here is from genome assembly GCA_029560805.1 of Spirochaetota bacterium. GTDB lineage: Bacteria > Spirochaetota > Spirochaetia > Treponematales > UBA12059 > SZUA-370. Next base: position 151 of record JAKQKE010000244.1, read on the forward strand.
CGCCGCCCCACTCGCCCGCCCCGAAGCTGGCCATGCTCGGAACGTTCGCGGCGTCTACGGCGAGACCGCCGACGACGACCGGCTCGGAATAGCGGAGCTGGATGTAGTTGCGGCCGTTCCAGGCGTCCTGCAGGTCGGGGCTCGCGGGGTGGTCTATCGCGTCCTGGCCGATCTCGACCGAGACGAGGACGGGGCGGCAGGCGTCGGCGAAGGAGCCGACGCCTGCAAGTCCGTCGTACATCTGGGTACTCGCCGCTACTGTAGCACCATAGTTGCGAACGAAAGCCTTACCCTCGGCGGCGCGCAGCAGGCCAAGCGGGATGGTAAGGTTCGGGATGGTCGCCTGATGGACGCCGTCGCGGTCGGTGCTCAGGGCCGCTCCGGCGGACGCCCCGGTCGCGTCGGTATTCCAGCTCGTATTGGTCGTCTGGATATAGAATGTCGAAAGATCCCCCGCTCCGTTCGTCGAATCCAAGGCACCGCATTCCGCGTCGGTGAAGGCTCCGGTAAAAGCGACGGTGCCTCCGGCGGTACGAATGTTAGCGATTACGGCGTTGATCTCGTTGCTCGAATTCTCTATCGCCTGGTCGAAGGTCAGCCGGAGCACGTCGTCATAGACCGTCTCGACGGAGACGATGCGCGGGGCGTCAAAATTCCAACCGGTATTGCCGCCGCTATTGGTGGTGGCATGATGAACTCCGCCATCCGGAGAGGCGCCAGCTACAGGAGACGCGACGGTTCTTCCGACCGCGTTAGAGCGAGACGCTTCCATATTGAACGCGACGGCGTACGGCAGGCCCCATTGCCCGGCGGTCACGGTCGTACCGGCGTTGTAGACAGGCCCGGACAGGGTACCGACTGGCAGGTTGAGCGTCCAGGCGGCGAGCGCCGTCATGTCCGCGCCGTTGATGTAGAAATTGCCGACGTTGTTCGAGTCCGAGTCGACGGCGATGATGGCTCCGGAGAGATCCTCGAAGGCCGCGCCCGTAGCGCTTGGAGCAAGCGCGCCGACCGGGGCGGTACCGCCGCCCGGTACGTAGGCCAGGGCCGTACTCGCCCAGTAGGCGAAACGAGTATCCGCTACGTCGTAATCGGGGTCGTTCGCCGAATACGCTCCACCGAAGGCCACGAAGTCCCCGGTCGTAGCCAGCGTGACGCCGGAGGCTATATCGAGGTTACCGCGGAAGAAATAGAAGTTTCGGCATGACAGGTCGTCGTTCAGCGTTATGACCGTCGGGGTTGTAATCGCCGCGTCGATATAGATATCCACCGCGGTCAAGGTCACCGGGGCCTCGAAGGTCGTGTCTCCGGTCGAGCGTACCACCAGGTGCTGGTTACCGCCGACGGACGCGTTGACGATGTAGTCTCCGGCGCCGGCCAGCGACACCATCGACCCGCTCAAGGTCAGCGCGTCCGTGCCGTCCGAGCCGAAGCTCGTGTCTCCGGCCGAGCTGTAGACGAGACCGTCGAGGATCACCGTGTTCTGGTAGTCGCTCGGCGTACCCGCGCCGTTCACCGTCACGTCGCCGCGGTAC
>JAKQKE010000013.1 GCA_029560805.1 Spirochaetota bacterium
CGGAGACCACCTGGTTGGCCTTCATCGTCACCGTCAGGAAGGCGTGGATCAGCGACAGCGTCGCTCCGACGCACAGCGCGACGACGATGGCCAGCGCGAGGCTGCCCGAGTAGTAAGCCGTGGCGAAGCTCGAGACGGCGCCCATCAGCATGATGCCCTCGAGCCCGAGGTTGAGTATGCCGGCGCGCTCGGTGTAGGTCTCGCCTATGGTCGCGTAGACCAGGCTCGTGCCGGCGCGTAGCGTAATGGCTAGCAGGGAGGTTATGAGGCCCATCAGGCGGCTCCTGTCTCGGACTCGCGGACGGCCTGGGGGCCTATCCGCTTGATCCTGTATTCGGTGAACAACGATCCGGCGAGCATCGGGAACAGGATCATGCCCTGCATCAGCGTGCCTATCGACGAGGGGAGGCCCATCGTCATCTGCACCTGGTCGCCCCCGACGAGGAGCGCGCCCATCAAGAGGGCGACGAAGGGCACGGCCAGCGGGTTGAGCTGGGCCATCCAGGCGACGATGATGGCGGTGAACCCGTAGCCGAGCGCCATGCCCTGCTGCAGGCGCCTCGAGATGCCGGCGACCTCGCCGACGCCGGCCAGGCCGCAGATGGCCCCGGACAGCAGGATCGCGAGCATGATGTTGCGCTCGACGGCTATGCCCTGGTAGCGCGCGGCCTTGGGGCTGTTGCCTATGACCTTGAGCTCGAAGCCCCAGCGCGTGCGGTTGAGCACGAACCACAGAATCAGCGCGACGGCTATGGCGAAGTACAGGCCTATATGCGCGCGGCCGGCTATGCGCGGGAACCATGCCTCCTTGGGGAAGACCATCGTGCCCGGGAAGCCGAAGCCCTTGGGGTCGCGCCAGGGGCCGTAGTACAGGAACTCCGCGAGGAGCAGGGCCACGTAGTTGAGCATCAGGGTGACGAGGGTCTCGTCGACGTTGAGACGCGTCTTGAGCAACGCCGGCACGCCGGCCCAGAGCGCCCCGGCCGCGCAGCCGACCAGGACCAGAACCGGCAGCACGAGCGGGCCGGGCAGCCAGTTCCAGTACAGGGCGACCCAGGTGGCCGCGATGCTCGCGAGCGTCAGCTGGCCCTCCGCGCCGATGTTCCAGAAGCGTAGCTTGAACGCGAGCGCCACGCCGAGGCCCGTCAGCATCAGCGGTATCGCCTTGACGAGCGTCTCGGTGAACGCGCGGGCAGATCCGAAGGCGCCCTTGGCCATCGACGCGTAGGTGGCCAGCGGGTCCGCCCCGAATATCATGAGCAGCGCGCCGGTCAGAGCGAGCGACGCCATGAACGACACGACGGGGACGACGACGATGGCCGTCCTCGATACCGACTTCCGTTTCTCGAATACCAGGCTCATGCCCTCACCTCCTCGGCCGACGGGGCGACGCCCGCCATGAGAAGGCCTATCTCCTCGGGATCGGCCCCGGCCGCCGGCATGGAGCCGACGACCCGGCCGTCGTACATAACGGCTATCGTATCCGCCACGGTCAGCAGCTCGTCGATGTCCTCGGATACGAGCAGTACAGCCTTGCCCGCGTCGCGCTGGGCGACCAGCTCCTTGCGGACCGACTCGGTGGCGCCTATGTCTAGGCCGCGGGACGGGTAGACGGCCACGAGCAGGCAGCCGCACGACTCGATCTCGCGAGCCAGGATGGTCTTCTGGATGTTGCCGCCGGACAGGAACTTGACCCTGGTCTCAGGCGACGGGGTGGCTATGTTGAACAGCCCTATCATCTTGCGCGCGAATTCGAGGATGCGCCTCGGC
>JAKQKE010000032.1 GCA_029560805.1 Spirochaetota bacterium
GATGATCATCGAGCCGATGCGGTCTATGTTGCCGGAGCGCTCGGCGACGTCGATGAATTCGGACGGGTTCTTGGTGTCGCCGTTCGGCAGGCGCCAGCGCACGAGCGCCTCCGCGCCGACGATGAAGCCCGAGCGGTCGACCTTGGGCTGGAAGAACGGCTCGAAGCGCCGCTCGCCTATGGCCTGGCCGAGGTCGCTCTCGATGCGCTGGCGCTCGATGATCTCGCCGTTCAGCCTCGCGTCGAACAGGCGGTATCCGTCTCGGCCCGATTCCTTGGCCATGTACAGCGCCGTCTCGGCGTTGCGTACCAGCTCTGCGGCGTCCTTGCCGTCGTTCGGGAAGAACGCGACTCCCATCGACGCCGACAGGTTGAGCTTCTGGCCGAGGCCGATCGGGATGGGGTCGATGAAGGCGGCGCGCGCCTTGGCTATGATCTCCTTGATGTGGTCCTGCGACTTGATGTCAGGGAAAAGTGCAAGGAATTTGTCTCCGCGGTAGCGCGAGACGACGTCGTCGTTGCGGAACGAGGCTCGCAGCGCCCCGGCCACGCTCTTGAGCACCTCGTCGCCGGTCTTCGTGCCGTACATGTCGTTGACCATCTTGAAGCGGTCCAGCCCGAGCGCCATCACGCCGAAGACTCGGCCGCGGTTCATCGCGATCGATACGTTGCGGTCTACGTCGCGGACGAAGGACTCGCGGTTCGGTAGCTTGGTCAGCGGGTCGAAGTACTCGTAGAACAGCGCCCGCTCCTCGGCCTTCTTCTGCCTGGATACGTCGCGTAGCGTCATGATGACGCCGACGATGTCCGGGTTCCGCAGGTAGTTCGACGCGGCCGCCTCCACGGGCATCTCGGTGCCGTCCGCCTTGCGCATCGGGAACCCGGCCGTGAAGGTGGGGTGCTCCGCGACCAGGTTCGACGAGAACATGGCTCGCTGCTCCGCTGCGAAGCCTTCGCCGACCAGCGAGAAGAAGTCCCGCCCCTCGATCTCCTCGGGCGCGTAGCCGAGCAGCGAGCGGGCGCTCGGCCCGCAGAAGCGCACGCGGCCATCGGACTCGAGTATGAGCACCACGTCGGAGGCGTGCTGTACGAGCCCCTTGAACAGCGCCTCGTAGCGCCGTATGGACATGCGTTCGGCGCTCGACGGCGCGCGATCCGCCGTCGACGGCGCGGTCGGGATGCTTTCGAGCGGTTCGGCGTTCGTCACGACTTCGAGTAGATCCGCGGCGCCGTCGATACCCTCGCCGGTGCGCCTTACCTGGCCGTCCATCGCTACAGTGTACCCGGGAGCGCCTTGACGGGCAAGCGAAAAGGGTTTCGGGGGCTTCGGGGTATACGGATATCACGACGTTCGGTGGTCGCCTTGACGAGCCGTCCGGGGGCGTAGTACAAGAAGAGGCTCTCCATTCACTGCCGGCATGGTGAAATGGTATACACGGCAGACTCAAAATCTGCTGCCCGCGAGGGCGTGAGGGTTCGAGCCCCTCTGCCGGTATCTTCTCCGAACGGGAGCGACCATGGAATGCAGGCCAGGTTGCGGCGCGTGTTGCGTCGCCCCGTCCGTATCGTCGCCCATACCGGGCCTCCCGAACGGTAAGCCGGCCGGCGTCCCCTGCCCCCAGCTTGGCGACGACTACCGATGCGCGCTGTTCGGCCTACCGGAGCGACCCGCGGTCTGCTCGTCGCTACGGCCCGAGCCCGAGATGTGCGGCGCCTCGCGCGCCGAAGCGCTCGCGTACCTCGAATCGCTCGAGCGAGAAACGGCTCCTTAGGGTATAATCGGATTGTAGTGCTCATCCCTACTATATCGAACCCAGGAGGATGCTATGGACGCCATCAGGATGTGGAGGAACGATACGCTCGGCGAGGCGGCCGTCAAGGCGCTCAAGAAGAACGGCTTCGACGCGGTATACGTTAGAACCGGTGCCGAGGCGGCCGACCTCGTCGCCAAGCATTTCAAGAAGGGCGCGAGCGTCGGCTTCGGCGGCTCGATGACCGTCAAGGCCATCGGCGTGCAGGGCCGGGCCGCGGCGGCCGGCTGCGAACTCCTGGATCATAACGCCCCCGGGCTGGCGCCCGAGGCCAAGGGCGCCATACTTCGGCGCCAACTCACGAGCGACGTCTTCGTCTCCGGGTCGAACGCCGTGACGCTCGACGGCGAGATAGTCAACGTCGACGGTACGGGCAACCGCGTGGCGGCGCTCAGCTTCGGTCCGGCCAAGACGGTCGTGGTGGTCGGGATCAACAAGGTCGTCCGCGACCTCGACGAAGCCTTCGCCCGCATCGAGACCAGCGCCGCCCCGATGAACAACAAGCGGCTCGACCGGCCGAACCCCTGCGTCAAGGCGGGCGCCTGCATGGACTGCGACGGCGACACGAGGATCTGCCGGATCTACCAGATACTGCGCAAGCGGCCGGGCGGTACCGACTTCACGGTCATCGTCGTCGGCGAGGACCTGGGGTACTAGGATGGGCCGGGCGGGGCCGCGAGCCGGCTCCGCCTCAGTCCAGCACGCTCCGTTCCGGCTTGGAGACGATGCGCCGGTCGGCGCCCCGCTTCAGCGTCGGTATATCGTCGTACCTTCCGGAGTTATTCCAGTACAACAGGCCCTCGTTCGACGCGTCGCGTACGCCGTCCACCTCGAGCGCCACGTAGGCCGGTGAGTAGTACTCGCGGTCGTAGCGCACGTTCAGGTAGAAGGCCTGCACGTAGGGCCGGACGACCACGCGCTTCCTGGCGATGTACGAGTTGCGTAGCGTGCCTATCTTATAGATGCGGTAGGGGCGTAGCTCCGCCGGCGCGTGGGCCATGAAGCCCTGCTCGAAGTGCGAGGGATAGAACATCGGGCAGATCGCGTCGACGTAGCGGGCGAGCAGCTCGACGTCCTGGCCGGTGCGGACGCCGGAGCGGTACCAGCCGTTGGCGCCGTAGATGTCGATGCTGATCGGCGCGTCTATGTTGCGCCTGGCGTAGGACAGGAAGGACATGAGCGCGCTCTCCATGTCCATGCCCGGGTCCTTCCAGCGGTAGCTGGCGTCGCCGAGGTTGGCGCCATCGGTCGGGAAGCGTATGTAATCGAACTGGACCTCGTCGAAGCCCCGGGCGATAATCTCCCGGGCTATGGCTACGTTGTACTCCCAGACCTTCTCGGAGTACGGATCGACCCAGTATTCGCCGTAATACCTGCGCTCGGTGACGCTGGTCATCGCCGGCGCCGCGGAGGACGGCGGGGCCCCAGGCGGCGTCGGTACCGGGACCGCCTTCGTTTCAAGCTCGTAGCCGCGCCAGGGGGCGTTTTCCTTCCTGTCCCAGACCGCGTAGGCGCCGCCCAGGTACTCGTGGAGGCGCTGGTCCTTGAAGACGACGATGCGGGCGACGAGGTAGCGGCCCTTGGCCTTCATCTCCCCGACGAAGTCCTCCACGTCGAGCGGGTTGACCGCGCGGCCTATCGCCTTGACCAAGGGATCGCGCGGTTCGAAGCGCAGGCGCCCCAGATCGTCCTTGAGGTCGACGACGACCGTGTCGAGGCCGCGCTCGTCGAGCAACGCGTCGTACTTGGCGCGGCTGTCGGCGCGGACCATGAAGCCGGTCTGCAGGTAGATGCCGTGGCGGCCGTCGGCGGCCTCGCGGTGGGGCTTGTCGTCATGGAAAGCGACGAGCCACAGTTCAGAAAGGCTCATCGCCGGCGACGGGGAGCCTGCCGCGCCGGGCAGGTAGAGCGACTCGAGTTGCGTCCCGACGGCCGAGGCGGCCGTCAGGACGGCGTTCGTCTCGCTGACGGCCTTGGTCACGGCGCCTCGCTGCCTGTCCAGGCGCATCACCTGGCCGTCGGCTACGAACAGCACGCCGTCGGCTCGCGGCATCAGCGAGTCGTACGAAGCGAAATCCTCTCGGCCCGCGTATTGGACCCTGAAGGCGCGCGCCGAGTGGTCGTAGCGGTAGAGCCTGGGCAGGAACGAGTTGGCCGCCCAGACGACGGGGCCGTCGGCGCCTGCCTCGACGACGATGTCCGATATCTCGTCGGGACCGCCCGAGGGGTCGCTGCGGCCAAGGTCGCCGCCAATCTCGCGCCAGGTGCCCGAACCGGCCATCACGAAGGGTCCCTTGATCGGGTGCGACGCGAAGACGAGCAGCTCGGGCATGCTCGTGACGGCCACCGCCTTCATGCCCGGCTGGGGGGCCGGCGACGGATAGGCCTTCCAGCTCAAGCCGCCGTCTCGGGTCAGGAAGACCTGATCCTTGGTGCAGGCGACGAGCGTCGCTGGATCGTAGGGGTCGGCCTCCAGGTCCTTGAGCTCCTGTACCTCCGTCTCGAAGCCCTTCTTGCCGTCGGCGTAGGTCTTGATCGTCTTGACCGGGAAACCTGCGTTGCGCTCCTCGAAGCCGGCCAGGTCGCGGCTGTACAGCACGCCGCGGCTGGTCATGAAATAGAAGCCATCACCGGCCCTGACGATCTTCTTGACCTCGACGCCGGACAGCAGGCGGGTGGCCCTGGACGGGCCTTCGACACGGTAGAGGCCGTCCGAGGCCCCCGCGAGGGTCTGGGCCCAGGTTGGGGCGGTGCCGAGGGCGAGCATCAGGACTAGTACGCGGGTGGCGGGCGATCGCATGGGGTAATTCTCCGAGTCGGCGATGATCGAGGGCGCTCTGGCCAACGTCGATACTACAAAAAAGGGGCGTCCGTGGATAGGTCGAGCAGCCTAGGGCGGTTCTCGGCGCCGATGCGCAGTACCGCGTCGACGACGGGCTCTCCCGACGCCCGTCGTCGCTTGAGATCGGTCGCGAAGCTACCCATCGAGAAATGGTTGAAGCCGTACAGCCCCTTCGACGGCGCTGGCAGGCTGCGCCCGAGCGCGTCGGCGTCGGCCAGGCGGTAGGCCTCGTTCAGCGCGGCCCGCCAGGCCTCGAAGAGGCCCTTGGGTCGCAGCTCCGATAGGCCCATCACCCAGACTCTCGCCCCGAGGCAGGCCTGCAGCTCGGGCACGAGGGCCGCCATATATCGCTGGCTCTCTTCGAGCACCGGCCCGGCCTTGGGTATGATCCTGGCAAGCTTGCGCAGCTGGGCCGTCTTCGGGGTATGAACCGGGGTCTTGTTGACGACGACAACCTGGCGCCTGAAGTCGATGCCGAGCTCCCGCGCGAAGAAGCGCTCGGCGGCCTGACCGGACCGGCCGACCAGGTAGCGGTTCATGGCAGCTTCCTGTTCGCGCTTGCCCGGGTTGTCGGCCACCACCAGCCACGCGATGTCGTCTCCCGGCCCGACCTCGTCGAGCGCGCGGTTGTAGACTATCGGAGTCTCGACGGCGTAGCCGGTATCGCCGGTCTCCACGGCCAGGCGCCTCTGGGCGTCGGCCAAGCCGGGCAGGGCGGCGGACCACGCGGCGACCCGCGCCTTGAACTCGTCCCTGAGTTCGCTGAACCTGTCGTACGCCCGTCTGTCCACCGTGCCCGCCTTCGTACCTAAGCTTCGCAACACTAACCCGGGCTGGCCCCGATCCGCAAGCGCGGGCGATAGTCGATCGTATGCCGTAGCCCTTGCCGCGCTTTCCATGCTATCCTGATCTATACCTGAGAACCCCAAGGACGAACGATGTCCAGGATAATTGTATTCGTTAACCAGAAGGGCGGCGTCGGCAAGACGACGTCCGTGATCAACCTCGGAGCCTACCTCGCCCGCGCCGGCAAGCGTACGCTGCTCGTCGACTTCGACCCGCAGGCCAACCTGACCAGCGGCGTCGGCGGCGACAAGGCGGCCCCGGGCGCCTACGACGTCATCTCCGGCCGCGCGGCCATGCGCGACGTGATCAAGCCGACCAAGGTGGACGGCCTGTTCCTGGCCCCGTCGTCGATCGCTCTGTCCGGCGCCACCGTCGAGCTCGTCGACAAGGAGGGACGCGACGACTACCTCAAGAATGCGCTGGCGCCGGTCCGGGGCGACTACGACTTCATCCTGATAGACTGCCCCCCATCTCTCGGCGTGCTGACGCTCAACGGCCTTTCGGCAGCGAACGAGGTGCTCATACCGCTCCAGTGCGAGTACTTCGCGCTCGAGGGGCTGTCGCTCATCCTGCAGACCATCCAGCTCGTCCAGAAGGGCATGAACCCGGGCCTCAAGATAACCGGTATCCTGTTCACCATGTACGATTCCAGGACCCGGCTGGCCCAGGACGTGGTGCAGCAGGTCTCCAGCTACTTCGGCGAACGGGTTTTCTCCACCATCATCCCGCGCAACGTCAGGCTGTCGGAGGCGCCCTCCCACGGCGTGCCGATCTGCCTGTACGACCCGGCCTGCATAGGCGCCAAGAGCTACGAGAAGCTAGCCGCCGAGGTTCTCGCCCGTGGCTAAGTACGGACTGGGTAAGGGGCTCGAGGCCCTGATTCCGGAGAGCGCCCCCGAGTCTCCCAAGTCCGACGCGGGCCGCACAGACGGCGGCGTGGCATCCGTGCCGCTGTCCAGGGTTTCCCCGAGCGCCGATCAGCCGCGTAAACGCTTCGACGACCAGTCGATAGCCGAGTTGGCCGACTCGATACGGCGCCACGGCGTCATCCAGCCGCTCATCCTGGAAGCCGACGGCTCCGGCGGCTATCGCATCGTCGCCGGCGAGCGCCGCTGGCGGGCGGCCACGCTGGCCGGGCTGGCCGAGGTGCCGGCCATCGTCAAGGAATACGGCCTCGAGAAGCGGCTCGAGATAGCCCTCGTCGAGAACGTGCAGCGCGAAGACCTCAACCCGATAGACGAGGCCGAGGCCTACCGTCAGCTGATGGAGGCCACCGGCTTGACCCAGGACCAGGTGGCCGAGCGGGTTGGCAAGAGCCGCCCCGCGGTGGCCAACGCGCTCAGGCTGCTCGGCCTGCCGGCCGACGCGATGGAGGCCCTGCGCTCCGGCGCGATCAGCGCCGGCCACGCCCGCGCCATCCTATCGGCCGTAGACCCCGCCCATAGGCGGACCATACTGCGCCGGGCCGTGGACGACGGCATCTCCGTGCGCGAGGCCGAGGCCCTCGCGGCCGCCTGCAACTCGGGCGGCAAGCCGGCCGACAAGAAGCCGGCCAAGCAGGCCGAGCCGCGGCCGCTCGACCCGAACCTGGCGGCCATCGAGCAGGACCTGATAGGCCGACTCGGTACCAAGGTGGCGATCCGGGGTGACGCCTCGCGCGGCTCGATCACGATAGATTATTTCTCGATGGACGACCTGGACCGGGTCTTCGGCATCATAGCCGGGGGCGGGAGCTAGCGATGGCCGAGGCGCGGCGCCTCGCCTCGCTGGCCGCCGCGATGCTGTTCGCGGCCAGCGCGATGGTCGGCGCCGACCCCGCGCCGAGCGGATGGGCGCCGGGGGCCGCGGATTCGGCCAGGCGCGCTCCGGCAGGCACCCCGCAGGAGGCGGCCGCGGCCCTGCTCTACGGCGTCCCCGACGGGCTCGCGCTCGCGTCGATAGTCGGCAAGCCGACCCTCCTCGGCACGGTGAACTACATCTTCAAGGACGGCGACGAGAGGCGGCTCGCCGGCTATGTCGATGTCGTGGCCGTCTACGATCTGCCCCTCGAGGCGATGGCCGCCGCCCTGGTGGACTTCGAGGCGGCGCCCGGCTACGTTCCGCATATACTCGCGGCGACCGTCCGGCGACGAGGCCCCGACGGCGTCGAGATATACTACAAGTCGGGCTTCCGCGTCCTCGGCATCGAGATCAGCTACGAGTCGGTCTTCCTGACGGCCGTGGATCGGCTGGACGGCGGGGCGGTCGGGATACGGAGCCTGATGCTCGACAGCCTGGACGACCGCTCCTTCGAGCACTATACGTCCACCTACCTGGCGCCGGTTGTCGTCGACGGCAGGCCGATGACCTTCGTTCGCTACTTCAACCGGCCCGGCCTGCGCAAGCCGGGTCTTGGGCTCCTCCAGGTGCTCAACTTGTTCGTCTCGCCGGAGGCCAAAGCCCAGCTCGAGGCGCTCGAGGGCGAGACCCGCAGGCGGCTGGAGCGCTAGTACAAGGCCGGCGCATCTGCTAGCATGCGGTACCGGTATGGAACACTACGACGTAGCCATCATCGGCACCGGACCCGCCGGACTCGGCGCGGCCTTCTCCCTCCTCGAGGCCCGACCCGGCCTTCGCCTAGCCCTCGTCGACCGCAACCAATACTCCTCCGGCGGCCTCCGCAACGACTGCAAGATGAATTTCAGCTGGCCTGTCGGCTTCCCGGAGGACGACTGGGACCGGGCGGGCGCCGAGCGCTATCTGGAACGGGTGGAGGCCTTCCTGTCGCCAGAGATCATGGGCCGCTACGACGTCGACGTGTACGCGCGCCGCGCCGAGCGCCTCGGCTGTAGCCTGCTCGAGATACGCCAGGCCCACCTGGGCACCGACGGCGGCCTGGCGCTGATCAAGCGCCTCGTCGCCGACCTCGAGCGGCGCGGCGCCGCCCCGTCTCTCGACGAGACCGTCCTGTCGGTGGACGCGGCTTCCCGGGTCATCGTCACCGACCGCCGGGAGCTGTCGTTCAGGGCGGTCCTCGTCGCCCCGGGCCGCGCCGGCTTCGCCTTCCTGCAGGACGTGATGCGCGCTAACGGCGTGCCCTTCGTCGACAACGTGGTCGACGTCGGCGTGCGCGTCGAGCTGCGCGAGGACCGCTATCCCATCGTCAAGGACTACTACGACCCCAAGTTCCTGTTCCCCAAGAAGGTCCGTACCTTCTGTACCAACTCCCGCGCGGCCCATGTCGTGCAGGAGCGGTACGAGGACGAGGCGGGCGCCTGGTACTCGGTGAACGGCCACGCCTGGTCCAAGGACCGGCCGGCCAATGGCCTCGCGAACTTCGCCATGCTCAAGACGATAGCGCTGACCGAGCCGCTCGCCTCGGGCCAGGCCTACGCTCGCGCGCTCGGCGCCCAGGCGATGCTCCTGGGCGGCGGGCGCCCGATCATGCAGCGCGTCGGCGACTTCCGCCTCGGCCGGCGCTCCACCCGCGAGGCCTTCACGGGCGACCTGTACGACTTCGCGCCGACGCTGCCGTCCTGCACGCCCGGCGACCTCGGTCTGGCGGTGCCGGCCAAGGTGATGCGCGCGCTCTGGAACGCCCTCAAGAGCCTGGACACGATAGTGCCGGGCGTGCTGCACCCGAGCACGGTGCTGTACTACCCGGAGATCAAGACCTACGCCAACAAGCCGGTCTTCCAGGACCCGGCCAGCTTCCGAGCGGCGCCCGGCCTCTACCTGGCGGGCGACGGCGCCGGCACGAGCCGCGGAATAACCGCCGCCTGGGCCTCTGGTATGCGCGTCGCCGACGGGATGCTCGGCGAGCTCGGCGAGCGATAGACTCAAAGGCATGCAAGCTCGCGACTATCCTTGACTGTGGTACCTAAAAAAGTTACTGTTCGAGAATACACGATAGTACTGCATCGGGGCCGGCTCGCCGGCTCGTCGTCATCCTCAGCGTTAAGGAGCCCGTCATGAGCATCATCGAATACGTAGAAGCCCGCGAGATCCTCGATTCCCGCGGCAATCCCACCATCGAGGTGGACGTCGTCCTCGAGGACGGCACCCTCGGCCGCGCCGCTGTCCCCTCCGGCGCCTCGACCGGCGAGTACGAGGCCGTGGAGCTGCGCGACGGCGACAAGAAGCGCTACCTGGGCAAGGGCGTGCTCAAGGCCGTCGAGAACGTCAACAACGTCATCGCCGGCGAGATCTGCGGCCTCGACTGCACCGAGCAGGTGGACATCGACCGCACCATGATCGACCTGGATGGCACCGAGAACAAGGCCAAGCTCGGCGCCAACGCCATACTTGGCGTGTCGATGGCAGTCTCCAGGGCGGCCGCCGACTATCTTGACGTACCCCTCTACAAGTACCTGGGCGGCGCCCACACGACGCTCCTGCCCGTGCCGATGTCCAACATCATCAACGGCGGTAAGCACGCCGACAACAAGATCGACTTCCAGGAATTCATGATCATGCCGGTCGGCGCCGAGAGCTTCCGCGAGGCCGTGCGCATGAACGCCGAGGTCTTCCACAACCTCAAGAGCCTCCTCAAGTCCGACGGACACAACACCTCCGTCGGCGACGAGGGCGGCTTCGCTCCGAACCTCGGCAACGAGGAGGCCCTCGACTACATCATGAAGGCCATCGAGAAGGCCGGCTATCGCCCCGGCGAGCAGATAGCCATTGCGCTCGACTGCGCCTCTTCCGAGTTGTTCGACGAGGGCGACAAGAAGGGCTACAAGTTCTGGAAGTCGAACCCCGGCAAGCTTTTCAGCGCCGACGAGATGATCGAGATCTACACCAAGTGGGTCGCCAAGTACCCCATCGTCTCCATCGAGGATGGCTTGGACCAGAACGACTGGGAAGGCTACGTTAAGCTGACGAAAGCCCTCGGCGGCAAGATCCAGATCATGGGCGACGACTTCTTCGTCACCAATACCGCGCGCCTGGAGAAGGGCATCGCGATGGGCGCCTGCAACTCCATCCTCATTAAGCTCAACCAGATCGGTACCGTCACGGAGACCATCGAGGCCATCAACATGGCCAAGCGCGCCGGCTATACCGCCGTCGTCTCGCACCGCTCGGGCGAGACCGAGGACACCTTCCTCGCCGACCTCACCGTCGCCTGCGAGACCGGCCAGATCAAGACCGGCTCGATGTCGCGCACCGACCGCATCGCCAAGTACAACCAGCTGATGCGCATCGAGGACGCGATGGAAGGCATCGCGGAGTATCCGGGGATGAAGGCGTTCTACAACATCAAGAAGTAAGTAGCATCCCGCCCGCGCGTGGGCGATCCGTGGCCGCCCCCCTCGGGGGGCGGTTTTTTTGGCGCGCGTTCCCGCGCGAGGCGCTGGAATCGGGCTGTATGGCACTGTCGGCGAGGCTAGGCCCGCAAGGTTCGGCCGTCGAGACCTCTGGCGCTCATCGTATCCGGCAACCCGCCTCGATATAATCGACGATCGCCTGGACGCGCAGCTCGAGGCTCGAGCCTTCCGAGTAGTCAGCCGGGGCGGCGACCTTGGCGCGGCCCAGGTCGACGAGGCGCCGGGTCTTCTCGGCGGCCGCGTCGTCGTCCGGGGGGTAGACCGCTACAGCCCAGCCGCCCTCCTT